>DBUL01000084.1:0-43554 GCA_002307905.1 Rhizobiaceae bacterium UBA1291
GGCTTTGCCAAGGGCGGCGCCGACGTCTCGCTCGAAGCCGACGGACCGAACGCGACGATCCTCACCTACACGGTCAAGGCCGAGGTCGGCGGCAAGATCGCCCAGCTGGGCAGCCGTCTGATTGATTCGACCTCGAAGAAGCTGGCCGGTGAGTTCTTCTCCAAGTTCGGCGAACTGGTCGGCAATTCAGCCGCCGCCGCCTGAGGGATCAAGCGCGCCGCGAGGGTGGTAGGACCTCTCGGGGCGCGCGATCTCAACCGCGCTTGGTGAGGCAGCGCGACACGCAGTCCCGCCATCCGGCGACTGCGGCCTGACGATCATCCTCGGCCATGCCCGGCTCGAAGCGGCGATCGCGTTTCCAATGTTCGGCAAAGCCTTGTCGGTCCGGCCAGATGCCGGCGCGGGAGCCGGCGAGCCAGGCGGCGCCCAGCACCGTGGTCTCGAGGATCTCGGGGCGATCCACCGGTGCGGCCAGAATGTCGGCGAGACGCTGCATCGTCCAGTTGGAGGCGACCATGCCGCCGTCGACGCGCAGCACGGTCCTTTCGCTCGCGCCATCCCAATCCTTCTTCATCGCCTCCAGCAGATCATAGGTCTGGTAGGCAACGCTTTCGAGCACGGCACGGGCGAACTCCGCGGGGCCGGTGTTGCGGGTCATGCCGAACATCGCGCCGCGGGCCTCGGCATCCCAATACGGCGCGCCAAGCCCGGTGAAAGCCGGAACAAGATAGACGCGCTGGTGCGGGTCGGCCTTGGCGGCCAGGCCGTCGGTCTCAGCGGAACTGCCGATGAAGCCGAGGCTGTCGCGCAGCCACTGCACGGCCGCGCCGGCGATGAAGATCGAGCCTTCCAGCGCATAGGTGGTCTCGCCGTTCAGCCGATAGGCGATCGTCGTCAGCAGCCGATTCGAAGATGCGACGCGGTCGGTTCCGGTGTTTAAGAGCGCAAAGCAGCCCGTTCCATAGGTGGATTTCATCATGCCGGGCTCGAAGCAGGCATTGCCAATCACCGCCGCCTGCTGGTCGCCGGCAACGCCGAGGATAGGGATTTCGGCGCCGAAGATCTCCGGATCGGTCACGCCGAAATCGTCGGCGCAGTCCTTGACCTCGGGCAGCATGGCACGCGGGATGGAAAGAATATCGAGAAGTTCGTCGTCGAACCGGTTTTCGCCAATGTCGTAAATCAGCGTGCGCGAGGCATTCGTGGCGTCGGTCGCGTGCACCCGTCCGGCGGTCATCCGGAAGATCAGCCAGCTATCGATCGTGCCGAAGCAGACCTCGCCCTTTTCGGCGCGGACGCGCAGCCCCTCGACCGAATTGAGCATCCAGGCGAGCTTGGTGCCGGAGAAATAAGGATCGAGCAGCAGGCCGGTCTTGGCGGTGAAGAGCGGCTCCAGGCCCTTGGCCTTCAGCTCCTCGCAGAAACGGGCGGTGCGGCGATCCTGCCAGACGATGGCGCGATGGAGCGGTTCGCCGGAATTCCGGTCCCAGACCACGGCGGTTTCGCGCTGGTTGGTGATGCCGATCGCTGCAACGTCGCGCAGCGTGATGCCCGCCTTGGCGACTGCCATGCGGGTGGTCGAAAGCACGCTCTGCCAGATCTCCTCGGCGTCATGCTCGACCCAGCCGGAATCGGGGAAGAACTGGGTGAATTCCTGCTGGGCGACCCCGACGATGTGCATGTTCTGGTCGAAAACCATCGACCGGGTCGAGGTGGTTCCCTGGTCAATTGCCAGAATGTATCCGCTCATCGGGCCTCTTCTCCTTGGATGAAGACCGGGGCGCTTGATCTGCGCCCCGGTCCCTTGTCATGCTAACGAGGCAAGATCAATTCTGCCAGCTCTTCACCAGTTCGTCGTAATTGACGGTGAGCGGCTGTTCCTTCTCGTTTTCGATCTTCAGCTGCGGGGCGAGATTGCCCTTGGCAACAGCATCGGCGTTCCACTCTTCGAGGGTCTTCTCCTCGGCGAGCTTCGGGCCGATGTCGCCCTGAACGCCCGCACGTTCCAGGCGCTGCATCACCTTTTCCTGCTCGGCGCACAGCGAGTCCATGGCTTCCTGCGCCGACTTCGCACCCGAGGATGCGTCGCCGATCGCCTGCCACCACAGTTGGGCCAGCTTCGGATAGTCCGGAACGTTGGTGCCGGTCGGCGACCACTGGACGCGGGCCGGCGAGCGGTAGAACTCGATCAGGCCGCCGAGCTTCGGCGCACGCTCAGTGAAGCTCTCATGCTGGATCGACGACTCGCGGATGAGGGTCAGGCCGACATGGCTCTTCTTGACGTCCACGGTCTTGGAGGTGACAAACTGAGCATAGAGCCAGGCGGCCTTGGCGCGGTCATCCGGTGTGGACTTGAGCAGTGTCCAGGAACCGACGTCCTGATAGCCGAGCTTCATGCCGTCCTTCCAGTAGACGCCATGCGGGCTCGGAGCGAAGCGCCACTTCGGCGTGCCGTCCGCATTGACCACCGGCAAGCCATCCTTGACGAGGTCAGCGGTGAACGCGGTGTACATGAACATCTGCTGGGCGATCTCGCCCTGCGACGGAACCGGACCGGATTCCGAGAAGGTCATGCCCTGGGCAGCGGCCGGCGCATAGGCCTTCAGCCAGTCGAGATACTTCTGGATGGCGTAGACCGAAGCGGGGCCGTTGGTGTCGCCACCACGGGCAACGCACGAGCCGACCGGACGGGAGTTTTCATCGACCTTGATGCCCCATTCGTCGACGGGAAGACCATTCGGCAGGCCCTTGTCGCCGTTGCCGGCCATGGAGAGCCAGGCATCGGTGAAGCGCCAGCCGAGCGACGGGTCCTTCTTGCCATAGTCCATGTGACCATAGACCTTTTTGCCATCGATCTCGCGGCCAGTGAAGAACTCGGCAATGTCCTCGTAAGCCGACCAGTTGACCGGTACGCCCAGATCGTAGCCGTACTTGGCCTTGAAATCGGCCTTGTTCTTCTCGTCGTTGAACCAATCATACCGGAACCAGTAGAGGTTGGCGAACTGCTGGTCGGGCAACTGGTAGAGATCGCCATCCGGCGCGGTGGTGAACTTCAGGCCGATGAAGTCCTCGAGGTCGAGGCCGGGATTCGTCACATCCTTGCCTTCGTTCGCCATCCACTTGGTGAGCGAACGGGCCTGCTGGTAACGCCAATGGGTGCCGATCAGGTCCGAGTCGTTGACATAGGCGTCATAGATGTTCTCGCCGGACTGCATCTGCGTCTGCAGCTTTTCGACGACGTCCCCTTCGCCGATCAGGTCGTGGGTGATCTTGATGCCGGTGATCGCGGTAAAGGCCGGGGCCAGAACCTTGGATTCATACTCGTGGGTGGTGATGGTTTCCGACACCACCTTGATTTCCATGCCGGCAAAGGGCTTTGCAGCATCGACGAACCACTGCATTTCCTTTTCCTGGTCCGCGCGGGAAAGCGCCGAGAGGTCACCGACCTCCTTGTCCAGGAACTGTTTAGCCTCGTCCATACCGGCAAAAGCGGAGCCGGTCATCGCCAGCAGCATGGCTGCGGTCGTCGTCAAAAGGTGCTTTCGCATGATTTTCCTCCCAAAGGTTGCGATTGCAGTCTCTTCGTAGTCCGGGATGGCGGAAGCGGCCCGCCATCCTTTTTTCTAGCCTCAGACGAAACGGAATACGCCGATCGCGTAGACCACCGACAAGGCGAGAGCCCACCACAGGTTGGGACCTCCCAGTCCCAACCATGCAAGGTGAATGAAAGCCGAACCGAGCAGCGATATGAACAAGCGATCGCCTCGCGTCGTTTCAAACCGCAGAATGCCGATGCGGGGATTGCCGCCCGGCGAGAAATATTCCCAGACCGCCATGCAGGCGATCAGCGTGAAGATGCCGATGAAGAACAGCGCAGTCGGCAGCGTCCATGCCATCCATGAGAAGTTCATTGTCTGCCTCCCTCCCCCTAGACGCGGCCCAGGGCAAAGCCCTTGGCGATGTAGTTGCGGACGAAATAGATGACGAGCGCGCCCGGGATGATGGTGAGCACTCCGGCGGCCGCCAACACGCCCCAATCCATGCCCGAGGCCGAGACCGTGCGGGTCATGGTGGCGGCGATCGGCTTGGCGTCGGTCGTGGTCAGCGTGCGGGCGATCAGCAGTTCGACCCAGGAGAACATGAAGCAGAAGAAGGCGGCGACCCCGATTCCGCTCGCGATCAGCGGCATGAAGATCTTCACGAAGAAGCGCGGGAAGGAATAGCCGTCGATATAGGCCGTCTCGTCGATCTCCTTCGGCACGCCCGACATGAAGCCTTCAAGAATCCAGACCGCCAGCGGTACGTTGAACAGGCAATGGGCGAGAGCCACGGCAATATGGGTATCGATCAGGCCGAAGGCCGAATAGAGCTGGAAAAAGGGCAGCGCGAACACCGCCGGCGGCGCCATACGGTTGGTCAAGAGCCAGAAGAACAGGTGCTTGTCGCCCAGGAAACGGTAGCGCGAGAAGGCATAGGCGGCCGGCAAGGCCGCCGCGACCGAAATCACCGTGTTCATCACCACATAGATGATCGAGTTGATGTATCCGTTGTACCAGGACGGATCGGTGAAGATCACCATGTAGTTCCTGAGCGTCGGATTCTGCGGAAAGAGCGAGAAGGCCCCGAGGATCTCGTTGTTTTCCTTGAAGCTCATGTTGACCAGCCAGTAGATCGGCAGGAGCAGGAAGATGATGTAGATCGTCGGGATCAGGAAGGAAAAGCGGCTCTTGTCATGGTTCATCTTCGCATTCCCCTCACTTGGCCTGGGCGTCGTGGCTGGTCATGACCGTGTAGAAGACCCACGACATGAGCAGGATGATCAGGAAGTAGATGATCGACATGGCAGCCGCCGGGCCAAGGTCAAACTGGCCGACCGCCATCTTGACCAGATCGATGGACAGGAAGGTCGTCGAATTGCCCGGGCCACCGCCGGTGACGACGAAGGGCTCGGTATAGATCATGAAGCTATCCATGAAGCGCAGCAGTACAGCGATCAGCAGAACCCGCTTCATCTTGGGCAACTGGATGTAGCGGAATACAGAGAAACGCGAGGCGCCGTCGATCTTGGCGGCCTGGTAATAGGCGTCCGGGATGGAGACGAGGCCGGCATAGCACAAGAGCACGACGAGGCTCGTCCAGTGCCAGACGTCCATGACGATGACCGTCACCCAGGCATCGACGGGGTCCTGCGTATAGTTGTAATCGATGCCGAGAACGGTCAGGTAGTGGCCAAGGAATCCGATGTCGACGCGGCCGAAGACCTGCCAGATGGTCCCGACGACGTTCCACGGAATGAGCAGCGGCAGCGCCATCAGCACGAGGCAGACGGGCACGCCCAACCCCTTTTTCGGCATGTTGAGCGCGATCAGGATGCCGAGCGGCACCTCGATGGCGAGAATGACCAAGGAGAAGATCAGGTTGCGGCCGAGCGCATTCCAGAAGCGATCGGAAGACAGCATTTCCGTAAACCAGTCGGTGCCGGCCCAGAAGAACTCGTTGTTGCCGAAGGTGTCCTGCACCGAATAGTTGACCACGGTCATCAGCGGAATGACAGCCGAGAAGGCCACCAGCAGCAGAACCGGAAGGACCAGGAACCAGGCCTTGTTGTTGAAGGTCTTTTCCATCCTCAGCCCTCCTGCCCTGCGCGCCAGCTGTCGGCATAGATGCCGATGGCCTGGGCTTCGAAAGTGACACGTGCCTCGCTCGGGATTTCGGTGTCCTCGGGCGCGACGATCGACAGCGGATGGCCGCAGAACATGGTGCGGACGATCTTCTGGCGGCCGGTATCCTCGACCTTGGTGATCTTGACCGGCATGCCTTCGCGGCCGAGGCGGACGAATTCCGGCCGGATGCCGAGCTCGATCCGGGCGCCCTCGGCCAGTTTAGGCGCGCCGTTCAGCGCGATGGTCTGCTCGCCGACGACGGCCTGAGATCCGCTCACTGCTGCCGGCATGAAGTTCATGCCCGGCGAGCCGATGAAATAGCCGACGAAGGTGTGGCTCGGACGCTCGAACAGTTCGGCAGGCGTGCCGATCTGGACGATTTCGCCGTCATACATGACGACGACCTTGTCGGCGAACGTGAGCGCTTCGGTCTGGTCGTGGGTGACGTAAACCATTGTGAAGCCCGACTGGCGGTGCAGCCGCTTGAGTTGCGAACGCAGAACCCACTTCATGTGCGGGTCGATGACCGTCAGCGGCTCGTCGAACAGGATCGCATTGACGTCGGAGCGGACGAGCCCGCGGCCGAGCGAGATCTTCTGCTTCTGGTCGGCGGTGAGCCCCTGCGCCCGCCTGCCGGCCATGCCGGCCAGATCGGTCATCTCGAGGATTTCCTTCACCCGGCGGTCGACGTCCGCCTCCGCCACATGGCGGTTGCGCAGCGGGAAGGCGAGATTGTCGTAGACCGTCATGGTGTCGTAGACGACGGGGAACTGGAAGACCTGGGCGATGTTGCGCGCCTCGGTCGAAAGGGCGGTGACGTCAGCGCCGTCAAACAGGATGCGGCCGTCCGAGGGGTGAATAAGCCCGGAAATGATGTTGAGCAGCGTGGTCTTGCCGCAGCCGGAGGGCCCGAGCAGGGCATAGGCGCCGCCGTCGGCCCATTCGTGATGGACTTCCTTCAGCGCGTAGTCGCCGGCGGCCTTGGCCTTGGGGCTGTAGGCGTGGCGGATATGGTCGAGATTGATGCGTGCCATGGTCTCTTCCCCCCTCACGCCGCGGCGACGTCGGTGAGCGCGCGCCCGTCGGAGCCGAACGCCATCAGGTGGCGCGGATCGATGAAGACTTCGAGCTCGTGATCCGGATCGATGTCGTGGATGCCGTGGGCCAGCATGACCCAGCGTGCGCCGGCGAAGTGCAGGTGGATGAAGCTCTCCGAGCCGGCGATCTCCGAGACCAGCGTCTTGGCCGAAAGCGCCGTCGTCGCATGGTCGTTGCGCTCGAGATAGAGGTGATGCGGCTGGAAGCCGATCGTCACCGGACCATCGGCGATGGCGGCCAGATGGGCCGGGACCGGCAGGATCGGCCGGTCGGCCAGCAGGAACTGACCGCCGGATTTCACCAGCTCGATCGTGTTGAGCGGCGGATCGGCAAAAGTGCGTGCGGTCAAGAGGTCGAGAGGGTGACGATAGACCTGGATCGTCTCGCCGAACTGCGTCACCGCACCCTGGCTCAAGGTCGCGGTATTGCCTCCGAGCAGGAGCGCTTCGGACGGTTCGGTCGTGGCGTAGACGAAGATCGCGCCGGACTGAGCGAAGAGCTTCGGCAATTCCTCACGCAGTTCCTCGCGCAGCTTGTAGTCGAGATTGGCGAGCGGCTCGTCGAGCAACACGAGATTGGCGTTCTTGACGATGGCACGCGCCAGCGCCGTGCGCTGCTGCTGGCCGCCGGACAGGCTGAGCGGGGTGCGATCGAGATAAGGCGTCAGCCGCAACAGTTCGGCGGCTTTTTTTACCTCGCGGTCGATGGTCGCCTTATCCTTGCCTGCGATCCGCATCGGCGAAGCAATGTTTTCATAGACGGTCAATGCCGGATAGTTGATGAACTGCTGGTAGACCATGGCGACATTGCGCTTTTGCACTGGCACGCCGGTGACATCCACGCCATCAAGATGGATCGATCCGCCGGTCGGCTTGTCGAGACCCGCCATCAAGCGCATCAGCGAGGTCTTGCCGGAGAGCGTCGGCCCCAGCAGGACATTCAGCGACCCTCGCTGGAAGACGAGATCGGTCGGGCGAATGTGATATTCGCCAGCAACCATCTTCGACACATTGCGCAATTCAAGCATCTATTCCTCGGGCCTCCTCCGAACCGTCGGTCATTTTCAATACCGGCAAGCGCGCCCTAGCGGGCCGTCGCTTCCGCCATATACGTCGCGAGTTCCTGAGCCTCCCCGGCCGTCAGGAACAAACCTTGCTTGGTACGACGCCACAGCACGTCTTCCGCGCTGTGGGCCCATTCGCGGTCGATCAGCCAGCGGACTTCACATTCGTACAGCGAACCGCCGAAATGCCGTCCCATATCCTCGGCACGCGCTGCGCCGGACAAAATGGTCTCGGCATCTGTGCCGTAGCAGCGGACCAATCGCTCCGCATGGCCACGCTCCATGAAGGGACAGGCCTTCAGCAGTCTGTCGACTTCCGCCACATAGGCCGTCGCTTCGAAATCGCCGCCGGGCAATCGGCTCGTCGCCGTCCATGGACTGCCCATGGTGCCGATCGCCTCTCCGATCTTTTCAAGCGCGTGCTCGGCCAGACGCCGATAGGTGGTCAGCTTGCCGCCGAAGACATTGAGAAGTGGCGCTTCCTCCGCCGGGCGGTGGTCGAGCTTCAGCACATAATCGCGCGTCGCTTCCTGGGCCTTCGATGCACCGTCGTCATAGAGCGGGCGCACGGCCGAGTAGCTCCAGACGATGTCGTCCTTCTTCACCGGCTCTGCGAAATATTCGCTGGCCGCGTTGCAAAGATATGCGATTTCCTCTTCGCTTATTTTCACATTTTTCGGATCATCCGTATAGTCACGATCCGTCGTGCCGATCAGCGTAAAATCATTCTCGTAAGGAATCGCGAAAATGATGCGGTTGTCCGGGTTCTGGAAGAAATAGGCGCGCTTGTCGGTAAACTTCTTCTTCACCACGATATGACTGCCCTGGACGAGCCGGACATTGTGGACATTGTTGCGGCCGAAGGCGCCGGCAAGCACCTGGTCGACCCAGGGACCGGCAGCATTGACCAACATGCGCGCCTTGAAGGCTTGCGACTTGCCAGTCGACTGGTCCAGAACCGTCACGGACCAAAGCCCGTTCTCCCGGCGGGCCGAGGTGACCCGGGTCCGGCTCATGATCGTCGCACCGCGATCGGCCGCGTCCCGCGCATTCAGAACCACCATGCGGGCATCGTCGACCCAGCCGTCGGAATACTCGAAAGCCTTGGAAAACACCGGCTTCAGCGGCTTTCCAGCCGGGTCGCGGCGGAGGTCTAGTGTCTTTGTCGCCGGCAGGAGCTTGCGGCCGCCGAGATGGTCGTAAAGGAAAAGCCCGAGGCGGATCAGCCATGCCGGGCGGACGCCGCCTTTCTGGAAGGGCAGGACGAAACGCAGCGGCCAGATAACGTGCGGCGCCATCGCCCACAACACTTCGCGCTCCATCAGCGCCTCACGCACAAGGCGGAATTCATAATATTCGAGATAGCGAAGGCCGCCATGGATCAGCTTGGTGGCGCCGGAGGACGTGCCCGAGGCGAAGTCGTTCATTTCTGCGAGCGCGACCGAATAGCCGCGGCCGACAGCATCACGCGCGATGCCGCAGCCGTTGATGCCGCCACCGATGACAAAGATGTCGAAGACTGTCTCGACCGACATGCGCTCTCGCCCCCTTTTCGCATTGCACAATTTGATGCAATTGCGAAAGCTCAATCATCTAATTTGAAAGAGAAGCGAATGTCAAACGAACATTAACGAAAAACTACCGACTATCGTCGACCTCATCCCGCTGGCTTTGCGTTTCCACCAGATGCACGTCGCTTTCCGCACAGATCCTACGGATCCCATCAACCGGACAATGGTCTGTGATGAAGGTGTGGACCTGGGAGATATGGCCGATGCGCACCGGCGCGGTGCGCTCGAACTTGGAGGCGTCAGATACCAGGATGACATGGCGAGCATTGGCGATGATCGCCTGGGCCACCTTGACCTCCCGATAGTCGAAGTCGAGAAGCGCGCCGTCCTCGTCGATTGCCGACACGCCGATGACGGCAAAATCGACCTTGAACTGGCGGATGAAGTCGACCGCGGCCTCGCCCACGATACCGCCGTCCGACCCGCGCACAACACCGCCAGCAATCACCACCTCGATCGAGGGGAACACACGCAAGCGATTGGCGACATTGATATTGTTGGTGATCACCATCAACTCGCGATGGTCGATCAACGCCTCGCCGACGGCCTCGGTCGTTGTGCCGATATTGATGAACAGCGAGGAGTTATCGGGAATGAGCGCCGCGGCAGCCCGGCCGATCGCCTGCTTCTCCGGTGCGGCGATGGAGCGACGTGCCTCGTATTTCACATTCTCGTTGCCGCTCGGAAAGATTGCACCGCCATGAATGCGCGTCAGCGCCTTGCCATCGCAGAGATCGTTCAAGTCCTTTCGAATGGTCTGCGGCGTGACGGCGAAACGCGTCGCCAGTTCATCGACCAAGACACGTCCCTCCGCCTTGGCGAGAGCCATAATTTCCGCTTGGCGGCTGGAAAACAGCATTGTCACCCCTTTTCGTTCGGCTTCATCCTAGGGGATAGTGAAAATCGGGCAATAGCAGACACGAGCGCCTGACCGCAACCATTCAGCCGCGTCGCCCGGTGCACTGGCGAAGCGGCTCAACGGGGGCCAAAAGGACCTGGCGCCGATTTGACCAACGCTAGATATCATTGCCGCGCACGGATTGTTCCTATCAACGGCAGCCCTGATAGACTTCCCAGCGCTCGATGTCACTGACGCGACGTTGCTCGCCGGGCGTTAACTTGCCGTAGGGCGGGAAGCAGCCACGGCCGAAGACATTGCGGGCACGCTGGGTCTTGAAGCAGTAGCCCTTGGCTGCGTAGATCGCATTGCGCTCGTACCAAAGTTGCTCGCAGGTCATGCCGCTCTGGGCCATTGACGGCGACAAGGCCCCCATGCCGACCAACATTGGAATAACGGCGATTGCGGTTGCAGCGAGTATCTTAATGTAGCCCATGACGGAACCCTCCCCTGTGCGGAACGAAAACAAGCTACCACAACAGAGCTGGCCGCAATTGACCCATATCAAGACTATTCTTGGGTGTGCATGGCCGACCTGACTTACAAGAGCCCAGGATCAAAAGCCGCCGTGCGTGCACGCTGATACGCGGGCGGGCAGATTAACGCGCGACCCGGATTTGTTCCCGCGGGATGAGAGCGCCGGGCCGGCAAACAACCTGTGCCGCGATGCGATGGCCTTCCGCCGCGGCCTTGTCCGGTCCCTCTCCACCGAGGCGTGCGGCAAGGTAGCCGCCATTGAAGGAATCGCCCGCCCCCGTGCTATCGACCGCTTTGACACTCTCGAAGGTGAGTGTCGAAATCGAGTCATCCGACGTGGCAATCGCCATCGGTCCGCCGCCATTCTTCACGATGACTTCACCGGCCCCGGACCGCAGCCAGCGGGCCGCGCAATCCTCGATGCCGGCGTCGCCGAACACGGCTACCTCATCATCGAAGCTCGGTAGGGCGATCGAGGCGGTCGCAGCCGCGCGCGCGAGACAGTCGCGCATCGTCTCTGCGTTCTCCCAGAGCTTTGGCCGGATGTTCGGGTCGAAAACCGTCGTCTTGCCGGCGTCACGGGCTTCGCCGATTAGTCGCAACAATGCTTCTCGGCGACCGGGCTCGAGGATCGCCAGCGTAATGCCGGAAAAATAGACGACATCGGCATCCACAATCGCCGCAGAAAGTGCTTGTTCGTCGTCGGCCAGCCGGCGCGCCGCGGACTGTCCGCGCCAATAGGAGAAGCTTCGCTCGCCGTCATGAAGTTCGATCGCATAAAGCCCGACTGTGCGCTCCCGGTCACGCGCGATGAACCGCGTGGCGATATCGTTGCTATCGAGAAAATCCAGCATGCGCCCGGAAAAAGGATCCATGCCCAGTCGGGTGAAATAAGCAACCTCCCACTGTGCCGGCAGGCAGGCGCGGATATACCAAGCCGTATTCAGCGTATCGCCGGCAAAACCCATGCGCCACAAGCCTCCCTCGGCCTGCGACAGTTCCACCATCGCTTCGCCGATCGAGAGAAACAGCTTGTCACTCATCCCTTCGCCTCCTCCGCGATTGCGCCCCGCATGCCCAAATCGAGGATGCGGCCGAGAGCTCGGCTGACCTCGCATCGCCATTGAGAAGCTTCGAGAAGCTTGGCGGGAAAGAGACCGGGGAGTCTCTGCAAGGCGTCCGAGATTGCTTCCGCCTCATGCGGCAGGCTCGCGAGCACGGCAGTTATTTCAACCGCGCGCGGATCGCGCAAGGCATAGGTGTCGCCGCCGTCGGTTTCCCCAAGGCAATAGCGCATCCACGCGGCCACGGCAAAGGCGAAGGGCCTGACCGGCAGTCCGGCTTCCAGCGACAGAACGGCCGGAGCAAGAAGTCGCTGCGGCAGCTTTTCAGTCCCGTCCATGGCGATCTGATAGGTCTCGTGAGCGATTGCCGGGTTTTCAAAGCGCTCGGCGAGTGCCTGTCCGTAAGCCGCAAGATCAATCCCGCAAAGCGCCGGCAGGACGGCAGCGGCAGAACTGAGGTGGCGCCGGACGAGGGCAGCAAGCGAATCGTCGGCCATGACGTCCCGGACATAGTGGTGGCCGGCGAGAAAGCCGGCATAGGCCAACATGGAGTGGCTGCCGTTCAACATGGTGAGCTTCATCCGCTCATAGGGCGTGACGTCCGACACGAAGATGGCGCCGGCCCTTTCCCAGGCCGGGCGACCGCCGGGGAAATGGTCCTCGATCACCCATTGATGGAAGGCTTCTGTTTCCACTGCCGCAAGGTCGCGGCAGCCGGTAAACTGCTCGGCAGTCGCCAGTGTCTCCGGCGTGACGGCCGGGGTGATCCTGTCCACCATGCTGGAGGGAAAGNNAGCAGCGCGCCGTTCTCCGGCAGATTGTCACAGCTGAGAACCGTAAACGGCGCCGTGTTCCTGGCGCGGCGCAATCGCAAAGCCGCGGTCAGCAATCCGAGCACACCCGCTGGGGCCTCAGGCGCGGCGAGGTCAGCGGCCACGGCCGGATGCGACCAGTCCGGACCGCGGGCGGTACGATCGATCCCATAGCCCTTTTCCGTCACCGTCAGGGTGACAATGCGCACGGCGGGATCGGCCATTGCTGTCAGTGCGGCTTCTGGATCNNCCGCGGCAATCACATCGGTGATCGATCCGATTACGCGGCCGGTGGTGCCCGAAGCGCTGCGCTCGATCAGTGTATAGAGCCCGTTCTGCGGATTAAGCGCTTCGGCTACTTCCCGGCTGCGCAGGCTGACGCCCCGGATACGCCAGTCGCCACCGGCCGCGGCCAGCGCTGCATCCGTGTAAGCCGCCTGATGCGCCCGATGGAAGGCACCAATGCCGAGATGGACTATGCCGACGCCATGGGACGAGGGCTCATAGGCGGGTAGGAGCGCCTCGCCCGCAACTTGCCAAAGCTCTGTCAGGCGCGGCGTACTCATGGGCGGATCCCCTCGACGGGATGCTGGAGCGCCGTCATGATGCCCCGTAGTTCGGCTAGGCCCTTCAGACGTCCGATTGCGGGATAGCCGGGCTGCGCACTGCGGGTAAGGTCGTCGAGAATGTCCTGGCCATGGTCGGGGCGGAAGGGAATGCTGCAATCAGACCGCCCGCCCGCCCGCCGACGCTCCTCCTCGCGCAGGGCAGCCGCGATCACCGCGACCATGTCAGTCCCACCGCCGAGATGTTCCGCCTCGTAGAAACTGCCCATGATGCCCTGCGATTCGCGCTGCACATTGCGCAGGTGGAGAAAATGCACACGGTCGCCCAACCGATCCATCATCCCCGGCAAGTCATTGTCGGGTCGGGCTCCGAGTGAGCCGGTGCACAGCGTGATGCCGCTCGCCGGCAGATCGACCGCAGCCATCATCTTGCGATAGTCGTCTTTNNTCCGTTGACATGACCCGTGGCAGGCCGAGCAGTGAGAACGGCGGATCATCCGGATGACAGCAGAGGCGCAGACCGAGGTCCTGGGCGACTGGTGCCACTTCCGCCAGGAAATCGATGAGATGAGCGCGAAGTTGGTCTTCCGAAATAGCCGCATACTCTGCGAGATGCGTTCGGACATCCTCAAGGGTGAAGTGTTCCGCGGCGCCGGGCAGACCGAAGACGACATTGCGGGCGAGCGAGCGACATGCCTTCTCGTCCATTGCTGCGAAGCGACGGCTGGCCTCCCCGACCACCTCCGGCGGATAATCCTCCACCGCGCCGGGCCGGGCAAGGATATGGATGTCGAAGGCGGCAAAATCATTGAGGTCGAACCGCATGCAGGTCGCACCGTTGGGCAGGCGCCAGGCGAGGTCTGTGCGCGTCCAGTCCAGCACCGGCATGAAATTATAGCAGATCACTTCGATCCCGGCATCGCGGAGCACCTTGAGCGAGCTCTTGTAATGCGCAATGTGTTCGCGCCACGCCCCCTTCTGCTTTTTGATGTCCTCGGACACGGGCAGGCTTTCGACCACTTCCCACTTGAGACCCGATGGGCTGCCGTTCTTCATTCGGCCGATCTCGGTCTGGCGCTGTTCCACCTCTTCGGGCGTCCATGCGGCGCCGGTCGGCACGTGATGCAGAGCGGAGACCACACCTTCCACCCCGGCCTGCATCATGTCATCGACGGAAACGAGATCCTTCGGCCCGAACCAACGCCAAGTCTGCCGCATACACCATACCTCCTGAGCCTGAACGATAGATCATACTGGATTCCTGTTTAGCAGTCACTCATCCTGTTGACTAGTATGGAAGTTGCAGACTATACAGTTTGAAGGGAGAGATTTGATGGCACTTGTCCGCGCAGAACCAATCGCACTCGAGCAAAGCTCGGCCGTCGGGCCACAGCTTTACCGCCTGTTGCGCGACCGGATCGTCAGGGGGGACCTTGCTCCCGGCGTGCGAGTTTCGGAATCTGAAATTGCCGCCAGCTACAAGGTCAGCCGCCAGCCGGTGCGGGAGGCCTTCATCAAGCTCGCCGAAGAATCGCTTGTCGAAGTGCGGCCGCAACGTGGCACTTATGTGCGCCGTATTTCGGTACCCGCCGTGATGACCGCCCGTTTCGTTCGCGAGGCGGTCGAGGCCGACATCGTTAGGGCGGCGGCGCGCGCGATCACTCCGAAGATATTGGCGTCCCTCGAGGCCAATCTTACGGCGCAACGCGCGGTGGTCGACAGCGATGACCCAAGCCGATTCATGGAGCTGGATGAAGCCTTCCATCGGCTTTTGGCCGAGGCCGCGGGCCAGGCGGCCATCTGGGACATCCTGGAGGATCTGAAGACGCAGATGGACCGGGTGCGCCACATCAGTACCCGCCAGTTTCCGCGGGAGCGCCTGATCGCTCAGCATGCCGCCGTCGTTGCGGCCTTGCGCGCCGGCGATGCCGAGGCTGCCGAGACGCAAATGCGGGCTCATCTGAAGGGGGTCCTGACCGACCTGCCGGCCATTGCCGAAGCCATGCCCGAATTCTTCGACGAAGCGGGAGGCTGACGATGGCGATAGCCAAGAGAGCACAGCCGATTGCGAGGGGCGAGCAAGACGACCGAACGGCGCAGGAATGGGCTGCATGGTTCCATGGCGCGCTCATGCCCTGGTGGCTGGAGCAAGCGCGCGACTCTGTTCACGGCGGCTTTTTCGATGCTTTGACCGAAGACGGAGTTCCGCTGAATGATGATCCCAAGACGACGCTGGCTCAGGCCCGGCTGCTCTTTACATTGTCGCATCTCTATCTCCAGAAACGGGACGATCGCCTCCTTGATGGCGCCCGCGCGGCCCATCGGTTTCTGACGAATTTTCTTCGTGATGCGGAAGACGGCGGCTATGCCCGCGCGGTCGATCGCTCCGGGGCGCCGACCGGCCTTGCCACCGACCAGATCAAGCGCAGCTACGACCAGTCTTTCGTCTTGCTGGCTCTTTCGACCTATCAGCGGATGGAGCCGAGCGACGCCTTGGCGAAGCAGTTGCAGGAATGCTGGTCGTTCATCGAGGACCGGCTGACCGATCCGCAAACGGGCGCGCTGCTTGAAGACGACACCGTCCATGGCGCGGGCACTGCCCGCGAACTACGCGCCCAGAACCCGCATATGCACATGTTCGAGGCGCTGTTGCAGGCTTATGAGATGACAGGCGAAGCGATCTGGATGCAGCGCGCTGAGGACATGCTGGCCGTCGTCAGGCGCCACTTCATCGATCCCGACCACGGCACGATCATCGAATTCCGCGCTGCAAACTTCAGCAACGCAGAGGGACGCGACGGATCCTTGCGTGAGATCGGCCACCAGTGCGAATGGGCCTGGTTGCTTCATCGTTATGTCCGCCTCGGTGGCAGAGCCGAGATGCTCGCACTTGCTGACCGCATGATGGGTTTCGCCGAGCGCTTCGGCTTTCAGGGTGAAGGCCTGATGAAGGGTGCCGCCTTTGACGCAGTCCATGCAGATGGCCGCGTCATGACGGACACGATGCTGCTCTGGCCCCAGACCGAGGCCGGCAAGGCCTATGTGGCCCAATTCGAACGCTCTGGCCGAACGGCCGATGCGGTCCGCGCGCACGACTTCATGCGTGTCGTTTTCCAGCACTACTTCGCCGGACGCAGAGCGTGGCGGAACCGTGTCGACGCTCAAGGGCAAACACTACAGCCATATGCCCTTAGCCGGCTACTTTATCATGTCGCCATGTTCGTCACGGAAGGCGAAAGGGTCGGGCTTTGGGCCGACCAACCGACTGGCTGACGCCAGACATCCGATTTTCATCAAGTAACGGAGGAGAAGACTATGATGAATTCCCTGAAATCCCTGGGCCTCGCGGCCGCATTCATCGCCGGCCTTGCCAGCACCGCCCATGCGGAAATCGCCTTGAACCTGTCCACCTCGCAGAACCCGCAGGATCCGCTCGTCATCGCCATGGAGGGCGCGAAGGAGAAGATCGAGGAACGCAGCAAGGGCGCGATCAAGATCACCATCTTCCCGAGTTCGCAACTTGGCTCCGACAATGATGTCCTCGAGCAGATCCGCAACGGCGCCAACATCGCCGTGCTGGTGGATGCCGGCCGGCTCGCTCCGTTCCAAAAGGAGCTGGGCATCCTCTCGGCGCCCTACCTCGTTGACGATTACAGCAAGTATTCCGCCATCACGTCCTCGCCCGTCTATGCCGAATGGGTCGAGAAGCTTGCCCAATCTTCGGGTATCCGCCTCCTGAACTACAACTGGTTCCAGGGCACTCGCCAGATGTTCTCCAAGAACCCGGTCAAGGGTCCGGCCGATCTCTCCGGCGTGCGCGTGCGCACAATCGACGCGCCCGGCTGGATCGCCACCGTCAACGCCATGGGCGCGACCGCCGTACCAATGCCGTGGTCGGAGGTCTATTCCGCGCTCCAGCTCGGCGCGATCGACGGTGCGGAGGCGCAGCTGACCGGCGCCTACGGCATCAAGATGCATGAGGTGGTCAAGAACGTCGCCCTGACAAATCACGTGCAACTCTATACCGGCCTTGCCACATCCGAGCAGTGGTTCCAATCGCTCCCGGAGGAGATGCGCAAGATCATCGTCGAGGAGCTTGCCGCCGCTGGTGACGAAGCGACCCGGATGACGGTCGAGAAGCTGGACAGCGTTCGCAAGGAGATGGAGGCCGCCGGCGTGACCTTCACCGAAGTCAATCTCGATGATTTCAGGACCCGCGTGCCTGGCGTCTACACCGAACTCGGCCTGGAAGAGCCGCGCAAGGCGCTGGAGCCGTTCATCGCCGCTGCCCAGTAAGCACAGGCCCTGACGAGGCGAACAAAAAGGCCAATGACGCAAGCCCGCGTCATTGGCCCTGGAGGGGACATATGTGGAAATTCTTTGATCGCGCCGAGGAGATCCTGGCGCTCGTCTTTCTGGCAGGCACGGTGATCAGCGTATTGGCCGGCGCCATCGGACGCTCGATCGGCTCGCCGTTTCCACAAGGCCCAGAGATAGCCCAACTGCTGCTGATCTGGACCTGCATGCTAGGGGCGGATCTCACCATCAAGCGCGGCGAACACATTCGCGTGTCCGCGTTGCCGGATGCGCTTTCGCCTCGCTATCGGATCGTCCTGAACTGGGTCTGCCTCATCTGCATCGTCCCTTTTCTCGGTTATATCGTCTTTCTCGGCACGCAACTCGCCCTGTCCAACTGGGCTCGCGAACTCGGAGCGTCTGGCTTGAGCTATGGCATGGTCACTCTGGCCCTGCCGGTCGGCGCGGCGCTGATGATCATTTCCGTCTTGCGCCGGGTCTTCGCCCATGGCGTGCTCTTTGCGCTTGAACCCGAAGTCGCAGAGCAGGAGTATCCCTTGTGATTTCCGCCCTTATCCTGATCCTGGCGTTGGGCTTCATCGTCATCGGCATGCCGGTCGCTTTCGCTATTGGCATTGCCAGTATGACGTATTTCCTTCTGCCCACGACCTTTCTGCCGGACAGTATCGCCGTGCAGCGCATCGTTGCCTCCAGCCAGTCCTTTCCGTTGCTCGCCGTCCCGCTGTTCATTCTCGTCGGGCATCTGATGAACGGTACCGGCATCACGCCGCGACTGACCAGTCTCGCGACCACGCTGGCCGGCTGGATGCGCGGCGGGCTTGGCCAGACGAGCCTTGTGCTGAGCGCGCTGATGGGCGGCATTTCCGGCTCCGCCGTTGCAGATGCGGCCATGCAGTCGCGCGTTCTCGGCGAACCGATGATCAAGAACGGCTATTCCCGCGGCTTCACGGGGGCACTGCTATCGATCGGCGGGCTGATCACCGCGACCCTCCCGCCCAGCCTCGGACTCATTCTCTATGGTTTCCTAGGCGAAGTTTCGATCGGCCGACTGTTCATCGCCGGTGTCGTGCCCGGCGTGCTCTTGACGATCGCGCTGATGTTCGCCACCAGCTGGGTGGCGCGCAAGCGTGACTACAAGCCGATAAACGACAGGCTGCCGACCTTCCGTGAGGTGGTCGCGGGATTCCGCATCAGCTTCTGGGCGATTCTTTTCCCCGTCTGGCTGCTGGTCGGCATTCGTTTCGGCCTGTTCACGCCGTCAGAAGCCGGCGCCTTCGCCGTTGCCTACACGCTGTTTATCGGGTTCTTCATCTATCGAGAATTGACACTCGCAAAGCTGGTGGATGCGCTGATGGCCAGCGTGCGCGACATCGGCATGATCATGATCATCATTCTGCTGTCAGGCGCCTTCGGCTATGTGATCACCTTCGAACGGGTGCCGCAAACCATCGCCGAGGTAACGCTCGGCCTGTTCTCCAGCCAGACCATGCTGCTCTTCGTCATCGCCATCTTCCTGCTGGTCTTCGGCATGCTGGTCGAGGCAACCGTCATCGTCATGCTTTTGACGCCGATACTCGTGCCCGTCATCACCGCCGCCGGCGTCGACCCCGTGCATTTCGGCCTTGTGATGATGACGCTCGTCACTTTCGGCGGAATGACGCCGCCGGTTGGCGTGTCTATGTTCACCGTCTGCGGCATCCTGAACTGTTCCTACAAGGAATATACGGTCGAGATGGTACCGCTGGTCGTTGCGGTGTTCGCGGTCGTCGTGGCGATGATCCTCTTCCCCGAGATCGTGTTGTTCCTGCCGAACTACTTGATGGGCTGAAGCCATCGAGGGGCGCCTGCGGCCGCCCCTCAAGATTTCCACAGTGAGTGACGCCATGCTGCTGCATCCCGACCGTCTGTTTCCCGCCGACCCCGCGACACGGGCCGTCGCCCGCGATCTCTACCGCACCGTCGAACTCTTGCCGATCGTCTCGCCGCACGGCCACACCGATCCACGCTGGTGGGGAGAAGACCCAGCCTTCGGCAACCCCTCGGAACTGTTCGTCATCCCCGATCACTACGTCGTGCGCATGCTCGTCAGCCAGGGCGTCCCCTATGAGGCGCTGGGCATCGGCGCGGATGCGGAGAAGAACCCGCGCGCCATCTGGCGAACGTTCGCCCGCCATTATCACCTGTTCCGCGGCACGCCGTCGCGCCTTTGGCTCGACCATGCCTTTTCCGCGGTCTTCGGCCTGCAGGAGCGCCTGTGCGAAGACAACGCCGAACGCCATTACGATGCGATCGCGGAGCGGCTGGACGAGCCGGGCTATCGACCGCGGGCCCTCTTCGACCGTTTCGGCATCGAAGTGATTGCCACGACCGACAGTGCGCTCGACGATCTGGCCCATCACCAGGCCGCTCGGGCCTCCGGTTGGAAGGGCCGGATCGTGCCAACCTATCGACCCGACGGCGTNNCGAATTCCGGCAGAACATCGAAGAGCTCGGCATGCTGACCGGCTGCGACGTTGGAACCTGGGAAGGTTATCTCGCCGCCCACCGCAGCCGCCGTACCTTTTTCCGCTCCATGGGCGCGACCGCGACCGATCACGGTCATCCGACCCCACAGACGGCGGATCTCATGCAGGCCGAAGCGAGCGCGCTCTACCAGAGGGTCCTCAATGCCGAGCTGCATAGGGGCGATGCCGAACTGTTCCGGGCCCAGATGCTGACCGAGATGGCCCGCATGTCGATCGAGGACGGACTGGTCATGCAGTTGCACGCCGGTTCACTGCGCAGCCATCATGCCGGCGTGTTGAAACAGTATGGGCGTGATCGCGGCCTCGACATCCCGCTTGCGACGAGCTTCACCGAAGCCTTGCGGCCGCTGCTCAACGCGGTCGGCATGGATCCGCGGCTGACGCTCATTCTCTTTACCCTCGACGAAAGCGTCTATGCGCGCGAACTGGCGCCGCTTGCAGGCGTCTATCCATCGCTCCGCCTCGGCCCGCCCTGGTGGTTCCACGACAGCTATGAAGGCATACGCCGCTATCGCGAAGCGACGACCGAAACGGNNCCGCCGGTTTCAACGACGACACGCGCGCACTCTGCTCCATCCCGGCGCGGCACGACGTCAGCCGTCGGAGTGACTGCGCTTTCCTCGCCGAACTCGTCACCAGCCATCGGCTGGACGAGGCCGAGGCCCATGAACTCGCTCCGCTTCTCGCCGGCGATCTTGCCCGGCGTGCCTATCGGCTCTGAATGATGCCGGCAGCGGCATTGACATCGGCGACACCAACAGCGCGCTATACTCGCGCTGTCGACGCTAGATTATACGTAAAGATAGCCTACGCCGCCAGGCTGTTCGCTTGTTGTGAGCGCGCCTGCATTGCGCGACAGGAGTACCATGCGCTCCGATGAGTGAAGCCAGCCTCAATCATTCCCCAAAACTATGCTTCCTATTTTCTCTATCTATTTGATTGATGCATCCTGTCGGGCGATCCTTTCCGTGCGTGGTCGCCGTCTTGTAGAATCCGGCGGTCGCCCGACAACAAAAAAGGGGAACGTTCATGATGAAAGCCATTCTGTCCTGCGCACTGGCTGCCGGTCTTGCGATCGCAGCGGTTGCACTGCCGTCCGTGGCCGCTGCCGACGAGCTGGAGACCATCAAGGCCGCCGGCGAGTTTAAATTTGCCAATAGCGGTGCCTATCCGCCCTTCAGCTTCGTCAACGACCAGAATGTCGTCGTCGGCTTCGACGTCGACATCGGCAACGAGATCGCCAAGCGTCTCGGCGTCAAGGGCGTCAACGTCTCCACCGCCTGGGACGGTATCATCGCCGGGTTACTGGCCGGCAAATACGATTCCGTCATCGGCAGCATGACCATCACGGCCGAGCGTCAGAAAGCTGTCGACTTCGCTGGCCCTTACTACCGCTCGGGCCGCGGTATCTTCGTACCGGAAGGATCGGATGCAAAGTCGCTCGACGATCTCAAGGACAGGACCATCGGCGTGACGCTGGGCGAAACCCACGAAAAATGGGCCCGCGAACGCGGTGGCTGGGAAATCCGCACCTACAAGGGGCTGCCGGAACTCTTTCTTGAGCTGAAGGCCGGTCGCGTCGACGCAATCGTCGTCGACAGCATTCCGGTCATGGTTGCCGTGAAGGACAACGGTGAAAAGCTTCGCAAGCTCGAAACGTCCGACGTAGATGGCGGCGCCGTCGACATCGGTATTGCCATCCGCAAAGAAAATCCGGAACTCAAGGCCGCGGTGCAGAAGGCTTTGGACGACATGATGGCTGACGGCACCTACGAAGCCATCTCCATGAAATGGATCGGCGCGGACATCCGCTAAGGCTCTTTGATCGGGCGGGGTCCATCCCCGCCCGTTAGTCCAGCACCTGGCGAAACGGCAGATTTGCGCATCACGGAAAAATCGTCCGTCCGCCTGCTTCCGAACGCGTGTCCGACAAGGTCCCTTGCGATGGATTTCGCTCTCATCATCCGCATTTTGCCGGTCTTTATCGACGCGGCCTGGACGACCGTCGAGATCTCACTGATCTCGCTGCTGCTCGGCCTTGCCGTCGCGTCGCTGATAACGGCCGCCCGCATGTCCCATTTTGTCTGGTTCCGGTTCCTCGGCGCGGCCTATGTCAGTGTGTTTCGCGGAACGCCGGCACTCATTCAGATTTTCCTGCTCTATTTCGGCGGGCCGCAGGTCGGCATCCAGCTCGAACCCTTCGCAGCAGGATCGATCGCACTCGGCCTCANNAGCGCGGCGGCATTCTGGCCGTCGACCGCGGGCAGATGGAAGCCGCCCGATCCCTTGGGTTCGCGAGCGGCCAGGCGTTTCGCTGGATCGTCCTGCCCCAGGCGGCCAAGCTCATGATCCGCCCGCTCGGGGTCAATGCGGTTGCGCTCGTCAAGGGCACGGCGCTCGTTGCTACCATCTCGGTGGTCGACCTGACCTACACCGCGCAACGCTTTATCGGCTCGACTTACAAGCCTTTCGAGATCTTTGCGGTGACCGCGGTCCTCTACATGGTCATGGTGTACGGTCTGACACTTCTGATCGACGCGCTCGATCGCCGTTACGCCGAGGAGACTTGAGCAATGCAAGGCCTCGATTTCAGCGTTGTTCCGCCCTACTGGACGCTCCTTGGCGAGGGTATCTGGTGGACCTTGGTGCTCTCCTCCACGTCGGCGGTGTTCAGCATCATCGCCGGTGTCATTTTCGCGCTGCTGATACTCTATGGCGCGGCGATCGTGCGCTATCCGCTACGCCTGTTCATGTGGATGTTCATGGGCACGCCGCTGCTGTTGCAGCTTTTCCTGATCTACTTCGGGCTGGTACAGATCGGCATCGACATTCCCGCCATCTGGGCCGGCATTATCGGTCTTTCCCTACATTTCGCCGTCTACAACGCCGATATCTTCCGCGCCGGCATCGTCGCACTCGACAGCGGCCAGACGGAAGCTGCGCGCTCCCTCGGTTTCGGCCGCTGGCAAACGCTCTTTTACATCGTGGTACCCCAGGCGGTGCGCAATACATTGCCGGCCGTCGGCAACATGATGATCGCACTTCTGAAAGAGTCGTCGATCGTGTCCATGATCGGGATCGCCGAACTGGTGCATAGCGCACAGCTTGCCATCAGCGAGACCTACCGGCCGTTCGAATTCTACATCACGGCGGCCGCTCTCTATTACATTCTCAACCTGATCCTCGAGGCCGTCCTGCGCCGGATCGAACGGAAAGTGGAGCTTTCGCGATGAACGATATGCGCCCGATGATCGAGGTGCGCCAGGCGCGCAAGTCCTATGGCTCTCTGGAGGTTCTCAAAGGCATTGATTTGAGCGTCAATCGCGGCCAGATCATCGCCGTGATCGGTCCGAGCGGATCCGGCAAAAGCACGCTCCTGCGCTCGATCAATCATCTGGAGACGCTCGACAGCGGCGAGATCTGGCTGGATGGCGTCAAGGTCAACCAGACACTTCCCCGGCGTGCCTTCGAGAAGCACATCAATCAGGTGCGCCAGCAAATGGGAATGGTGTTCCAGCACTTCAACCTGTTCCCCCACCTGAGCGTTGCGGACAACATCTCCATCGCGCCGGTCAAGCTCAAGGGCATGACCAAGGCGGCCGCTCGCGAGCTGGCATTGACCATGCTCGACAAGGTCGGGCTCACTGAGAAGATCGACGCCTTTCCGGCCCGTCTTTCGGGCGGTCAGAAGCAGCGTGTCGCGATTGCGCGGGCGCTGGCCATGCAGCCAAAGGTGATGCTGTTTGACGAGGCAACCTCGGCGCTCGATCCGGAGTTGGTGGACGAGGTCAATCTCGTGATGAAACAGCTCGCCGCCGAGCACATGACCATGGTCATCGTGACCCATGAAATGCGCTTTGCCGAAGAAGTCGCCGACACGGTGCTCTTCATGGCCGACGGTATGGTGGTCGAGGAGGGCAAGCCCCACGATTTGTTCAGCAATCCCAAGCAAGAGCGGACCCGGACCTTTCTCCGGAAGTTCCTTAACGCCTGACCGAAGGAAGGAAGGCAAGCAAGCATGACAAAGGTGGAATTCCCCGACTTCGGCCTGACGGAAACGCAACGCCGCGAAGCGGTGCTTGGGCATTATTACGAATATCCCGGCATGGACGGAGAGCGCGGCGAGATCTGGTGCTATTCCGACCGTTTCTCCTACGCGCCGGGCGATGAGGTGACGCTGTTCATCAGCTCGACGGCTCCCTCTTGCGATATCGACATCCTTCGCGACGGTGCGAGCGAAGAGCACGCACTGGCCATCTGCTCCGTTCCAACCTCTTGGCAGGAGACCCCGGATCAATGCTCGGTCGAGGGCTGCGGCTGGCAACCGAGCCACAGCTTCCGCATCCCAAACGACTGGCCATCCGGCGCCTACCGGCTGACGTTGAGGGCTGAGGGCCGCGACGGGAAGCCAATCCGCTGCCATCATCTTTTCATCCTCTGCCCTGCGGCCGGGGCCAAGCCGGGCCGCATCCTACAGATCGCCGCGACGGGCACATGGACAGCCTATAACACCTGGGGCGGCTCCAATCATTATCAGGGGATTACCGGTGCGAACCGCGATCAATATGCGACGCGGGTGAGCACGCAGCGGCCCTGGTGCCGCGGCTTCGTCGTTCTGCCGAAAGAGGCCCCGCGCGTGCCGCTCGAAATTGAAACGCCGCCAGCGACAGCGCCGCGCTATCCCCATATGGAATGGGCCTATTCGACCGGGCACTCGAAGAAATACGCCTCCTCCGGCTGGGCGAGCTATGACAGCCATTTCTTCCGCTGGGCGGAAGAGGCAGGCTATGCCATCGACCTTGCCAGCCAACACGAATTGCATTCCCGACCGGAAATTCTAGATGACTATGACTGCGCCGTCTTCGTCGGCCATGACGAATACTGGACCTGGGAAATGCGCGATGCCGTCGACCGATTCGTCGAGCGCGGCGGTTTTGCCGCACGCTTTGCCGGAAATTTCATGTGGCAGACACGGCTGGAGGACGGCGGCCAGACCCAGGTCTGCTATAAATACCGGGCACGCGCCGAGGACCCGGTCTACGCGGGCGGCGACGTCACACGCGCCACCAATTCCTGGGAGGCCCCGGAAATCGGGCGGCCGGGCGCGTTAACCTTCGGGCTCAATGCCACGCGCGGCCTATACGCCGGCTGGGGCGGTTGCGCGCCACGCGGCGCCCGCGGCTTTCCCGTTTACCGGCCGAGCCACTGGGCCTTCGCCGGGACTGGCATCTACTATGGCGACCTGCTCGGAGCCGGCAGCCACGTCTTCGGCTACGAGGTCGACGGACTGGACTACGTGATCCGCAACGGTCTTCCCGAACCGGGCGGCGAGGACGACGTGCCTGACGGCCTCGAGATCCTGGCGCTCGGCATGACCTCGCTGGTCGAGGAAAGTGCCGACATCGCCGTCGAGGATCAGTTCCTGACTGACGAAGACGGTCGTTTCGTCGCGGAAACGCTCTATGGCTCGCGCAGCGNNCTGGAGAAGGTCAAACGCGGCTGCGGGATGATCGTCAACTTCCCGAAGGGCAAGGGGGAGGTCTTCCACGTCGGTTCCACCGAATGGATCGCCGGACTCCTGCGCGCAGATACCATGGTCGAACGCGTAACCCGCAACGTGCTCGATCGCGCCCTTCATCCCTCCAGCCGATAACGTGGTCATCATGAAATCGAAGAAAGTCGTCATTACCTGCGCCGTAACCGGCTCGGTCCACACCCCGTCGATGTCGCCGCACCTGCCCTACAAGCCGGAAGACATTGCGACACAATCGATCGAAGCGGCCGAAGCCGGCGCCTCGATCCTGCATCTGCACGCACGCGATCCGGAGAACGGCCGTCCGACGGCCGATCCGGCCATTTTCATGCGTTTCCTGCCAGTGATCAAGCAAGCCTGCGATGCCGTGATCAACATTTCTACCGGCGGCTCTTCACTGATGTCGCTCGACGACCGGCTGGCGGCGGCTCTTTCGGCCGAACCGGAAATGTGCTCACTCAACATGGGGTCGATGAATTTCGGCCTTTATCCCATGCTGGACCGGCCGCGCGAGTGGCAGCACGCTTGGGAACCGCAATTGCTGGAAGCGACGCGTGGCACGATCTTCAAGAATACCTTTGCCGACATCGAGGCGATCCTGAAGCGCCTGGGCGAGGGCTGCGGCACGCGCTTCGAATTCGAATGCTATGATGTCGGCCACCTCTACACGCTTGCCCATTTCCGCGATCGCGGCTTGGTTTCCGGACCGCTGTTCATTCAGTTCGTTTTCGGCGTCCTCGGCGGCATCGGGGCCGACCCGGACAACCTCGTCCACATGAAACGGATTGCCGACAAGCTGTTCGGCGACGAGTATCGCTTTTCCGTCCTGGCAGCTGGGCGACATCAGATGCCGATGATCACCATGGGAGCGACCATGGGCGGCAGCGTCCGCGTCGGGCTGGAGGACAGCCTTTTTGATGGCCGTGAACTGGCCACGTCCAATGCCGCCCAGGTCAGACGGATCCGAAAAATCCTCGAAGGCCTGTCACTCGAAGTCGCAACGCCGGAGGAGGCCCGTGCCATGCTGTCCCTCAAGGGCGGCGACCGAGTCGCCTTCTAGGACGGGGACGCAGACAAGCGCGGCACGCGGTAGCAAGACAAGAACCCAGCGGAGCGATCATGAAGACCTTCTTTGCCGATGAACAGAAACGCCATGACCCGAAGTTCTTCCTGTCGAGTGGCGGGCGTCAACCCAACCCCGAGCAGCCGGAACGCGTCGAGCGGCTGCTCGAGGGCGCCCGCGCCGCGGGTCTCGAGATCGTCCGGCCCGTCGATCATGGGCTTGGACCGATCTCGGCCATTCACACGCCGGAATATCTCGATTTCCTGAAACGCATCTACGGACGCTGGCAGCACATCGAGGGCGCTTCGGAAGAGGTCATCCCTAACATCCATCCCATCGCCCGCACCGGCTCCTATCCGGCCTCCGCGGTAGGCCAAGCAGGCTACCATATGGCCGACACCTCCTGCCCGATTTCTGCAGAGACTTGGGAGAGCGCCTGCTGGAGCGCGTGGAGCGCCACCTCTGCGGCGGAGGCGGTGGCCGCCGGCGATCCGTGGGCCTATGCACTCTGCCGTCCGCCGGGCCACCATGCCTTCCGCGATGTGGCCGGCGGCTTCTGCTTCTTCAACAATTCGGCGATCGCCGCGCAGCGGTTGAGGCGCTCGGCTGAACGGGTGGCAATCATCGACGTCGATCTTCACCATGGGAATGGTACACAAGGCATCTTCTATGAGCGGAGCGACGTGCTCACCGTCTCCATCCATGCCGATCCGGTGCGTTTCTATCCGTTCTTCTGGGGCCATGCCGACGAGCGAGGCGAGGGCTTGGGCCTCGGCTACAATTACAATCTGCCGCTTGCGCGCAAATCGGATGATGCGGCCTATCTCGAAGCATTATCGGCGACGCTGCGGCGTGTGGAGGCCTTCAGCCCCGACGCCATCGTCATAGCACTCGGGCTCGACGCCTTCGAAAAGGATCCCTTCGGCGGGCTCTCGGTCTCTACACCGGGGTTTTCGCGGATCGGCGAGGCGATCGCCAAGCTCGATCGCCCGGCAGTCATCGTTCAGGAAGGTGGCTATCTCTGCGACGAACTCGGCGACAACCTGACCGCCTTCCTGACTGGCTACGGCACCATCGCCGTCTGAGGCGCTAGGTTTGGGCGCTCGCCGGGCCGGGATAGGTTCGCTCGGCAAGCGGCAACGAGGCAATCGCCTTGCGCAGTTCGGCGAGGAGAATACTCTCGGCACGGCCGCGACGCGCCGCACGGTCATGGACGAGATGGACGTCTATGTTCGGCGCCGTCTCGTATGGCGGCAGCCGCCAGAGCCGGCCGGCGCGCACGTCGTCCTCAACCACATGGATCGGCATGGGGCCAAAACCGAAGTTGGCTATGATAAGTCGCTTCACCTCTTCCAGATGCGACGAGGTGCCGATGACCGCGCCCTCGAACCCCTCCTGCTGGCGCAGGAGGGCGACGGGCCACAGGGCGCCGGACATCTGGTCGGTCTTGAACGAGACGTAAGGTTCGTGGCGCAAGGCCGAAAGCGGAATATCCGACTTCCCGAACAGCGAATGGCGGGGGCCGCAGAAATAGCCGAAAGCTTCGCGATAGAGCAATTCGTACTCGAGCTTCGGATGCCGCTCCTCCATCAGGCAGACACCAAAACAGGCATCCCGGTTCGCCACCGCCACCGCGACATCACGGCTCGGCGCCACCGTCATCGATAGCGTCACCTGTGGAAAAGCGCGATGGAAGGCGGCAAGAACCTCGTCGAAGAAAGGGCAAACCACATGGCTGGCGAGGGCAATATCGATATGGCCGCTGAGGTCGCCGGGAAGTTGCTCCACCTGCTGGGGCAGCCCGGAGACGATATCGAACAGGGCGACGCATTCGCTGAACAGGCGTCGCCCTGCAGGCGTGACCGAAAAATGCGAAGCATTGCGCTCGATCAGCCGGCAATCCATGTGGATTTCAAGGCGCCTGAGGGCGTTACTGATGGTCGGCTGCTTCAGCGAGAGCTTTTCTCCAGCCGCCGTCAGCCCCTGCTCCTGTACGATCACCATGAAGGTGCGGAGCAGGTTCCAGTCCAATTCCCAAACGAAACGCCGTCGCGGACCAGCCATGCCCACATCATTCCTTCTGCGAATGCTTGTGATTATAGCTATTGCATGAATTGATTTGGCGTCAAAGCCGAACACCGGCCGGACAAGAAGAAGAGGAGACAAAGTGATGACAATCCTGACCTATCAAGGGGTCGTCTATCCCGCGCAATGCGACGCCATGGGGCATATGAATGTACAATTCTACATCGCCGCCTTCGACCAGTCGCTGTGGCACCTGATGGCGGCTTCGGGATATTCAGCCTCCTGGATCACCGAGCGCCGGCAGGGCTGGGCCGACCGCCGCTACGAAATCGATTTTCGTCAGGAACTCCCGGTCGGCAGCCTGTTCGAGATCAAAGGTTCGGTGATGAAGGTCGGACGCACCTCGCTGACCACCTACCACGGCCTGACGAACAAGGCGGATGGCAAGCTTTGCGCCGAGCTTCTGGCCGTGTCGGTCTATTTCGACCTGGCGGCGCGCCAAGCGCTGGCCCTGCCAGATGAGATTGTCGAGGGCGCAGCCAAGCTATTGGGCTGAGAGAGGCTGCCCTTTCGCGAGAAACCTGAAAAATGCGGTCAGCCGCACGGCTGGCTTCGGCAGAAGGATCCGGATCTCTACGCGGAGCGAAGCGCAGATCCGCTATCGTACCATTGCTTTGAGCTCCGCCTGGACAGACTGCAACGGGGGCAGATATCGCTCGGCGAGATCCTGTAGGTCATCGCCGCGCGCCGGTAGGCCGACATTGAGCGCTGCGATGGTAGCGCCACGCGCAGTGAGCACCGGCACGGCGATAGAGCGTAAGCCAAGTTCGACCTCCTGATCGATCACGGCATAGCCCTGCTCTCGCACGACGCGGATGCGCTCCACGACGATGTCGGGATCGGTCACGGTGAGCGGCGTGCGGGCGACGAGCGGACGCCGTGCAAGACGATCACGGATCTCGCCCTCCGGCAGCGCCGCCAGAAGAACGCGGCCCATCGAGGTGCAGAAGGCCGGCAGGCGAGAGCCCGGCATCAAGGCGATCGACATGACCTTGCGCTGGGCGGCGCGAGCGACATAGACGATCTCGTCCCCATCGAGGATGGAGACCGAGGAGCTTTCGCCCAGTTCGTCCGATAGCCGATCGAGCAACGGCTGCACCATTTGCGGCAGAGGCATTGTGGCGAGGCAGGCCGTTCCGAGGCGCAGAACGCGCGGTGTCAGCGTGAAGAATTTGCCGTCATAGTCCGCGTAGCCGTAATGGGCGAGCGTGAGCAGGCAGCGCCTGGCGGTAGCCCTGTCTAGGCCGCTTGCCGCCGCCACTTGCGCAATGCTCTGACGCGGATGGTCCGCGGTGAATGTTTCGATCACGGCCAGGCCCTTGGCCAGCCCCCCCATGGTGTCGCGTTCAGAAATGCTCATTGCAACGCTCGTGCGATATGTCAACAAATACATCATATCGCACAAAGTGCATTGCCGAGAAAGCCCATTCTTCCTATCCATTACAGATAGGCCGCATGATCGCGATCGGCGGCGAACGAGGAGATACCGATGGACAAGACAGTCCCCAGCCTGGCTGAGGCCGTGGCCAAGATCGGCGATGGCGCAACGGTGATGATTGGCGGATTCGGCGGCTCGGGGGCGCCGATCGAACTGATCCACGCGCTCATCGACCGCTTTGTGCAGACCGGCCACCCCACGAATCTGACGGTGGTGAACAATAATGCCGGTAACGGCCATGTCGGTCTCGCGGCGCTGATCGAGCAGGGCATGGTGAAGAAACTCATCTGCTCCTTCCCGCGCTCAGCCGATCCCAAGGTTTTTACGGAGAAGTATTTCGCCGACGAAATCGAACTCGAACTGGTTCCCCAGGGAACGCTCGCGGAGCGCATCCGCGCCGGTGGCGCCGGTATTCCGGCCTTCTACACCCCGACGGCCTATGGCACGGATCTCGCCAAGGGCAAGAAGATCGAGGAGTTCGACGGCCGGTCCTATGTTCAGGAGCGTTGGCTCAAGGCCGACTTCGCGATCGTCAAGGGGCATGTGGGCGACACGCATGGCAACCTGACCTACAACAAGGCGGCACGCAATTTTAACCCGCTGATGTGCATGGCCGCGGCCCATACCATCGTGCAGGTATCGAAGCTCGTCACAGCCGGCGAGATCGACCCCGAAAACGTCATCACACCCGGCATCTTCGTTCAGGCGGTTGTCGAAGTCCCCGAGCCTCAGCAGAAAGAAGTCCTTAACCGCGCGGGAGCGAGCTATCCATGACCGACAAGCTATCCAACGCCCAGATCGCCTGGCGCGCAGCCCAGGACATCGAAGACGGCGCCTATGTCAACCTCGGCATCGGCTTTCCCGAAATGGTCGCGCAATATCAGCCGCCGGGACGCCAGGCGGTGTTTCACACCGAGAACGGCATCCTGGATTTCGGCGAACCGCCCGCGGCGGGCGAAGAGGACTGGGATCTGATCAATGCCGGCAAGAAGGCAGTGACGCTCAATCCAGGCGCCGCCTTCTTCCACCACGCCGACAGCTTCGCCATGGTACGCGGCGGGCACCTCGACGTCGCCATTCTCGGCGCCTACCAGGTGGCCCAGAACGGCGACCTTGCCAACTGGAGCGTCGGCGCGGGCGGCGTGCCGGCTGTGGGCGGGGCCATGGATCTCGTGCATGGCGCAAAGCGGGTCGCGGTCATCACCGAGCATGTGACGAAAAAGGGCGAGCCGAAGCTTCTCGATCATTGCACTCTGCCCTTGACCGGCGTCGGTTGTGTGACGCGCGTCTACACCAGCCTTGCCGTGATCGATATCGAAAACGGGCGATTCGTCCTGCGCGAAAAGCTCCCGTCGATTTCGCTGGAGCAATTGCAGTCCCTGACCGGCACCGAACTTTTCGTGCCCGGTCCGGTGGCCGACCTTATCGTACCGGAGCTCTGACATGACCGAAGCCTTCATCTGCGACTATATCCGCACCCCGATCGGCCGTTTCGGCGGATCGCTGTCGTCGGTGCGCGCCGACGATCTCGGCGCCATCCCGCTCAAGGCGTTGATGGCAAAGCACGGCAATCTCGATTTCGAGGCCGTGGAAGATGTGATCTTCGGCTGTGCCAACCAGGCGGGCGAGGACAATCGAAACGTCGCGCGCATGTCGCTGCTGCTCGCCGGCCTGCCGGTGAGTGTGACGGGCACGACGATCAATCGCCTCTGCGGCTCGGGCATGGATGCGGTGATGACCGCGGCCCGCGCGATCAAAGCCGGCGAGGCCGAACTGATGATCGCCGGTGGCGTCGAAAGCATGTCGCGCGCGCCCTTCGTCATGCCGAAGGCCGAAACGGCCTTCTCCCGCCATGCCGAGATTCACGACACGACCATTGGCTGGCGCTTCGTCAATCCGCTGATGAAGAAGCAATACGGCGTCGATTCGATGCCTGAGACCGGCGAGAACGTCGCCTCTGATTTTTCGGTCAGCCGCGACGATCAGGACGCCTTTGCCTTGCGCTCGCAGGCGAAGGCTTCGGCTGCCCAGGAGAACGGCCGGCTGGCGAAGGAAATCACGCCGGTGACGATCCCGCAGCGCAAGGGCGATCCGGTCGTCGTCGACAAGGACGAACATCCGCGCGAGACGACGATCGAGACNNGCCGGCAATGCCTCGGGGGTCAACGACGGCGCGGCCGCGCTGATCATCGCCTCGGAAGCGGCCGCCAAAAAGCATGGCCTCACCCCGATTGCGCGCATCCTCGGCGGCGCGACCGCCGGCGTTCCGCCGCGCATCATGGGCATCGGCCCGGCACCGGCCTCGCAGAAGCTGATGGCGCGGCTGGGCATGACCCAGGACCAATTCGACGTGATCGAGCTCAACGAGGCCTTTGCGTCGCAGGGCCTGGCGACGCTGCGCCAGCTCGGCATTGCCGACGACGATCCGCGCGTCAACCGGAACGGTGGCGCCATCGCACTTGGCCATCCGCTCGGCATGTCGGGCGCCCGCATCACCGGCACGGCGGCACTTGAACTGCAATTGACCGGCGGTCGATTCTCACTTTCGACAATGTGCATCGGCGTGGGTCAGGGTATCGCAATCGCGCTGGAGCGCATCTGAAGTGCGTCGGCCGTGAAGTGCCTGGACAGCCACTTCACGGCCGGGGCGTGACGCGTACCCGCCTGTCGCCCGGGGTCAAGCGAGCAATCGATAGCGATGCGGCCGGACGGCCGCGTTTCTATCCGCCCAGAACCGACATGTGGCGCGCTATGCCATTTTTGGCGCGTGGCAAGATTTCGAACGAATGGCCCTTAGGCCTGTGGCTCAACGCCTCACGGACAAGCCGGTCGATCGCAGAGACCGGATCCTTGCCGCGTAGCGAGCGCTACGGCATATCGGGACAGGAAGGTGCCATTGGTCCTTGGTGTCACTTCGCCCAGATCGCCGCTCCGAGGATGCGGCGACAACAACTCGAACAGTTGCATGGTGTTCTTGCGCGCCATCCGCTCGCCCCCGGTCAGCCTGATCTTGCCAGCCGCCACGCATGACGGAGCGCCACAATTACCTCGGACTTAGAGCTTCCGATTGCCGGCGCATGGTCCGCCATGAGACGATCGCGATGCACGCCCAAACCGCTGCGCGCAGCAGCATCGCCCCGACGGTCCGCATCTCGTAGAGGCCTCCGCCCGCGACATGCAGGCCGAAGGCCGCCAGCACCAGAAGAGTTGCAACGGCGATGGCAATCGACAGCCAGACGGCCCAACTCCGGTTCAGCAGGAGGCCCAGCCCGGCCAGGACGTAGGCAAACCCCGCGACAAAATTGAACCACAACACGAACGGTACGGCATTGCCGACGGCCGCTCGTGCAGCCTCTCCGCCGAACAGCGCCGTGCCTCCTGAAGAGATCGTCAACAGGCCAAACACCATGCCGATGGTACCTGCCGCCTTCAGACCCCAACCGCTCTGCTCAATCCTGCTCATGTCTTGCTCCCTTCCTGGTCTTCCAACCGACCATCGCGCAGATGAAAAAGGCGATCGAAGCGGTCATAGATCTTTTCGTCATGGGTCACCGCCACGATGCAGGCGTCCTGCTCGGCGGCGAGCTTGCGCAGCAGGTCCATGACGATCCCGGCCCGCTTGGAATCGAGCGCCGCGGTCGGCTCGTCTGCGAGAATGATGCGCGGGCTGTTGGCGAGCGCACGGGCAATCGCAACACGCTGCGCCTCGCCGCCCGACAGCNNGGGCAAGAGGTTGTGGAACTGGAAGATGAACCCGATCTTGTCGAGCCGCAGGCGCCGAAGATCGCTTCTCAGCCAGCGGTTTTCGTAGACCGGCTCTCCATCCAGCCAGACCCGCCCCTCGGTCGGGTCGATGATGCAGCCGATGATGTTGAGCAACGTGGTCTTTCCCGATCCCGATGGCCCGAGCAAAGCCACAACCTCGCCGGAGCGAACCTGAAGATCGACGCCGCGCAGGGCATCGACGCGCGTCTCACCCTCTCCGTAGTGCTTGGAGATCGCCTTGAGATCGATGATCAGGCGGCTTTCGTTAACAGTCATTGCGTCAGCCTCCGATCGCGGTCGCGGGATCGACCCTGAGCGCCGCACGAATGCCGAGACCGCTGGCGAGGATGCAGACGACCAGAATAATGCCGGCCAGAGCCGCCGCGTTGATCGGCTCCAGCATCACGCGACGGGGAAAGAAGTCCTTGATCAGCAGGATCAGCATCANNGGGCCGAAGCCCCAGCCGACAGCGCCGAGCGCGATCGATTGCTGGACGATCAGCCCGACGATGGTGCGATCAGGCGCGCCGATCAGCTTCAGCGTCGCGATCTGTTTCAGCTTCTCCATGGTCATGGTGTAAATGATGAGCGCGATGACGACCGCCGACACCGTCAGCAGGATACCGAGAAACAGGCCGATCTGCCGGCGCGCCCGATCAACGACGGAGCGGACCAGCAGGTCTTCCTGTTCGGCCTGTGTCATGGCCGAGAGATGTTTCCACTGGCGAACCGTGCGCGCCACGGAATCGACATCGGCGTTGGCGTCGACGCGGGCGATGACCGCAGCCACCGTATTCCCGCTCTCGCCCGTCGCGCCGCGCGCCTCAAGGACGCGGGCGGCAGGCGGTGCGAGCTGCGATTGCAGCGTCTGCGCATCGGAAAGCGTGATGTAGAGGACGGGATCGCCGCCGGAGTTCATCGCATCCTCGACAAGTCCGACCACTTCGAACCGATTGCGGCCAAGCGCGATCCGCTCGCCAATGACGAGCCCCGACTTGCGGTCGGCGACCGCCTCGAAATGGCTCTGCGCGATGCCGCGCCCCTCAACGACCGCATCCGGGCCGCCGGGACGGCCGCGCTCATAGCCGATGATATAGAGCCGCAGCGTCCTGCCGGCAAAGGCGGCTTCGACGGTCTGGTAGGTGATGCTGCCGGCATCGCTCACGCCATGCAGGCGTGCCACGGCATCGCGAGTCTGGCCGGGTATCTTGGAGGATTCGGCGAAAGGCCCCTGCCGACCGGCTTCCACCACCCAGAGATCGGCCTTCGGCGCCCTGACGATGTTCAGCGCATCGGCCACCAGGCCGTTGTAGATCCCCATCATTGCCAACACCACCGCCATCAGCAAACTCAGGCCAAGGCAGGTGAGCACGAAGCGAAACAGGTTATGACGGACATCGCGATAGGCAAGGTTCATGGAGTCGCCTCCCCGGATATGCGCGCGGCGCGTCCCTCGACAAGCCCCTTGGACGGCGCCGTGACGACGTGGCTGCCTTCCGGCAAGCCCGCCACGATCTCGACCCGGGCATCTTCCGTGCGATGGCCGAATGTCACCGGCACCTGGGCGAGCTTGCCATCCATGACGACGAAGACGCGACCCTGATGGCCATCGAACCCACTGATCGCCGCTTCCGGCACCAGCAGTGCCTCCGGTAGTTCGTCGACCGTGATCCGCACTTCGGCCTGTTCTCCAAGAAAGGCCTGCGACGGACACTTGTCACAGGTGATCCAGACACGGCGCTCCTCGTTGGCGCGGTCGCTCTCGATGCCGATCCGCGCCACCTTGCCGGTGNNCTCCTCGTCGACATAGGCAAGTGTCCAGACGGTTTTGGGATCCATGAGCGTGTAGATGACGTCGCCGGCCCGTACCACGGCGCCCGCTTCGGCGTGACGTGCGACGACCACCGCATCAAACGGCGCTTCCAGAACATGCTGCTTGAGCATGGCAGTTTCAAAGTCGAGCGCCGCGCTGGCATCGATCGCTTGCGATTTAAAAACTTCGACCTCCGTCTGCGCGACCGTCAGTTCGGCGGCTGCAACCTCGACGTCGCGCTTCGCTTCCTCGGCGGTCTGGCGAGAAATCGCGTTTCGCCCGGCCAGTTCCTGTTGGCGCGCGTCGGCCGCCTGGCGCTGAGCGAGTACCGCCCTCGCCTTCTCGACATTCGCCTCGGCTTTGCCGACATTCGCCGCGGCCGCAGCGATCGCCGCGCGCGCACGCGCGACCCGAGCCTGCTGCGCGTCCCGATGCAAGCGCGCCAGCCCCTGACCGCTCGTCACGAGATCGCCGCTGTCGACAGAGAGCTCGCTCAGGGCTCCCCCGACTTCGAACCCGACTTTCGACACGATGCGCGCTTCGACCGTGCCGAGCCCGTAGACCCTGACGGCAACGTTGCGCTCGACCGCTGCAACGGGAACGACAATCGGCCGTTTGGTCAAGAAGACATAGGCCAGGGACACTGTCGTGATGAGTGCGGCAGCCACCAGAAGACCCCGGATCGTTGCGCGTTTCATGATCATTTCTCCTTGGTAGACGGCGCCGTGAACAATGCCATCTGCACGGTCAGCAGCCGCATTCCTTCCGGCTGGAGGGCAAACCCGCGGGCGCCCAATGACCAACGCATCGCCAGGCCCTGAACGAGCGAGATCAACAGTACCGCACCATCCGCCGGATCGAGATCATGACGCATAGTGCCGGCCGCGCGCGCCTGCGCGAGTTCGGCCGCGAGAACACCGTGGAAAGTCTCCATCAGGCCTGAGAAGGCCTGGCGAAGTCCGCTGTTTTCCACGCGGAGTTCGCGCGAGAGCAAAATAGCGGGTATTGCGGGGTTGGCCTCGATGAGGCGCAATTGTGCCTGCACGAGTGCGACGATCCGTCCTTCCGGCGTCGCCGTCGAGGCCAGAGCCTCCCCCCACACAGCCTTCAGCCGATCGCGAATGTCCGCTGCGACTGCTTGCCACAAGGCCTGCTTGGTGGGGAAATGGCGAAAAATTCCCGGTTGCGTCAACCCGATCGCCGCAGCAACGGCATTGGTCGTCAACCGGTCGGGACCCAGTTCGTCGGCAAGCCGCAAGGTCGTTGCCAATATCTCGGCCTTGCGGTCTTCTGCTGGCTTGCGCGCCATGGCCAAACTCTCTTGTTAGTTATTACTCACTAACTAATACGTTCGAGCGCGAGTGTCAATCATGAAGAGTGGCCGGCCGCAAGCATGAACGTGGAGGGGTGCAGCGGGTCAAGGAGCGCAGGATCGCAGGATCGCTGTTGTACGGGCGGCCGTGATCTTAATGTCCACGAGAATGTGTTGCGCAAATGGGCTCGGGTTTTCAATGGGACTGCGCGCCGCTTCTATAAGGACGCCGAACGGCGGTTGATGGCGGCAGCATGCTTGCGCTCTAGCCATTGTTCGAGCTCCGCTTCGGCACGCTCCAGCGCATTGTGGTTGAGCAGCTTGCGCAGCAGTGCCACGGTCACCGCCCGGGCGCGCAGGTTGAAGCGACCTTCTTCCGCCTCCTCGCCAACCGGCTGATAGACGCCGAGTTTCTCATAGAGCTGCTGCAGACGGTTCTGGACGCTGCGCAGCGACAGATTGCGGCGGCGCGCGATCGCCCGGTCGGTCAGGCCGAGGGCGATGTCGATCAGGATTTCGTATTCGGATTCGGTGAACCCCTTGGCGTGACCGAGGCTCTTCTGCTGCAGGCCGCGAACCTCGCGATCGATCACGCATTGCGCCTCGATGAAGATTGAGCGCAAGGCAAGGCGCAGGCGCTCGTCTGAGGCGGATTTCAGCACATAGCCATAGGCTGCGCCTTCCGGCACGATGCGAGCGATACCGCGGACATTCGCCTCGTCGGCATAGTTCGACCAGAACAGGATTCGCGTGTCCGGCCGCTCCTTCCAGATGGTGCGGGCGGCCTCTATGCCGTTTCTCGGGCTCATCTGCAGGTCCATGACGATGAATTCCGAACGGTGTTCGCGCGCGAGTTTTTCCCCGGTGAGACCGTTGTCGGCCTCGAACACGGTGTCGCATTCCGGCAGGGCGGAACGCACGGCCTCATTGAGATAGGCCCTGTGAAGGGCATCATCCTCGACGATCAAAACCTTCACGCCTTCTCCTCCTCTGCCTGATCCGGCAGCGGCAGGCAGACACGGACAAAGGTCTCGTCATTCTCCCGGCCATAGTTGAACCCGGCCGAAATCANNGTCTTCATGTTCTCCAGCCCGCTGCCCGGCCGTCGCGCGACCTTGCCGATGCCGATCCCACTGTCGCGGATCTCAAGAAGCAGCTTGCCGTCGGAGCAGGCAAGGCGAACGGAGAGGCGAGCGCCCTGGGAATGGCGAATGGCATTGTTGATGGCCTCCTGGGCAATGCGGAACAGCGCGACGCGCACGGAATGACCGAACCGGTCGGTTGCACCGCCGGTATGGTCAAGGAGCTGGTGTTCGATCGCCTGCCCGCTGTCGCGCACCGAACGNNCCGAAAAGCTGCAACACCGAAGGGCGCGCCTCCTCGATGATCTGCCGCAGGTCCTGCATCGAGTGCTGCAGGCTACGAAACAAAGGCTCGAGCGTCTCGCCGCTGATCGTCGGCATCAGGCTCAGGCGCTCGAGACGCTTGGCAAAGCGGGTGAGGTCGGCCAGCGTCTGATCGTGCAGGTCCATGCCGATCCTCTGCCGCTCGGCCTCGAGGGCTTCCGTCAGGCGGAGTGCCCCAAGGCGCAAGCCCTCTTCGCGCGCCCGCGCTTCGGCTTCGACGATAGCCGAACGCTTGGCCTGGTCGGCGGCCCTCAGCGCGAAGAAATAGGGGGCGAGAAGATCGGCGATCGAGCGCGCGCGGTCAATGTCCTCGGGGCTGTAGAAATTCGGCTGCAGGCTGGAGCAAGAGAGAGCGCCGATGGTTTCCCCCTGAACCTTCAAGGCCACATGCAGACGGCTCCGCAGGCCGTGGTCAAAGATCGGCTTCGAAAAAGCGCCGGAGAAGTTGAACGTCGGGTCGGCGCTCGCATCCGCCGTCAGCATTTCGTCCACCTCTCCGCTCAGAAGATCGCGCAGCGGGCTGTTGGCGATGAGCGCTGCGGACATCTTGCTCCAGGCGGTCTCAAATCCGCTTTCGTAGGCCGTGTGATAGGTGCTGCCGGGCGTGATGATGCACACGTCCATGTGGTCGTTGGGTATGATCAGCTTGATTTCCCTGGCGACCGCGCGTATGGCGGAATGGAAATCGAGTTGACCGGCAAGCAATCTCGAGATTGTCAAATACTGGCCCAGCAACGAGGCCGAGGCGTCTTCCAGCATCGTCTTCCTCCCTTGGTCTTGGAACTCCCTCCAGAGCTGCAAAGCCGATCTTCCTGCAGTTCATTAGCGCAAGTTTCGCCTGTCGCGTCTTGCGAAGATCCGCAATTATCCTGCGGGATCCCGCAGGTTCGCCGCTTCAATTCGTCTATACAGCCTTTTCGCTTTCCTTCATCCTGCTTTTCACTGAGGCCTCAGTCCTCAGGGAGCAACATTTCCGGATCAGCCGTTGAGGAGCGGTCCCGGAAATCTGCCGGATCGCACCGGCATCTAGGGAGAGAGAGATGACCATCAGGAATTACTTCCTGGCTTCGGCCGCGCTTGTCTGCGCGGCGATGCCGCTATCGGCCCATGCTGACACGTCGGGCAAGAAGATTGCGCTTTCCAACAACTATGCCGGCAACTCGTGGCGCCAAGCCATGCTGACCAGCTGGGACAAGGTAACCCAGGAAGCGGTAAAGGCCGGCACGGTTGCAGCGGCGGATCCCTTCACCACCGCCGAGAACCAGGCGACCGAACAGGCCGCCCAGATCCAGAACATGATCCTGGAGGGTTACGATGCCATCGTCGTCAACGCAGCTTCCCCGACCGCACTGAACGGTGCCGTCAAGGAAGCCTGTGATGCCGGGATCGTCGTCGTTTCCTTTGATGGCATCGTCACCGAACCGTGCGCCTGGCGCATCGCCGTCGACTTCAAGGAGATGGGTCGCAGTCAGGTCGAGTATCTGTCCAAGAAGATGCCGGACGGCGGCAATCTTCTCGAGATCCGCGGTCTCGCCGGCGTCTTCGTTGACGACGAGATCTCCGCCGGCATCCATGAAGGCGTGAAGCAGTATCCGCAGTTCAAGATCGCCGGTTCGGTGCATGGCGACTGGGCGCAGGACGTCGCACAGCGCGCCGTGGCCGGCCTCCTGCCGAGCCTGCCGGAGATTGCCGCTGTCGTGACCCAGGGTGGTGACGGCTATGGCGCCGCCCAGGCCTTCGAAGCCGCCAAGCGCCCCATACCGACGATCGTCATGGGCAATCGCGAGGACGAACTGCAGTGGTGGAAGAAGCAGAAAGACGCCAGCGGCTATGAGACCATGTCGGTCTCAATCGCACCCGGGGTCTCGACGCTCGCCTTCTGGGTCGCCCAGCAGATTCTCGACGGCAAGGACGTGAAGAAGGATCTCGTGGTGCCCTTCCTGCGCATCGACCAGGACAATCTGGAGAAGAACCTCGAAACCACCGAGAAGGGCGGCGTCGCCAACGTGGAATACTCGCTCGAGGACGCCCAGGCGGTCATCGCCGGCAAGTGACGGTCTAGTCGCGGCGGGTTTCTTCACCCCGCCGTGATCTCCCGCCACCCGGCGCCACCACAATGGCGCCGGGTGGTCATCTCACGAATATTGCGAACGGACAGTGGCCAAGGGCATGAGTATTGAAGCCGAACACCCGGCGGTCGTCTCCGCACGCGGGATCAAGGTCGAGTTCGGCGCGGTCAAGGCGCTCAACGGGGTCGATCTTTCCATTCTCCCCGGTGAGGCAATCGGTCTGGTCGGACATAACGGGGCCGGCAAATCGACGATCGTCAACGTGATCAATGGCGGCCTGCTGCCGCACCAGGGCACGATCGGCTATGGCGGAACGGAAGGTGCAGGTGGGATTGCCACGGCGCGGGCCAACGGCGTGCGTTGCGTTTTCCAGGAGCTGTCGCTCTGCCCAAACCTGACCATCGTCGAGAACACCCGCTTGATGCATGCCGGGCTCAAGGGTTTCGGATGGCGCAAACGGGCTCTGACGCTCATTCGCGCCAAACTGGACGAAATATTTCCTGGCAATCATATCGACTGCACCAGTACCGTCGGTGATTTGTCGATCGCGGAGCGGCAGATGGTTGAGATCGCCATCACTTTTGCTGCCGTGACCGACCGTCCCAAGCTGGTGATCCTCGACGAGCCGACATCATCTCTCGACGCAGGCCTTGCCGAACAATTGCTCACCCATGTCCGCCGTTTTGTCGCCGCCGGCGGCGCCGTACTGCTGATCTCCCATATTCTCGGTGAGATCCTGTCGACCTCCAGCCGGATCGTGGTGATGAAGGATGGCAAGGTGGTGGCTTCGCGGCCGGCCGGCGAATTTACAGTGCACAGCCTCGTCGAGGCAATGGGCAGCGTCATCAAGGAGCGCACGCGCGGCGGAGAAAAGGCGCAGAAAGATGCGCCCTACACGATCGAGCGCCCCCTCACCGGCGCGTCACAGATCGGCTTTAGGGCTAGGGGCGGCGAAATCATCGGTCTTGCCGGCCTTGGCGGCCACGGCCAGACCGACATGCTGCTCGAACTTTTCCGCGACCGCAGCAGCAACTGGCTCCCTGGTCACGGCGATGCGATCGCGTTCGTCGCAGGCGACCGGGCGCTGAACGGCACCTTCCCGCTCTGGAGCATTCTCAAGAACCTGTCGATCGGCAGCCTGCCGCATCTTTCACGACTTTCGNNGATGCCGGACGTGAAGAGGCGCTCGGCGCAGACTGGAAACAACGCATGGAAATCCGCACTCCTGATTTGGGCAATCCCATTCTCTCGCTCTCGGGTGGCAACCAGCAAAAGGTGCTGTTTGCCCGGGCACTGGCCACCAAGGCCGAAATCGTGCTGATGGACGACCCGATGCGCGGCGTCGATATCGGCACCAAGCAGGAAGTCTATTCAATTCTCAGTTCGGAAGCCGCCGCTGGCCGTACCTTCATCTGGTACTCCACCGAAATGGACGAGATCTGCCTTTGCGACCGAGTCTATGTATTCCGGGACGGGGAGATCGTCGCCGAACTGACGGGAGACGAGATCGAGGAAAAGAACGTGCTGGCCGCATCTTTCTCGGGAGAGAGCGTATGAAGGCTCCTTCCGTTGCCACACTCCGCCTCATGCTGCCGGTCGCATCGCTAGCGATCCTGTTGGCCGCAGTCTTCTATATCCAGCCACGCGCCATGAGCTATACGGGGCTCAACCTGCTTTTCAATCTGGCGGTGCCGATTGCCCTCGCCACGATCGCCCAGATGCTGATCATCGCGGTCAACGACCTTGACCTCTCGATCGGCGCTTTCGTCAGCTTTGCGGCTTGCGTTACGGCGGTCTACATGCCCTCCGCTCCGGTCACGGCGATCACCATTCTTGCCGGCGCTGTGGTGGTCTATGCGGCACTCGGCATGATCATTCATATGCGGAACCTGCCCTCCATCGTCGTCACGCTCGGCATGAGCTTTGTCTGGGCCGGGCTTGCGGTGATCATCCTGCCGACACCAGGCGGCGAAGCTCCGGTCTGGCTGCGCGCAATCATGGTTTCCAAGCCGCCTTTCGTCCCCATGGCTATCATCGCAAGCCTGTTGATCGCGCTTGTCGCCCATGTGCTTGTCATGCGCACCACCTTTGGTGTGCTGATGCGGGGTGTGGGTGGCAACGCCCGCTCGGTCTCGCGTGCGGGCTGGTCAGTTGTCTGGATCAAGGGGGCGACCTACGCCGCCGCCGGCTTTTTCGCCATCCTGTCCGGCATCGCCCTGGTCGGCCTCGCCACCTCGGCGGATGCCAATATCGCGTTGCGCTACACGTTGCTGTCGATCGCCGGCGTCATTCTCGGTGGCGGTGAGTTCGTCGGTGGCCGTGTGTCGCCTGTCGGCGCCGTTGTCGGCGCTCTGACGCTCACGCTTGCAGGCTCGTTTCTTTCCTTCATGCGCATCTCGCCAGACTGGCAGATCGGTGCGCAGGGAGCGATCCTCATCATCGTGCTCGGGCTGCGGCTGGTGCTCAATCGCAAAGGCCAGCAGGAGAAGCAGCCATGACCCGCGTGACCGCTCTTTTCGGCAAGGCCTGGATCTGGTCCTTCGTCGCGGCCATCGCGACCTGGATCGTCACGGTGCTCTTCACCGGCGGTGCCAGTTCCGCTGGCCTCAGCCAGGCAGCGCTCACGTTTGCCGCATTCTCCATCATTGTCGGCCTTGGCCAGATGCTGGTGATCACCCTTGGCCCCGGCAACATCGATCTTTCGGTGCCGGCCACGATNNCACCATGGCACTCAAGCTGATGGACGGCCAGGACTCGCTGATCCTTGTCGGCCTTCTGGTTTCAATCCTGATCGGCCTTGTCGTCGGGGTGCTCAACTTTTCGCTTATCAAGCTACTCAGGATTCCGCCAATCATAGCCACGCTGTCGATGAGCTTCATCGTCCAGTCTTCGGCCATCTGGTACAATCGCGGATTGAGGGTCAAACCCCCCGAGATGCTGGCGCAGTTTACCACCTCGACCAGCTTCGGCATTCCGAACATAGCCCTGGTAGCGCTTGCGCTTTCCGTCGTCGTCT
>DBUL01000084.1:43652-50148 GCA_002307905.1 Rhizobiaceae bacterium UBA1291
GCCGTCGTCGTCATTGGCGGCTCGGCGGTCGCCGGTGGCAATTCCAACGTACCCGGGATCTGGGGTGCTTCGCTCTTCATGTTCCTGGTCGTCTCGATGCTCAATACCTACGGCTTTGGCGCGGGCATCCGGCTGATCCTGACGGGCCTCATCATTTTCACCGTCATCCTGCTCGCAAGTCGTCCGCAACGCAGTGCATGATGACGGTCTGTTTCATCTCATTTTTCAGGTCTTTGGAAATACCCCCATGGTGACTTCCCCTTCTTCGATCTACGAGATCCGAGACGCCCGTTTCCGCCAGTTGATCGTCCTGAGCGCCGGGCTCGACGAACTCTATTCCGATTGCCGCTGGGCGGAAGGCCCCGTCTGGTTCGGCGACCTAAACTGCCTTTTGTTCAGCGACATTCCCAACCAGCGCATGCTGCACTATGCGCCGGGTGGCGGCGTGTCGGTGTTCCGCGAGCCGTCGAACTTCACAAATGGCAATACCCGCGACCGTGAGGGCAGGCTCATTTCCTGCGAGCATGGCGGACGTCGGGTAACCCGCACGGAAATCGATGGTCGCATCACGGTTCTTGCCGATCGTTTCGAAAATAAACGGCTCAACGCCCCCAACGATGTCGTGGTCAAATCCGACGGCAGTATCTGGTTTACCGATCCGACCTACGGCATCCTGTCCGATTATGAGGGATACCAGGCCGAACCCGAGCAGCAAACCCGCAACGTCTATCGGCTCGATCCCTTGAGTGGTGCGCTTTCAGTTGTTGTCGACGATTTTCGCCAGCCGAACGGACTGGCCTTTTCGCCCGACGAGACGAAACTCTATGTTGCCGATTCCGCCAGAAGCCATGACGAAACCGCGCCCAGCCACATTCGTGTCTTCGACGTTGTCGAGGAAACAAGCTTGGTGAACGGTCGGGTATTCTGCGACCTCGACAAGGGCATCCCTGATGGTTTCCGTATCGACATCGATGGCAATGTCTGGACCAGTGCGGGCGATGGCGTGCATTGCTTTGCGCCCGACGGCACGCTGCTCGGCAAGATCCTGGTGCCGCAGACGGTCGCCAACCTGACCTTTGGGGGACCCCGTCGCAACCGGCTGTTCATCACTGCGACGCGCTCGCTCTATGCCGTCTACACAACGGCGACAGGCGCGCAATATCCATNNCCATAACGGGTCTGCTGTCCCGCTCGCTTCCATTTCGTCTGCCCAGGGAGACCCGCCATGATCATCGCCGTATCGCCGATCATCATCCTGAACCCCGCCGATGATGTCGGCGTCGCCCGCAAGCCTATTCCCGCCGGCGCACCGGCAGGCGCCGGAGGGCTCGTCGCCAAGACCCAGATCGGCCGAGGCCACAAGGTCGCGCTCCACGATATTCCCGAAGGCAGGGAGGTGTTGAAATACGGCCAGGTGATCGGGGTTGCCTCAAAGGCGATCGCAGCCGGCGAAGCCGTCCATCTGCACAATTTGGCAATGGTCGATTCCCATCATGACTACGAGTTCGGCGGCCTTCCGGGACCGGTCCTCCTGCCAGAGACCGAACGGCGCACGTTCATGGGCTTTGATCGCGGCCGGGGTGGGGTGGGCACGCGCAACTATATTGGCGTGATTTCCTCGGTGAACTGTTCGGCCACCGTGTCCCGCTACGTGGCCGAGCATTTCAACCGCCACCACGGGCTCGATGGTTTCCCTAACATAGACGGGGTTGTGGCTCTGACCCACGGCACGGGCTGTGCGCTCAATCCGCAGTCGGAAGGTTATCACATCCTGACGCGTACCATTCAGGGCTATGCCCGCCATCCCAATTTCGGCGGCATCTTGATGATCGGACTGGGGTGCGAGACCAACCAGATTGCCCCCATTCTTGAGCATTACAAGCTGGCCGAAGGCGCTCTGCTCAAAACCATGACGATCCAGCATACGGGTGGCACGCGAAAGACCATCGAGGCGGCCTGCGAGGCGATCAAGGAGATGCTGCCGATCGTCAATGCCGTCGGCCGCACGCCGCAACCCTTGTCGGGCATCAAGCTTGCGCTCGAATGCGGCGGTTCTGACGGCTATTCCGGCATTTCGGCCAATCCGGCGCTCGGCGTTGCCTCGGATCTCTTGGTCAAGAACGGCGGGACGTCGGTGCTTGCCGAGACCCCGGAGATCTACGGCGCCGAACATCTGCTGACCCGACGCGCGGTCAGTCCGGCGGTTGCCCAGAAACTGCTCGACCGTATCGAGTGGTGGCGTCAGTACACCGCCCGAAACGGCGACGAACTCAACAACAATCCCTCCTTCGGAAACAAGCTCGGCGGCCTCACCACCATTCTTGAAAAATCGCTGGGGGCCGTCGCCAAGGGCGGTTCAATGCCGCTTTCGGCGGTTTACGAGTATGCCGAGATCATCACCGAGCCCGGCTTCGTCTTCATGGATACGCCCGGTTATGATCCGGTCGCAGTGACGGGCCAGGTGGCGGGTGGCTGCAACGTCATCTGTTTCACCACCGGTCGCGGCTCGGTCTCAGGCTTCAAGCCGGCACCCTGCATCAAGATCGCCACCAATTCCGAAATGTATCGCCATATGCAGGAGGACATGGACCTCAACTGCGGCGACATCGTCTCAGGCGAGGACACGATCGAGGCGGCGGGCCGACGCATCTTCGAGGAGGTGATCGCGGTCGCCTCCGGCAAGAAGACGCGTAGCGAGGAATTCGCATACGGCGACAACGAATTTGTGCCGTGGCAGGTCGGAGCGGTCACCTGAGGCCGTAGGAGGTCTACCCAATTCGCTGAGACCCGCATTCCGGGAGCAGGCCTTAGAGCGTTTCCTGGCTCGATTGAAGCATTCTGCTGGCTCAAACGGAGTCGGATGATTGCCCGGCTGGCCGCATCGAAGCGACGAAAATGTCAGCGAGCACATGCGACATGACGTTGGAATGGCCAGAAATGCGGCCGGTCACGCCGTTCTGAATGGCCGGGCCCATTCAGCCCTCGAAGCGATAGCGCTCGATCGAGTCCGGCTTCATCTCGATCGAGAAACCGGGCAGGCTGGGCGGCATGTAGGCGGCGTTCTCGATCCGGCAGGGGTCGATGAAGTGCTCGTGCAGGTGATCGACGTATTCGATCACGCGGCCCTCCTTGGTGCCCGAAACCGCGACATAGTCGATCATCGACAGATGCTGGACATATTCGCAAAGGCCGACGCCACCGGCGTGCGGCCAAACCGGCAAGCCATACTTGGCAGCCATCAGCAGCACTGCCAGGACCTCGTTCAAACCTCCCATTCGGCAACTGTCGATCTGCACGATGTCGATCGCGCCGCCGGCAATCATCTGTTTGAAGACGATCCGGTTCTGGCACATCTCGCCGGTCGCGACCTTCACTGGAGCGACCGCCTCGCGGATCGCCTTGTGGCCGGCGATGTCGTCCGGGCTCGTCGGCTCCTCGATGAAGAAGGGCCTGTAAACCGAAAGCGCCTTGACCCAGTCGATCGCCTCGCCAACCTCCCAGACCTGATTGGCATCGATCATCAGGTAGCGGTCGGCGCCGATTACTTCGCGGGCAATCCTGAGACGACGCTTGTCGTCCTCCAAGTCGCGGCCGACCTTCATCTTGATGTGGGTGAAGCCCTGGTCGACGGCTTCCTGGCACAGGCGACGTAGCTTGGCGTCGTCATAGCCGAGCCAGCCGGCCGATGTCGTGTAGCAGGCATAGCCTTCCTTCTCGAGCCGGGCGATGCGTTCTGCCTTGTCTGCTTCCGCCTTCCTGAGGATCGCCAGCGCTTCGTCCGGCGTGATCGCGTCGGTCAGATAGCGGAAATCGACGATGGAGAGGATTTCCTCCGGGGTCATATCGGCAACGAGACGCCAGACCGGCTTTCCGGCCTCCTTGGCCATGAGGTCCCACACGGCATTGACGACGGCGCCCGTCGCAAGGTGCATGGCGCCCTTGTCCGGCCCGATCCAGCGCAACTGGCTGTCGCCGGTAATGTAGCGCCAGAACCGGCCAGGATTCGCCTTGACCCAGTCGAGATCGAGGCCGACGATAAGGCGATGCAGCGCATCGATCGCCGCGCAGCAGATCTCGTTGCCGCGACCGATGGTGAAGGTCAGGCCGTGGCCTTCGAGTTGCGGATTGTCCGTTCCTAGCACGACATAGGCGGCGGAATAGTCAGGATCCGGATTCATCGCGTCCGAGCCATCAAGGCTCTGCGAAGTGGGAAAACGCAAGTCGATCGAGCGCAGGCTGGTGATCTTGGTCATAGGGGGAAACTGCCTTGAGTTGACCGAGGGGTCAAGCACCAGCAGGCCCTGCGCGGAAGGGCGCTACATCAGGCTCGGGCATTGCACCGTGATCATATCCACGACCTATGGATCGGCCTTCGGCAGATCGAGCGGCATTCCCGGCACGGGGCACGAGGCGGCACGGCTGCGGATCGAGCCATCCAATGTCAGGACCCGGATCTCATCTGTGCTCTGACCAACGCAGCAGTGTGTTCGAGTACCGTATTTCTGCTCGCTTAGGTGTCGATCCTGATGCGCATCGTGCGTTTCGGGAAGACGCCGTGGCCGTAGAGGATCGGCGTGCCGTCGCTGTCGGTATCGACATAGGTCATGATCATGACCGGTAGCGAGATCGAAACCGCAAGGGCGGCCGCCTCACGCGGGCGCGGCATGCGGCAGTCGATCCATGTCGAGGCACGGAAGAAGGCTTTGACACCGAAGGTGGCCAGCGCCCGGGTGAAGCTCGCGGTCTCCTGGAAGGCCGCGGCTATTCCGTCGAACCTATCCTTTTCAAACATGTGATATCCATATGTGGCGATGCCCGGACCCACCGTGCGCAGAGTCTCTGTCAAAATCAGCGGTGTGCCGACCTCGAGCTTCAGGGCGCCGGCAATCGCCTGGCTTGCCGGCTGCTCATAGCTGTCGAGCAAACGCCCGCCGGATCCGCCGTCGAAGCGCTTCTCCACCTCGCTCCACTTCGCGTTACGGTCCAACCGGTATTCGAACGGTTCATCGGCAACGAAAACGCCCTTGCCCTGATGCGCCTTGACGATCCCCTTCTGGGCAAGGCTGGCGAGCGCCTGGCGCACCGTATGTCGATTGACGCCGTATTTTGCCGTCAGCTCATGCTCGCTCGGCAGTCTTTCTCCGGCGCCGAACACGCCCGTCTGGATGTCCACCTCCACGTCCGCCTCGATCTGTCGCCAGACCGGCAGGTCCCGATCCCGCCACATGGGGTTGTTCGAAATGTCCATTCACTGACCCTTGCCTGACCCAAATTCGGCGCCGTTGGTTGCCGTATTCCCTCTTTGTCCGTTGCTTCCAACCGGCTCAAGCCGCGTCACAAAAAAATCATGCGCCAGCAACATGGCTGTAACAGAACATGTCCATACAATCCAGACAAGTTCACAGGACAAAGCGATGCTCGAATTCATCATCAGCAGATTGTTGCGCATGTGCCTGACCGTGACAGTCATCCTCACGGCGGTCTTCTTCGCCACCCGGCTTTCCGGCAATGCGATCGACTTCCTGGCCGGCGAGGGTCTCGGCGCGAAGGATCGCCAGTTGCTCATCGAGTATTACGGGCTCGATGGCTCTTACGGCGAGCAGTTCGTGCGCTATCTCGCTTCGCTGATAGACGGCAATTTCGGCCTGTCGTTGATCGAGCGGCGTCCTGTGGCGCTGATCTTCGCCGAGCGGGTCTGGCCCTCGCTCCAGCTTCTGATCGGCGCCGTCGCGCTGACGCTCGCCGTCTCCGTGCCCGCGGGGATCGCCGCTGCGATCTATCGCAATTCATGGATCGGCAATGCCATCATGAGTGGCGCCTTCTTCGGCTATGCCATTCCCAATTTCGTTCTCGCCATCCTGCTACTGCTGGTCTTTTCGTTCTGGCTCGGCTGGCTGCCATCGACCGGCAATTCCACCTGGCTGCACTTTGTCATGCCGGTCACGGCGCTTTCGACCTTCTATATCGCCGGGATGACGCGCTTCACGCGCAACGCCATGCTCGACGTGCTCAGCCAGGAATACCTGCGCACGGCGCGGGCGAAGGGGCTGCCGGAGCGGGTCGTCATCTTCAAGCATGCGTTGCGCAACGCCAACATCACGATCCTGTCCGTGCTCGGCCTGCAGATCGCCGGTCTAGCCGCCGCGGGTAGCGTGGTCATCGAAACGGTCTTCTCCTGGCGTGGCATCGGCGAGCTTCTGGTCACCTCGGCCATTCGCCGGGACTATCCGGTGCTGCAATTCGGTGTGCTGTCGGTCGCGCTTGCCGTCATCGTCATCAATCTGCTGGTCGATCTTGCCTACGGCCTTGCCGATCCGAGGGTCCGCCTCGGAAAGAAAGCGTGAGAAAGGATGGCGCACATGTCCGACACTACGATTGATTCCCTGCCCGAAGCCGCCGGCAATCCGTTCCTCGCCCGCCTACGCATGCCGGCAAAGATGCGCCGCCTCTGGACCGGACTGGACTGGTCGATGCGCCTGGTTCTGATACTTGCCGC
>DBUL01000084.1:50193-56366 GCA_002307905.1 Rhizobiaceae bacterium UBA1291
GCCTCTATGGACTACAGATGACGCTCTCGATCGCCCTTTCCGGCGCGGTCATCGGGATGATGATCGGCGGAACGCTCGGCCTTTTGGCCGGTACTGCGGGCGGACGGATCGACGCACTGGTGATGGCGCTTGTCGACATCCAGATTGCCGTCCCCTTCACGCTTGTGGCCCTTCTGGCCGTCTCCGTCTTCGGCAGTGACCTCCAGGTGCTCATCATCGTGCTCGGGATCGCCTACTGGGAGCAGTATGCCCGCATCATCCGCGGCGAGGTGCTGAAGCTTCGTGAAATGCCCTTCATCGAGGCGTCACGGGCCGCCGGTGCCTCACCGCTCAGGATTGCATTGCGGCACATCGTACCCAACGTCATTTCGCCGCTTGTCGTGATGTTCACGCTCAACTTCTCGAACATTGTGCTGCTGGAATCGAGCCTCTCCTTCCTCGGCCTTGGCCTCAGACCGCCGACCGCGACACTCGGCTCCATGGTCGGCATCGGCCGCGACTACATGCACACGGCGCCCTGGATCGTCGCGGCCCCGGCACTGCTGATCCTGTCCATCACCTTCGTCGTGCAGATGCTGGGAGACCGGCTGCGCGATCGCATGGATGTGCGCCTGCGGGACCGCTGAGCGCCAAGACCCAAGCGGCGATCCCCGCCGCCGAACTGATTGCCGGCGGCATGACAAGCGGTCGGACCTTTCAAGCCCTGCAACGGAGACTACCATGAAGACCAGAATGATCATCGCTTCGACGCTGCTCGCGCTCATGAGCGGCAGTGCCCTTTCCGCCGAACTGAAGGTCGGCTCGGCCAATATGCCGTCCTATCTCGATCCGGGCCGCGACCACTCCAATGTCGGTTCGCAGTTCTACTACAACAGCTTCGACGTCCTCATCGACAAGGATGCCGACACCGCAGAAACGACGTTCCGTCCGGGCCTCGCGACCGAATGGAAGCTCGTCGAGCCGACCGTAATGGAGCTGAAGCTGCGTCAGGGCGTGGTCTTCCAGAACGGCGACCCGATGACAGCCGACGACGTCATCTTCTCGCTGAACCGCATGCTCAAGCCGACCTTCAAGCCCTATATCGTCCGCGCCAAGGATCGCCTGGGCAATTTCGACCGCGCCGAGAAGGTCGACGAACACACGATCCGCATCGTCGCCAAGCGCCCCGAGCCGCTGTGGGAAACGCTGATCAACATGCAGCAGCTGATGATCATGCCGGAGAAATACACCAAGGCGCTCACCGGTGATCCGAACGTCGCCGAGGACGCCGACTTCGAAGCCTTCTCGCTCGCCCCCGTCGGCACCGGCCCCTACAAGATCTCGCAGTTCGTGCCCGGCGAAAAGCTCGTCTGGGAGCGCCATGACGCGTTCTGGGGCGACAAGGCACCCTTCGAGAAGGTGGCGGTCTCCTACGTTCCGGAAATGGCGAGCCGCATCACGGCGCTGAAGAACAAGGAAGTCGACATCATCACCAACGTGCCGCCGGACCAGCTGTCGACCATCGAGGCCGACAGCAATCTGAAGATCGCCAGCGACGTCACGCCGCTGTTCCACATCCTGATCTTCAACACCCAGAACGAAGTGATGAAAGATCCGAAGTTCCGCCAGGCGATCAGCTATGCGGTCGACCGCGAAACGCTGAACCAGGCGCTGTGGCTCGGCAAGGCCGTGGTCCCCTCGACCCACACCTACAAGCAGTTCGGCGAACTCTACATGCCGGACGTCAAGACCTTCGAATACGACCTCGAAAAGGCCAAGAAGCTGCTGGCCGAATCCTCCTACAAGGGCGAGGAGATCCGCATGGATACCGCGGCCGGCTACTACACCAATGGCCTGCTCGCCATGCAGGCGATCGCCGAAATGTGGAATGCGATCGGCATCAAGACCCGCATCAATGTCGACGACAAGTGGACGGGCGGCGATCCGACCATGATGGTGCGCAACTGGTCGAACCCGATGTACTTCGCCGACCCCTTCGGCTCGTTCGGCGTGATGTGGGCACCGGAGGGCCCGTCGGAAGGCGAGGGCCGCTTCAAGACCGACGAAGCCTATGCCAAGACCTGGGAGAAGTTCCGCTTCTCCGAGAAGGTCGAGGACCGCAAGGCCGCCTATGCCGAGCTGATGGACCGCATCAAGCAGGCCCCGCCGATGCTCGTTCTCTATCAGCCCTATGAATCCTGGGCGATGCAGAAGGGCATTCAGTGGGCTCCCAAGCCGGGCCACATTCCCTACGTGCTCGACTTCCGCGCCGGCTCGATCTCGGTCGCTTCCAACTAAGACCCGATACTGCCGGGCGGCGCCTTCGCCGCCCGGTTCCACTCCCATTCACAAGCGGAACTCCCATGGCCACGACACGCCTCTGCATCGTCACCGACATCCATCACGGCAAGGACAACTTCACCAAGAAGGGTTCCTCGGCGCTCACCCTGCTCGAGGAATTCTCGCGTTTCGTCGAGGCGACCAGGCCGGACGCCGTCATCGACATGGGCGACCGCATCTCGGATTGCGACAAGCAGACGGACAAGCAACTGGAGCAGGATGTCGCGGCGATCTTCGCCGGCATGAGCGTTCCGCGCTTCCATATCTGCGGCAATCACGACCGTGACTATCTGAGCGTCGACGAGAACGCCGCCATCCTCGGCCAGGATCTCTCCAGCACGACGGTCGACATGGGCGACTGGACGCTGGTGATCTGGCGGGCCGACGCGAAGATCCACCGGCCGGGTGGCTTCATCCTGCCGGAGGCCGACCTGCTCTGGCTTGCCGGCGTTGTCCGCAATGCGACGCGGCCGCTGGCGATCTTCAGCCACGTTCCGGTCTCTGGCCATTCCCAGGCCGGCAATTACTACTTCCAGCGTAATCCGGATGCCTCGACCTATCCGGGGGCTTCCGAGCGGGTGCGCGCCATTCTCGCCGGAGCCCGCGTGCCGGTTGCCTGCTTTGCCGGCCATGTGCACTGGAACACGCTCACCATGGTCAACGGCCAGCCGCACTTCACCCTGCAATCGCTGACCGAGACCTTCACCACCCATCCCGAGCCCGCCGGTTCCTATGCGCTGCTCGAGCTTTCCGAGCGGATCGACTGGACCGTGTTCGGCAAGGATTCGATGCGGGTCTCGCTCGATGCCGAAGAGACCGCGCGCCGCTGGATCGAGCCGCTGCCGCCCTTCCACGAGCACCCGGAGATCCGGCTTCGCCATCTCCAGCAGGCCGCAGAATAGGTATGACGATGACCGGCAATACCAGAACCCCGCTGCTTTCGGTCCAGAACCTGTCGGTGTCGTTCGGCCCGGCAGAAAAGCCCGCAGTTGCGGTTCAGGATCTTTCCTTCGATCTCTTCGCCGGCGAGACGCTGGCGATCGTCGGGGAATCCGGTTCCGGCAAGTCGGTCACCGCCCTTTCCATCCTGCGGCTCATCGAGCGGGAAGGCGGGCGGCTCGACGGGGGCCGCATCGCCTTCCGGCTGGATGACGCAAGCGTCGTCGATCTTGCCGCGAGCAGTGAAGCGCAGTTGCAGCGCATTCGCGGCAATTCCATCTCGATGATCTTCCAGGAGCCGATGACCTCGCTCAATCCGGTGCTGACGATCGGCGACCAGATCTGCGAGACCTTGATCCACCACAAGCGCCTGTCGCCAAGCCAGGCGTTGCGCGAGGCACGCGATCTTCTCGACCGCGTCCGCCTCTCCGATCCCGGTCGCCGGCTTTCGCAATATCCGCACGAGCTATCGGGTGGCATGCGCCAGCGGGTGATGATTGCCATGGCGCTTGCCTGTTCGCCTCGGTTGCTGATCGCCGACGAACCGACCACNNGGCGCTCGACGTCACCATCCAAGCCGGCATTCTCGATCTCATCCGCGAGCTGCAGCAGACCAGCGGCACCGCGGTCGTCTTCATTACGCACGACATGGGGGTCGTCGCCGAAATCGCCGACCGGGTGGTCGTGATGCGTCAGGGCAAGATGATTGAGACGGCCGACACAAATGCACTGTTTAGCCAGCCGCGCGCCGACTATACGCGCGAGCTTCTGAATGCCGTGCCAAAGCTCGGTTCGGGAGCGCCAGTATACGCCAAACCGAAATCCGCAGCAGGCGCCGAGGACCGTGGGCATGGCGCAGTCCCGGACGATGGAATTGTTCTCGAGGTCAAGAACCTCGTCACACGCTTTCCGATTCACAAGGGGATGCTGAAACGGATGGTGGCACAGGTCCATGCCGTCGAGGATGTCAGCTTCACACTGCGCGCGGGCGAAACGCTTGGACTGGTCGGCGAGTCCGGTTCCGGCAAGTCGACCATCGGTCGTTCGGTTCTCAAGCTCATAGAGCCGGAAAGCGGGCGGATTCTCTTTGGCGGCAAGGACCTCGTTCCACTGACCCGTCGCCATATGCGGCCAATGCGGCGTGACTTGCAGATGATCTTCCAGGATCCTTATGCGAGCCTCAATCCGCGCATGACGGTCGCCGAACTTGTCACCGAACCGCTGTGCATTCACACGCAACTCAATCAGCGCGAGAGGCGGGAGATCGCAGCGGAACTTCTTGCCAGAGTGCGCCTGCCCCTCGACAGCATCGACCGCTATCCGCACCAGTTCTCCNNTGCATAGCCCGCGCGCTTTCATCGAAACCGAAGATCATCGTCGCGGACGAGGCCGTTTCGGCGCTCGATGTCTCGGTGCAGGCGGAAGTGATCGACCTGCTGCAGGAACTGCAGCGCGAAGATGGCATCGCCTACCTTTTCATCTCGCACGACATTGCAGTCATCGAGAAAATGAGCCACCGCGTGGCGGTCCTGGACCAGGGCCGGATTGTCGAGATCGGTGCCACGGACGCGGTTCTGCAACGGCCGCGGCACGATTATACGCGACAGTTGCTCAACGCTGTTCCGGTCGCCGATCCGAACCACCGCCGCGCGAGCGGGCTGGTCTTGCAGGTCGAACGTAAAATCCCGATCCGCCCCATGGGCTACCTGCCGCTGGCGAATGAGTATCTGAGTGCGGGTACTGATCACCTGTTTCTCGCAGGCTAGGCAAGCCCACCGCCTTCATGGTCCCCGAGGTGTCAGGCCCACCCGCATTTCGTCACGTTACAACGGACGAGATTGAAACAAGCCATCAAGTCCTGAACAGGTCTCTCTCGACGCCGGCCTTTTCGAAGAGATAGTCGCGGCTTGCCTCCAGCTCGTGCCGCAGCTTTTCAATGTCATGCCCGATCAGGTGACCCTGCCATTTGCGGACTTGGCCTGCACAGATGACAGTGGATACATTGCTGCGCTCCATCAGCGTCACCACGGCCCCGGGCACGTGATTGAGCGGAGCGACGTTGAGCGCCGTGGCGTCGAGCAGAATGATGTCGGCCTCCTTGCCCGGCGTCAACGTACCGGTCTTATGGTCGAGCTTCAGCCCGCGCGCGCCCTCGATCGTGGCGAAGCGGATAGCATCGATTGCAGAGAGAAGCTTAGGATAATCCTCGCCACGCAAGGCCTTCTCGTTGGCAACCATGCGCTGAAAGGTTATCGCCGAGCGCATCTGCGTGAACATGTCAGCCGTCATCGTGCATTCGACATCCGTCGACAGCGACGGCTGGATGCCGAGATCAAGGGCCTTCTGTAGCGGCGGCTCGCCATGGCGCATCTGCATCTCGATGGGCACGGAGAGTGAAACATGGGCACCGGCATCGGCCGCTGTCTTCCAGGCCATCTCGCTCATGCCGGTCATGTGGATGAAGATGTTGTCGGGACCAAACTTGCCGGCCATCGCCAGGCCATCAAAGGTCGGCTGCATGCCGAAGGTGCCGACGACATGCAGCGCGATCGGAATGTTCAGCTCGCGACCGATCGCCCAGGCCTCCTCGTGGAACGGCAGGTAGATCTCGCCGCCCATCACCATGGTCAGCAACTGGTCGTCGCTGGCGAAGTGTTCGGCCTTGATCCGGCGCGCGTCGCCCGGATATTTCGCCGCGTCGCCCCAGCNNCGGAATGCTCCGGCGAGTGGTGAATCTGACTGACATCCATCACGGTGGTCACGCCTGCATCGATCTGGGCGATGCCGCCGAACAGTTCGGAGATATAGACATCCCGTGGACGATAAAGCACCGAGAATTTCTGCAGCATCCATTCATAATAATTAGCCGTGCTTTCCGGCCGCCCGTCATTGACCAGGATCGCATCGGACAGGAG
>DBUL01000083.1:0-242 GCA_002307905.1 Rhizobiaceae bacterium UBA1291
CGAAGGCGGCGCTCGACCCGGTGGGGGTGGCGGCGGGCCTTGCCGGGGCGGCCTCCATGGCGGCGGGCACGGTGCTCTCGCGCCACTGGCGCCCGCCGGTCTCCAGCCTGACCTTCACCGCCTGGCAACTGACCGCGGGTGGCATCATGCTGGTGCCTTTGGCGCTGCTGCTGGAACCGGCTCTACCGACCCTCACGCTCAATAACTATCTCGGCTTCGTCCATCTCGGCCTGATCGGCGGC
>DBUL01000083.1:409-3474 GCA_002307905.1 Rhizobiaceae bacterium UBA1291
CCCAGCCGGCAAAGACTGCCGGCGTTTGGCGTTGAAAAGGCCGGCGTGACCGGCCTTTCCGATGATCGGATCGATCAGGCCCATTCGCCCTTGCGCATCACCGGAACCGTCGAGCCATCGGCGCGAATACCGTCGATGTCGACCTTGTCCGAACCGATCATCCAGTCGATGTGGATCAGCGAGGAATTGCCGCCCTGCGCCTTGATCTGGTCCTGGCTGAGGGACGCGCCTTCGAGGAAGCACTTGGAATAGCACTGGCCGAGCGCGATGTGGCAGGAGGCATTCTCGTCGAACAGCGTGTTGTAGAACAGGATGCCGGAGGCCGAGATCTGCGAGGAATGCGGCACCAGCGCCACTTCGCCCAGCCTGCGCGCGCCCTCGTCGGTGTCGAGCACCTTCAAGAGCACTTCCTCGCCCTTTGACGCCTTTGCCTCGACGATGCGGCCGCCCTCGAACCGCACCTGGATATTGTCGATCAGCGTGCCCTGGTGCGACAGGGGCTTGGTCGAGGAGACACGACCATCGACCTTCAGCGCATGCGGCGTGGTGAAGACCTCCTCGGTCGGGATGTTGGGATTACAGGTGATGCCGTTCTTGGCCATGGACGCGCCGCCATGCCATTCGTGGCCGTCGGCAAGGCCCACGGTCAGGTCCGTGCCGGGGCCGGTGAAATGCAGCGCCGAGAAGCGCTCGCCGTTCAGCCAACTCGAGCGCTTGCGAAGTTCGCCATTGTGGGCGGCCCAGGCGGCGACCGGATCGGCCTCGTTGACGCGCGAGGCGGCGAAAATCGCCTCGGCGAGCTTTTCGACAGCCTGGGCGATCGGCAGGTCCGGGAAGACCAGTTTTGCCCAGGACGGGTTCGGATAGGAGCAGATGTTCCAGTTGATGTCGAAATTGGAGATGTGCTCCAGCGCCGGCTTGTAGGCAATCGAATTGGCCTTGTTGGCGCGCGCCACCTTGGCCGGATCCTGGCTGGCCAGCAGCATCGGATTGTCGCCGGCAATCGCCAGCCGCGCGGCGCCGCCCTCGAAGGCCTTGGCCATGCCGTCATAGAGCCAGCCGGACGCCTTGTCGAAGTTCTCGTCTGGGGCATGGGCATAACGCGCCAGCGTCGTTTCCTCGTCGGCATAGATGGTGGTGACGATGCCGGCGCCCGCCATATAGGCGTGCTTGGTGATGAGACGCACCAGCGGCAATGCCGCGAGCGGCGCGGTCATCACCAAGTCCTGGCCCTTTTCCAATTGCAGGCCGACGTTGACGGCCACTTCTGCGAGCTTTTCGAGGCGGACCGGATCGACGGCGATTTCAAATTCGGGCAGGAATGTCATGGGAAGGCCTGAGGGTTGTTGGTGATAGGAGCGTCCAGCCTAAAGCGCTTTGCGGCGAAAATGAAGGCGCGGGGCGAAACTGCCGAGAGACGGTGCGCCTGCGATCAGGCAACGAGAGACACGGCAATGGCATTCAATGCCTTCAGCGCATCCTGCGGCGAAAGCCGAACCTGCAGACCGCGCTGGCCGCCGTTCATGTAGACTTGCGGTTCTGCCAGGGATTCAACTTCGATCGCGGTCGGTACCGGCTTCTTCTGGCCGAACGGGCTGATGCCGCCGACCACATAGCCGGTCGTCTTCTCCGCCACCGCCGGTTTCATCATCGCCGCATGCTTGCCGCCGAAGGCAACGGCGAGCTTCTTCATGCTCACCTCCCTGTCGGAGGGTACGACGACGCAGACAGGCTTGCCGTCGAGTTCGGCCATCAGGGTCTTCAGCNNGCGGCGCCTCGCCGATCGCTTCCGCCGCCTGCAGGCCGATGCGTTCGGCGTTCGGATCGTAGTCATAAGTCACGGTGGTGAAGGAAACGCCGGCCTTCTCCAGGAACTGGGTCGCGCGCGTGGTCTTCGCCATGGTGTCAGGCCTTCAACGTGGCGGCGTAGACCTCCGGCTTGAAGCCGACCAGCAGCGTGCCGTCGGCCTCCAGCACCGGGCGCTTGATCATAGACGGCTGGGCGAGCATCAGGGTGATTGCCTTTTCCTGGTCAAGATTGGCCTTGGCCTCGTCGGGCAGTTGTCTGAAGGTGGTGCCGGCGCGATTGAGCACGGTCTGCCAGCCGGCATCAGCGCACCAGCGATCGAGATGGTCGCGGTCGATTCCCGATAGCTTGTAGTCGTGAAAACCGTATTCCACGCCATGGTCGTCGAGCCAGCGGCGTGCCTTCTTCATTGTGTCGCAATTCTTGATGCCGTAGATCATTGTGGCCATGGGATCGATCCTCGTCACGGAATGCGTTAAGAGCGGCCAATGCGGCACGCGCGGTCTGGAATAGCAAACCCGCGGCAATGCGCAAGTGTGGCCGAGACGGTCGGTGAGGTTGCTGACAGTTCGCAGAGACGGGCAGGTGTGTCTCAGGCGGCGATAGGCGGGAGGGCGGTCTCGGCGACGATCCTGTTGCGCCCGCCTGACTTGGCCGCGTATAGGGCATGATCGGCACGGCGGATCATGTCATCCAGTCCTTCTGTCGCACTGGCTACGCAGGTTACGCCTCCGCTGACGGTGAGATGAAGCGATACACCGTTCGCGGCACCGAACACGCGGCTTTCGACATTGGCGCGTACCATTTCCGCGNNAACTCCTCGCCGCCCCAGCGCGCGAGCAGGTCTCCGCTATGGGCAACCGATTTCAGGGTGTTGGCGAATTCACAGATCACCGTATCGCCCACCTCATGGCCAAATCCGTCATTGATGGCTTTGAAGCCATCGAGATCGAACAGGATCAGGGAGACCGGATCCCGCGCTTTCTGGCATCGGGCGAGTTCTCGGCTCGCAAGACTGGTGAATGCGCGGCGATTGTTGATGCCGGACAAGGGATCGGTATTGGCGAGCCTCTCCAGCTCATGCTGGTAGCCGTGGCGCTCGGTGAGGTCGCGGAGCACGGCGATGAAGACCGGCCCTTTGGCGTCGGCTGTGCGCAGGATTGTCGCGCCGAGATTGATCTCGGCTCCGTCCGCCCGATGGCCGCCGATGAAGGACTTCCGGCTGCCCATGTACTTCCTGTCGACCTGCCCCTCCATG
>DBUL01000054.1 GCA_002307905.1 Rhizobiaceae bacterium UBA1291
GGCGTTTGCGGCCACGGTTGGCGCAGGCGCGGCCGTCGGCGGAGCTGCCGGTGCAGCGGCTGTCGTCTGAGCGCCTGCCGTTGCCGGTGCGGCTTGAGCGCCTGACTGTTGCACCGCGAGGCGTTCGATCGCCGCGGTCGCGTCCGGTCTGGACTGGTTCGCCACGTCCTCGATCTTCAGAAGCTTGCCGGCCTTCAGCGCTGAGCCCGTCGGAGCGTAGGCCAGATCATGGCTCTTGCGCTGGTTGGCGACGAGTGCCTTACGCTCGGCTTCAGTCGGATCATACCAGATCTTGCCGTCGAACTTCTTCAGCGCCTTGGCATAGTCCTTGGAATAGGCCGAATTGTAGGAGGCGAGCGCTGCCTGAAGAGCAGGCGGGGTGGACATCGGCGGGCAGGCCGCGGCCACGTTCAAAGGGCTGCCGTCTGCCGGCTTTTGGTTGAAGACGTATTTTCTGTCGCAGAACGCCACTTCCGGTGGCCGTTTGGTAACTTCGAAATTGTCGTAGCCGACCTTCAGCATTTCCCAGAACGGATAATGCGAGCTGTGGCGGTGGCGCGCCATGTTCTCCGCAGTCATGCGGAAGGGAAATGCCTGCAACTGGATAGTCTGCTGGCCGCCCTTGAATGCGTCGCGGGCAAAGGCATATATCTCAAGGATCTGCGCGTCCGTCATCGAATAGCAGCCAGACGACGAGCAGGCGCCGTGGATCATCAGATTGGTGCCGTTGCGGCCGTTCGCCTGGTCGAAGCGATTCGGATATCCGGTATTGATGGCCAGGTAATATTTGGAATTGGGGTTCAGGTGGTGGGGCGAGAGCGGATAGAAACCCTCCGGCGCCTGCCGGTCGCCTTCCTTAACCTTCGGGCCGAGCCGGCCTGACCATGCACAGATCTCGTATTCCTTGATCTTGTCGAAGCGTCCGTTGGTCTTCGCCTTCCAGATCTCCAGCACGCCCTCTTCCTTGAGGATGCGGATGGCGATCGGCGAGTTGCGATCCATGCCCTTGGCCTTCATCTCGGCCAGGATCTTCGAGGGCAGCGGATGTTCGACCTTGTTTGACACGGACGCTGGGTCGAAGCTGTCCAACGTGTCATTGCAGCCCGCAAGGGCAGCAGCGAAGGTCAGGGCAAGAGCGGTCGATTTCCAGCGCATCGCTAAGGGCTCATCTCGAACAGGACGGAACGGCTTTCGTCAAAAAGCGGACCTTGCCAGTATATGACTACATTCTTCACAAATCATAAACCAAAGTCACCCTTCGGGCCGAACAACTAAGCGCCATAACGCGGGAAAACAGCAGCATTGTGACGTGTCTAGCCCTCTATCCTAGAGATTGCGGCCGATGCTCAGGAACTTCTGGCGTCGCTCCGAGCGAAGCTGGTCACCCGGCTTGGGCGTCAGTTCAGCGAGTGCCGAGGCGATCACGTCGCCGGCGGCATTGATCACAGTCTGCGGATCGCGATGCGCGCCGCCGACCGGCTCCGGAATAATTCCGTCGATGATACCGAGGCCTTTCAGGTCTTCGGCGGTGATTTTCATATTCGTCGCCGCTTCCTTGGCACGCGTGGAATCGCGCCACAGGATGGAAGCCGCGCCTTCCGGGGAGATGACGGAATAGATGGCATGTTCAAGCATATAGACTCGGTTGCCGGTGGCGATCGCGATCGCGCCGCCCGAACCGCCTTCGCCGATCACCACCGAGACCATCGGCACTTTGAGGCCAAGGCACATCTCGGTCGAGCGGGCGATCGCCTCCGCCTGGCCGCGTTCCTCGGCGCCGATACCCGGATAGGCGCCGGCCGTGTCGATCAGGGTAATGACCGGCAGCCCGAAGCGGTTGGCCATTTCCATGACGCGGATGGCCTTGCGGTAGCCTTCGGGACGTGGGCTGCCGAAATTGTGCTTCAGGCGCGATTTGGTGTCATTGCCCTTTTCCTGGCCGATCACGGCGACTGGCTGGCCGCGGAAGCGGGCGAGGCCGGCCTGGATCGCGGCATCCTCGGCGAACTTGCGGTCGCCGGCGAGCGGGGTGAACTCGGTGAAAAGCTCGGCCGCATAGTCGACGAAATGCGGGCGCTGCGGATGGCGGGCGACCTGGGTCTTCTGCCAGGCGTTGAGCTTGGAATAGATCTCCTCCATCGCCTCGCGGGCGCGGGTTTCCAGCCGGCCGATCTCCTCGGACGTGTCGATGCTCTCGTCCTCCTCCGCGAGTTTCTTCAGCTCGTGGATCTTTGCTTCGAGGTCGGAGATGGGCTTTTCGAAGTCGAGATAATTATGCATGAAATCGGTTTCCGATCGTTTTGCCCTATGCTGTTCGGGCGCTTGGCACCGGTGTTGACGGCTCTAATCGAGGTTTTTGGCCTTTTTTGCAAGAGGGTGATGCGTCTGCACCAGCTCCCGCAGGCGTTCGTCAAGCACATGCGTATAGATTTGTGTCGTTGAAATGTCGCTGTGGCCGAGCAGTTCCTGCACCACGCGAAGGTCCGCGCCATTGGCCAGCAGGTGGCTGGCGAAGGCATGGCGCAGTACGTGGGGCGATACGCTTGCCGCCGGCAGACCCGCCCGGATCGCCAGGTCCTTGAGGTCGCGGGCAAAGACTTGGCGCGGCAGATAGCCCTCCTTGCTGGCGGCGGGAAACAGGAAGGGGCTCGGCTCGAGCTCGCCGCGCTCGACTGCCATTGCTGCGCCGTAGCGTGCAAGTGCGGCAATCGCCGCCCTGGACAGCGGCACCAGCCGTTCCTTGTTGCCCTTTCCGCGAACCACGAGAAATCGGCCCTCTTGAGTCAGCACCTTGGCGGGCAGTGCGACAAGCTCGCTCACCCGCATGCCGGTGGCGTAGAGCAATTCGATCAGCGCCAGCAGGCGCAGGCGTGCGAACTGGCCGGGGGCCGGAAGGCTCGCTTCTTCCTCGGCGAGAGACAGCAGCTTGCCGACCTCATCGACACTCAGGAACTTCGGCAGCGGACGCGCTTTCTTCGGTGAATCCAGGATCGCGGTCGGGTCGTCGATGCGCAGCCCCTCGGCATAGAGGAACTTGTAGAACTGGCGCATTGTGGAGAGCCGTCGCGCCTGCGAGGTCGGCTGGAAACCGCGTTTGGCGAGATCACTGAGATAGGCGGAGAGGTCGCGGCTCTCGGCGGAGCCGAGGCTCACCTTGCGCTGGTTGAGGAATGAAAAGAGATCGTCGAGGTCCCGCTCGTAGGACGAGAGCGTGTTGGCGGCGGCGCCCCGCTCGGCGCTCATCATTTCCAGGAAGGCCTCGACGCGGGCCTGGCTCAGGTCGGCCACGATCTACCTCTTCTGTCTACTGACCGGCGTTCTCTTCCGGCGGATTGACCTGCTCGGAGGGAATGCGCACCGTGACGTCGCGCTCGCGCGGTTCGACGAAGACCACGAGCGACCACATGGCCAGATAGATGATCCCGGCGATTGTGGCGCAGAAGAAGATAAAACGAAAGAGCGTGGGCATCGTTTGGTCCCGAGAGCGGCGAACGGCGCCACCGGTTGGCGTGCGCTGGAGGTTTTGCGAAGCGGGGCGCGATCGCATTCATTCAGCGTATGGCTTGACGCTCGGCGTTCATTTGTCAATACCGTGAGGAAACGGATGCGAACAGTTCGATGAACGAAACCATATTTCCCGTTTCCCCGACTTTGGGCGAACGTGCGCGGGCGGCGCTGGGACGGCGCAATCTCGTCTTCGTCGGCCTGATGGGGGCCGGCAAGTCGGCGATCGGCCGCATGACCGCCAACCAACTCGGGCTGCCCTTCATCGATACGGACAACGAGATCGAGCGTGTCTCGCGCATGACGATCAGTGAACTCTTCGCCGCCTATGGCGAGGACGAGTTTCGGGCGCTGGAGGGCCGCGTCATGAAGCGATTGTTGCGTAGCGGCCCGCGGGTTATCTCGANNAAGGTTGATTGAACGGGGTGGCATTTCGCTTTGGTTGAAGGCCGACCTTGACGTGCTGTGGGAGAGGGTCAACAAACGCGACCACCGGCCGCTGTTAAAGACGGAAAACCCCAGGCAAACGCTGGAAAACTTGATGAACCAGCGCTATCCGACCTATGCGCTTGCTGACCTGACGATCCAGTCACGCGACGAGCGCAAGGAGACGATCGTCAAGGAAGCGTTGGAAGCCATCCTCGAATACACGGGTAAAGGCAGCAAACATGAACAAGACTGAAAGCGAAGAGCGGCTGGTCCATGTACCGCTCGGTGATCGCGCCTATGACATCCTGATCGGCCCGGGCATGATCGGTCGCGCCGGCGGCGAAATTTCTACCCGCATCAAGGGCCGAAGGGCCGCGATCATCACTGACGAGAATGTCGGCGCGATCTATCTCGATGCGCTGATGGACAGCCTCCAGACCGACGGCATCGAGGCTGTGTCGCTGTCGCTACCGCCGGGCGAGAAGACCAAGAGTTTCGATTATCTCACAAAGGTGTGCGACGTTCTGCTTGAGGCACGTATCGAACGCAATGATGTCGTGATCGCGCTCGGCGGCGGAGTCATCGGCGATCTGACCGGCTTTGCTGCCGGAATCGTTCGCCGCGGCGTGCGCTTCGTCCAGATCCCGACCTCTCTTCTGTCCCAGGTCGATAGTTCCGTCGGCGGCAAGACCGGCATCAACACCCGTCACGGCAAGAATCTTGTCGGCATCTTCAACCAGCCGGATCTGGTGCTGGCCGACACGGACGTCCTCAATACGCTGAGCGAGCGCGAGTTCCGCGCCGGTTACGCCGAGGTTGCCAAATATGGCCTGATCGACAAGCCGGACTTCTTCGCCTGGCTCGAGCGCAATTGGCAGGACGTCTTTGCCGGCGGCGGCGCACGCATCGAAGCGATCGCCGCCAGTTGCCAGGCCAAGGCCGACGTGGTGGCCGCCGACGAACGTGAGAACGGCCGTCGGGCGCTGCTCAATCTCGGTCATACGTTCGGCCATGCGCTGGAAGCGGCGACCGAATACGACAGCGAGCGACTGGTACACGGCGAGGGGGTTTCGATCGGCATGGTGTTGGCACACCGTTTCTCCAATCGCCTCAACCTGCTCGGCGTCGAGGATGTCGCCCGCGTCGAGGCCCATCTGAAGGCTGTCGGCCTGCCGACCTCGATGGATGAGATCCCGGGCGAATTGCCGTCGACCGAGTTCTTGATGGAGACGATTGGCCAGGACAAGAAGGTCAAGGGCGGAAAGCTCACGTTCATCCTTACCCGCGGTATCGGCCAGTCCTTCGTCGCCGACGACGTGCCGGCCTCGGAGGTCTTTTCGTTCCTGGAAGAGACGCGGGGGGCATGACGGTGGACAGCATTCTTTTTGCGCTTGGTGAATATTGGCCGCTGATCATTGCGATCGTCGCCCTTGTCACGGCGTCGGCATTCTTTTCGGGATCGGAAACCGCTCTGACGGCGGCATCCCGTGCCCGCATGCACAGCCTGTCCAATCAGGGCGACGCGCGGGCAGGCGTGGTCAGTCTGCTGATCGAGCGTCGCGACCGGCTGATCGGCGCGCTGCTGATCGGCAACAACCTCGTCAACATCCTTGCCTCGTCGTTGACGACCAGCCTGTTCCTTGGCCTGTTCGGCGATTCCGGCGTGGCGATCGCCACCCTGGTGATGACCGTCGTCCTCGTGATCTTCGCGGAAGTCCTGCCGAAGAGCTGGGCGATTTCCTCGCCCGACCGCTTCGCGCTGACCGTGGCGCCATTCGTCCGCCTCTTCGTCGTTGTCGTCGGTCCGCTCTCGAGCCTGGTCAATCTCATCGTCCGCAGCATGCTTGCCATCTTCGGCCTGTCACTGTCGAAGGAGGCTCCGATGCTCTCGGCGCACGAGGAATTGCGCGGCGCCGTCGACCTCCTCCACCGCGAGGGCTCCGTGGTCAAGGCGGACCGGGATCGCCTCGGTGGCGTACTCGATCTCGGGGAACTCGAAGTTTCCGACATCATGATCCACCGGACTTCCATGCGAGCTGTCAATGCCGACGATCCGCCGGAAGTGGCGGTCCGTACCGTACTTGAAAGCTCTTTCACGCGCATGCCTCTCTGGCGTGGATCTACCGACAACATCATCGGCGTGGTCCACGCCAAGGATCTGCTCCGCGCGCTTGCAGAGCCCAATGTTCAGCCGAGCAATCTCGACATCGTCAAGATCGCCCAGAAGCCTTGGTTCGTTCCGGATACGACCAATCTGAAGGACCAACTCGCCGCTTTCCTGCGCCACAAGGTGCATTTCGCCGTGGTGGTCGATGAATATGGCGAGGTGCAGGGGCTCGTGACGCTCGAGGATATCATCGAGGAGATCGTTGGCGACATTTCCGACGAACACGATCTCGAAATCCAGGGCGTTCAACAGGAGGCGGATGGTTCGATCGTCGTTGACGGTGTCGTGCCGATCCGTGACCTGAACCGTGCACTCGACTGGAACCTGCCCGATGAGGAGGCGACGACGATCGCCGGTCTCGTCATCCACGAGTCGCAGTCTATCCCCGAGGAGCGCCAGGCCTTCACCTTTTATGGAAAGCGCTTCATCGTCTTGAAGCGGGAGAAGAACCGGATCACCAAGCTGCGAATCCGTCCCGCCGNNGAAGAAGCCGAAAAGAAGGGTTAGGATGTTTGCCTCGGCGTAACGAGGCGAGGATGGTTTCGCCTGCTATCGGACGCGAGGCGGAGGCCGGCCCTTGAAGTTTGACCTACCAGCGGGTTTCCTCGCCGGGTGCCGCCGGCTCGATTGCCAGCGCATGAAGCCCATCATCCAGCTCGGGCTGTAGCAGTTCGGTAATCGCTCGGTGCCGTGCCAAGCGGGTCATGCCGGTAAAAGCCTCGGCGACGATGCGTACGCGCATGTGTGTCCCCTCGGCGCCGGCAAAGCCCGGCTGGTGGCCCGCATGCTGGGCGCTTTCATCAATCACGGAAAGGCGTTGCGGTGAAAACGCTTCGCGCAGTTTCGCCTCAATTCTGGTGCTGAGAGACATGGCATTCCTCGCGCTTTGCCGCCCCGGCAAAAGCCTCACAAAGCCCAGAACAATCCCATTTGTCAATTCTTGTTGTCGAATGCCGGAGGTACCATAATTAGCAGATGAAACTCGACTCAAAATACTTCGACCGAATCCGTACGCGCCGCCGGCGCGAGCCGGAGGCGGAGAAAACTGCGCCGACCTGTCAATGGGACGGTTGCGACAAGCCCGGTGTTCATCGTGCTCCCGTCGGCCGCAATGCCGAGGGGCAGTTTTTCCTGTTCTGCTTCGAGCATGTGAAGGAATACAATAAGGGTTACAATTATTTCTCCGGTTTGTCCGATACCGAGATCGCCCGCTACCAGAAGGAGGCGGTCACTGGCCATCGCCCGACCTGGACGGTCGGTGTCAACAAGGCGGCAAAATCGAGCCCGCTGCATTCGACGGCGCGATCTGGATCGGCCGCGTCCCAGAACCGCATCAAGGACCCTTTCGGCTTCGTCAAGGAGGGCGGCGGTACCCGCGCGCAGCCCCAGGCCCGAAAGCTGAAGAGCCTGGAGGCCAAGGCACTTGATACGCTGGGGCTTGCGTCGAATTGTAGCGCCCCGGAAATCAAGAGCCGCTACAAGGAGCTTGTAAAAAAACACCATCCGGATGCAAATGGCGGAGACAGGGGCTCGGAAGAGCGTTTTCGCGCTGTCATTCAGGCGTATCAATTGTTAAAGCAGGCAGGTTTCTGTTAATCGCTGGTGCCTGCAGCGCGCTATATTTGGAAGGCCGGTCGGTGTCGCCCGGCGTGGAGAGACGATGAGCAAAATTGAACTGGATATTTCCAATCTCCCCGACACAACCGTGTCGGTGCGTGAGGTTTTCGGCATCGACAGCGATTTGCGCGTCCCGGCCTATTCCAAGGGTGACGCCTACGTGCCCGATCTCGATCCGGACTATCTGTTCGACCGGGATACCACGCTCGCCATCCTGGCCGGCTTTGCCCACAATCGCCGCGTCATGGTCTCCGGCTTCCACGGCACCGGCAAGTCGACTCATATCGAGCAGGTCGCCGCCCGTCTCAACTGGCCGTGCGTCCGTGTCAACCTCGACAGCCATGTCAGCCGTATCGACCTCGTCGGCAAGGACGCGATCGTTCTCAAGGACGGCAAGCAGATCACAGAATTCAAGGACGGGATCCTGCCCTGGGCCTACCAGCACAATGTCGCGCTCGTCTTCGACGAATATGATGCCGGCCGCCCGGATGTGATGTTCGTCATCCAGCGCGTGCTGGAATCTTCCGGCCGCCTGACGCTCTTGGACCAGAGCCGCGTTATCCGTCCTCACCCGGCCTTTCGCCTGTTCGCCACCGCCAACACGGTCGGTCTTGGCGATACCACCGGTCTCTATCACGGCACGCAACAGATCAACCAGGCGCAGATGGACCGCTGGTCGATCGTCACGACGTTGAACTACCTACCGCACGAGAAGGAAGTCGACATCGTGCTCGCCAAGGTCAAGAGCTTCAACAAGACCGAGCAGGGTCGCGATACCGTTTCGCGCATGGTCCGGCTTGCCGACCTGACGCGCTCGGCCTTCGTTAACGGCGACCTGTCGACCGTGATGAGCCCGCGGACCGTCATCACCTGGGCGGAAAATGCCGAGATCTTCGGTGATGTCGCATTCGCCTTCCGCGTCACCTTCCTCAACAAGTGTGACGAGCTCGAGCGCACGCTGGTGGCCGAGCAGTATCAGCGGGCCTTCGGCGTTGAGCTGAAGGAAAGTGCCGCCAATATCGTGCTGAGCGCCTGAGAGGGCAATCACCATGGCAGGTCGCGGCGACAATACGAGAGCGAAACCCGGGGTCGGGGCCGATGTCGAACCGCTTCGGCGGGCGATCACCGGCTGCGTGCGCTCGGTGGCGGGCAGCGCCGACGTTGAAGTGGTGTTTGCCAATGAGCGCCCCGGCCTTGCCGGCGAGCGCGTGCGCCTGCCCGAACTGTCGAAAAAGCCGACGGCGCATGAGCTTGCGGTGACGCGGGGGCTCGGCGATTCCATGGCGCTGCGCCTCGCCTGCCACGACCAGAAGATCCATACGGCCATGGCCCCGCAGGGCCAAGATGCGCGAATGGTCTTCGATGCGGTCGAGCAGGCACGTGTCGAATCGATTGGCGCGCTCAGGATGAGCGGCATGGGCGACAACATCAGCGCGATGAACGCTGAGAAATACGCCAAGGCCAATTTCTCCGGCATCAACCGCCAGGAAGACGCGCCGATCCAAGAGGCCGTTGCCATGCTGGTGCGCGAGAAGCTTACCGGCGAGAAGCCGCCGGAATCGGCCGGCAAGGTTCTCGACCTTTGGCGACCCTTCATCGAGGAGAAGGCCGGTACCGATCTCGATGGCCTGCCGTCTGCGATCAACGATCAGCAGGCCTTCGCCCGCGTGATCCGCCATATGCTCTCTTCTATGGAGATGGCCGAGGACGTCGGTGACGATACCGAAGAGAGCGAAGAGGAGAGCACGAGCGAGGAGGACCAGCCGCGCTCCAACGAGGAAGACCAGGAGAGTGCCGAGGAGGAGGCCGGTTCCGAACAGGCCCCCGCCGAGGAGAGCGAAGCCTCGCAGGAGCAGATGGACGACGGCGAGATGGATGGCGCCGAGATCTCCGACGACGACATGATGGAAGAGGGCGAGGACGATAGCGAGACGCCCGGCGAGATGCGCCGTCCGGCGAGCCCATTCGACGACTTCAACGAGAAGGTCGACTACAAAATCTTCACGCAGGAATTCGACGAGATCATCACCGCGGAAGAGCTCTGCGACGAGGCCGAGCTGGAGCGCCTGCGTGCCTTCCTCGATAAGCAGCTTGCCCATTTGCAGGGCGCCGTCGGGCGCCTCGCCAACCGCATGCAGCGCCGCCTGATGGCGCAGCAGAACCGGTCCTGGGAATTCGACCTGGAAGAAGGCTACCTCGACCCTGCGCGCCTCACGCGCCTGGTGATCGATCCGATGCAGCCGCTCTCCTTCAAGAAGGAGAAGGACACCAAGTTCCGCGACACGGTGGTAACGCTGGTCATCGACAATTCCGGCTCCATGCGCGGCCGGCCTATCACGGTCGCAGCAACCTGCGCCGATATCCTCGCCCGCACGTTGGAGCGTTGCGGCGTCAAGGTCGAGATCCTCGGCTTCACCACCAAGGCATGGAAGGGCGGCCAGTCGAGAGAGAAGTGGCTGGCTGGCGGCAAGCCGCCCACGCCCGGCCGTCTCAACGACCTGCGCCACATCATCTANNATCGACGGCGAGGCGCTGATGTGGGCGCATGGCCGCCTGATGGCCCGCTCCGAGCAGCGCAAAATCCTGATGATGATCTCCGATGGCGCGCCGGTCGACGATTCAACGCTGTCGGTCAATCCGGGCAATTACCTCGAACGGCACTTGCGCGCCGTGATCGAACAAATCGAGACGCGCTCGCCGGTCGAACTTCTGGCGATCGGCATCGGCCACGACGTGACACGTTACTATCGCAAGGCCGTGACGATCGTCGATGCCGACGAATTGGCCGGCGCGATGACCGAACAGCTCGCGGCGCTGTTTGAAGACCAGCAGACCACCGGCAAGCGCAGCGGCCGCGGGCGCCGCGCCAGCTAGCGGACCTGGCGGCGTCAGACTTCGGCGCTGGCCTGGTCAAGCTCCGCCACCTCGCCGGAGGTCGCACCCTTGTCTATGCCCAACTGGTTCTTGATGCGCTCGGCGATTTCCTCCTCGATGGCCTTACGGGCTACGGGATCCATCGCCGCCAGCGATTTCTCGGTCAGCCCCTTGTCCTCAAGATATTTGGCGCGAATCATCTCGGCTGCGTCCAGATGCGCCCATTTGGAGAACTCCGCGAGCAGATCCTTGGCGTCCCTGCGCTCCTCTTCGTCGATCGTCGTGTCGTAGGACACGCTGTTCTCGTCCTCGAGCGAGAAGGTCGAGCCGCCGTCGTAGGATAGAAGCGCTTGGGAAAAACCGCCACCGCCTGCGTCGACCATCCGGCCGGTGCGCATCGACGGGGTGGAGTATTGCGTGTCGTTCGAAATGGGGATCATGCGGGGCTCCTCAATACCTTCCAATGAAATGGCGGAATTCTTGCACGCCTAGCTTGTGCCTGACTGTGGTTGGACCAGCCGAGACCTTGCCACCGGCGAGCGATGCGGTTTGATCCTCGGTTCGATCGTGGCATAAGAGGCCAGCTGTTTTCCTGGATAGTTCAAGGTCAAGAATTTGCGATCCTGCCTCTCTCTCGTCTTCCTTTGCGCTCTGGGCGTTGGGTCCGCTTCTCCCGCAATCGCGGACGCCAGAGCCGCACCGGTAGAAGCGACCGCGATCACCGCCTTTCGCCCGGGCTCGACCGACACACGGTTCGGTGCGCTGGAATTCGTCGGCGGCCTGGAGCTTTCCTCCACCGAGCCGCTGTTCGGCGCCTGGTCGGCCATTCGCTTCCTGCCGGACGGGGAGCATTTCCTCGGCGTCCTCGATACAGGCCATTGGATCAGGGGCAGCATCAGCCGCGATGCGGAGGGTCGGCTTTCAGGCCTCTCAAGCGTGACGATTGCCGCTATGCTCGATGCTGACGGCCGCGGCGATCAAGCCAAGTACAATGTCGATGCCGAAAGCCTGGAGATCCGTGGCGACGAGGTGTTCGTCGGCTACGAACAGCGGCATCGGATCTCCGGCTACCGGCCGCTCTCGACGATCGAGACCGCTCGGCCGTTGCGTATGTCATTGCCGCTACCGTTTCCCGTCAGCGAGTTGCGCAACAATGGCGGGCTGGAGACCCTGGCGCTCTCGCCCGAAGCAAGCCCGCTGCAGGGCGCGCTGGTTACGGTCGCGGAAAAGAGTGTCGATGGCAACGGCAACCTGTTCGCCGGCATTCTGGACGGCCCGTTGAAAGGTGCGTTCCGGGTCGTCGCGCATGACGGCTACGATGTGACCGATGGCGACTTCTTGCCCGATGGCGACCTCCTGTTGCTCGAGCGACGGTTCACCTTTGCCAGCGGGGTCGGCCTGCGCATCCGCCGGATCGACGGCACGAGCCTCAAGCCGGGCGCGGTGGTCGACGGCGAGATCATCCTCGAGGCGGGCATGGGCGAGGAGATCGACAATATGGAGGGGTTGGATGTGGTGATTGCCGCGGACGGCTCGACCCGGATCATCCTTGTGTCGGATGACAACCATTCGATCCTGCAGCGGAACCTCATGCTCGAATTCCGACTCGTCGATTGAGAAACGGCGACGAGCCGGTATTGTTCAGCGTTTCGAAGGGACCGGAACGGTGGCCGGAATCGGCCGGACGACGGTCATCAGTGCGCCGTACGGCAGAAGCATTACCACCCCGACCAGCATCTTGACGCTGAAGTCGCCGATCGCCCAGGAGATCCAGCGCGGCGCGTCTGCCGCGAGAATACCGAGGATCGAGGCCCATTCGATGGCGAAGCCGTCGTTCGGACCGATCATGGCGAAGATCGGGGCGAAGGCGAGCGAGAAGAAGATGACCGTGTCGAGCACCGAGCCAAGGATCGAGCCGAGCAGCGGCGCCTTCCACCAGGTCAGACGGCGCAGGCGATTGAAGACCGTGATGTCGAGCAGTTGACCGGCGAGATAGGCAGTCCCGGAGGCGATGGCGATGCGCGGCGACGAGGTCACGAAGGACAGCGTAATGCCGACGACGAAGCCGATGAAGACGACCTTGCGGGCGGTTTGCGGGCCGAACTGGCGATTGGTGAGGTCTGTGACGAGGAAGGCGACCGGATAGGTGAAGGCACCGTAGGTCAGAAGGTCGCCGAGCGCGATACCGGCAAGCTGGCCCGAGACCGGATACTGCACGAGAACGTTCGAAGCGACCACGATGGCCGTCATCAGCAGGCTGTAGACCAGAATATGGCGTGTCGTCAGCATTTTTTTATCCTGGGTGATGCCACCAGTTGGAGTAACGATGTGTCGAAAAGGAAAAGGCTTGTCCGGGGCGCGCCCGTTCAAGCCTTGATACCTTGTCGAGAGAGGAGAAACCGCTTACGCGGCTTCTGCGGTCTTCTTGACGATCTGGCGGCGCAGCAGGCGTGCGCGCATCGACAGTTCGGTTTCGCTGGCCTTGAGCAGGAAGGCGTCGAGGCCGCCACGATGCTCGACCGAGCGGAGAGCCGCTGCGGAAACGCGCAGGCGGTAGCGCTGGCCAAGAGCGTCCGAGATCAGCGTGACGTCGCACAGGTTCGGAAGGAACTTGCGCTTGGTCCGGTTGTTCGCGTGGCTCACATTGTTGCCCGACTGGACGCCCTTGCCGGTCAATTCGCAACTGCGGGACATGGTACACCTATTTTTTCTTGGCCATCGCATCGCTTCCGGGCAAATACCGGCAAGGCAATCCAACGGCGTTTGATTGGAAAGTTGCGGTTCTATAGTCAGACTGGACGGGGGCGTCAAGCCAAACCTTGGATTTTCCCGCAAGCTCAGGAGAATCCCGCTATTTTATTGCCACAGTCGCCCACGAGTATCAATGTCACCGCGACTCGCCGGCTGCAAAGGGCGAGATCGTTCCAGGGAGGGTCGGTCTTTGCGTCTGTTGAGCGTCGTCTGCAGTCTTCTCGTTCTGGCCGCGGTGCCTGCGGCGGCCGAAAGCATACGCTATCGTACCGACTACAAGGTAACCCTGGGTGCGCTGCCGATTGCGCGCGCCTCCTTCGTCACCGAGGTCAACCAGACGAACTACACCATCACCGGCAGCTTCAATTCCTCCGCCATCGTCGACGTCGTCACCAAGATTTCTGCCCAGACCAATATCTCCGGGACGTTGACCGGTGATCGCATGCAGGCTGACCGCTACACGCTGATCTACCAGAGCGGCAAGAAGAAGCAGACCTATGATGTGCGCTACCGTAACGGCGACGTCACGGATACGGTCATACTTCCGGAACCGAAGCGCCGGCCGCGGNACTGGATTGCCGTTGGCCCTGAAGATCTGAAATCGGTGCTTGATCCGATCAGCAGCCTCATCATTCCGGCGGGTGAGGCGGCCTGTCCGCGCACGCTGCCGATCTATGACGGCGAGAGCCGGATGGATCTCGTGATGACCCCTAAGGGGACACGAAGCTTCAAGGTCGGCGGTGTCGAGAGCGAAGCGGTTGTCTGCTCGATTCGCTACGTGCCGAAGTCCGGTTTCCGCAAGGGACGCACGGACATAGAGTATCTGCGCAAGGTGGAGGGCATGGAAATCTGGTTTGCCAAGACCGGCACCCTGAAGGTATATGCTCCAGTCCATGCACGCGTTCCGACGCGGATGGGGACAATCTATGTGTCGGCTGTCGAATTCGACGGCTGAGCCGCGGGTCTGAACCCCGCAAGGGGAGCCGACGTGAAGACCAGGGCGACGCTTATCGGGTTCACGGCCATTCTCATGTGGTCGTTCCTTGCACTGATGACGACCGCGTCCGGCAAGATGCCACCTTTCCAGCTCTCGGCCATCACCTTCGCGATCGGCAGCTTGCCGGGCATCTTCACTTTCATGTTCAGGCCGGAACGCATCCGCCAACTGCGTCAGCCAGCCAAAGTCTGGCTGACCGGAGTCGTCGGCCTGTTCGGTTATCATTTTCTCTATTTCACCGCGCTGCGCAACGCGCCAGCCGTCGAGGCTGGGCTGATCGCCTACCTCTGGCCGCTCTTGATCGTCGTCGGCTCGGCGCTGCTGCCCGGCGAGCGCCTGCGCTGGTATCATTTGGTCGGGGCACTCGCCGGGCTTGCCGGCACGGTGCTGATCGTCGCGAAGAACGGCGTCGCCTTCGATCCGGCCTATGGCTTCGGCTATCTCGCCGCCTTCCTCTGCGCATTCACATGGGCGGGCTATTCGCTGGTTACTCGCCGCTTCGAGGCGGTATCGACGGACGTGGTCACCGGCTTCTGTCTCGCAACTTCGATCCTCTCGGCACTCTGTCACATTACTCTGGAGACCACCGTCTGGCCGGATAACCTGGCGCAATGGGCAGCCGTGGTCGGTCTCGGCGTCTTCCCCGTCGGCCTGGCCTTCTACGCCTGGGATCATGGCGTGAAGAACGGCGACATCCAGATCCTTGGCGCATCGAGCTATGCGGCGCCGCTCCTGTCGACGCTGATCCTGACCGTGTTCGGCTTTGCCGAGCCAAGCCTGAGGATCGCGATCGCTTGCGTCTTGATCACGGGAGGTGCCATGCTTGCCGCGCAGGATATGATCCGCCGGACGAAGAAGGCTAAGACCCGACAGGGGTAAAGGGGAGGGGACAGTGGAAGTGCCTGCAACGATCGTCCTCGGCCTCGCCATCTTCATCGGGCTTTCCTACTTTGCCATTCTGCCGAAGCCCACGAGCCATTTTCGGTCCGTCTGGAAGACGCTTCCGGTCGCGCTGCTCGCCCTCTACGCCTTCCTGATGGAGGCGCCGGGTCTGCTTGTCCTGGCACTGGTGTTGAGTGCGCTCGGCGACGCCTTCCTGGCCTATGAGGGGGAGAAGAATTTCGCCTCTGGTCTCGTGTCCTTCCTGCTCGCCCATATCGCCTATGGCGCGCTGTTCTTCTTGGTTGGCGATCTTGGACTTGTGACGGCTGAACCCTGGCGGCTTGACGCGGCCATTCTCGCGGTGGTNNCGCCTATCTCTGGCGTTCCGCGGCCCGGCTCGCGCCGGCCGTACTCACCTATGCGACAGCCATTGCCGGCATGGCGGTGTTGTCGCTCGGCGTGCCGCCGGTCGCGGTTTTCGCCGGTGTTGCACTCTTCCTGTCGTCCGATGCGGTGTTGTCAGTGGAGACCTTCAAGATGGGAAAGGCGCATCCCTTGCGCAGGCTTGCCGCCTTCTATGTCTGGGCAAGCTATTTCTGTGCGCAGGTCGTCCTGACGCTCGCCATCATGACGAACGCGCTCTAGGTCTTCTGCCCGGCCCATTCGCCTGGCGACCAGCCGGGCGGGGCCATCTCGAAGGCGGAATAGTCGAAGCCCGGCGCCACGGTGCAGCCGACCAGCGTGTAATCGCCAAGGCTTTCCGCCGCTTGCCATGCGTTGGCGGGAATGATCGCCTGTGGCCGCTCGCCGCGGAGGATGTTTGCGCCGAGCACGATGGTCTCAACCGATGTCCCCTCCGGCGCGCTGTAGAGCGCAAGCGGCGCGCCGCCGTGAAAATGCCAGACCTCAACTGCGTCTCGCACTCGGTGCCAGTGGGACCTCTCACCTGCCTTCAGCAGATAGTAGATCGCCGTCGAATGGCCTCGCGGCCCGCCGCTCAGGTCGCGAAAGGTCTCGATGAACCAGCCGCCCTCGGGATGCGGCTGAAGTCCAAGCGCCTCGATCACGGCTTGTGCATCCATCAAAAATGATCCTTGCGCTTGCGGATCTCGGCAAAGACCTCCTCATCGGTCGATCCTTCCATCAGGAGGTTGCGGCGGATCGACGGATCGGCGGCGCGCAGGAAAGGGTTGGTTTCCTTTTCCAGTCCGATCGTCGTCGGAATGGTGAACTCGCCGCGCTGCCGCTTGGCCTCGATCTCAGCGGCGCGGGCCTTCAGGCGTTCATTCTCGGGATCGATCGTCAGCGCGAAGCGGGCGTTTGACAGTGTATATTCATGGCCGAAATAGACGGCGGTCTCGTCCGGCAGGGCGGCGAGCTTCTGCAGCGAATGCCACATGTCGGTCGCCGGGCGTTCGAACAGCCGACCGCAGCCCAGCGCGAACAGCGTATCGGCGGCGAAGAGGAGCTTGTCGTCGGGCAGGTGGTAGCAGACATGGCCTGCGGTATGGCCGGGCGTTTCGATCACCTGGACGGTATGGCCGCCGAACTCGAACACGTCGCCGTCGCCGACCGCCTGGTCGAGGCCGGGGATTGCTACCGCCTCCTCGCGCGGTCCGATGATCTCGCAGCCATATTTGTCCTTGAGTTCGAGATTTGCCTCGACATGGTCGCCATGGTGATGAGTGGTGAAGACATGGGTGATCTTCCAGCCATGCCGATCGGCGGCCGCCACGATCGCGTCCAGTTCAGGCGCGTCGATCGAGGCGGTCAGATCGCTTTCCGGGCAGTGGAGAAGAACGCCGAAATTGTCGCTTCGGCAGGGAAAGACGTCGAGATCGAGGGGTTTCATCAGGCCGGTGTCCCTTCAGTTTGTTTCACCGAAATGTAGCGCCTTCAGCCTTGAAGTCCAACCGCCGCCTGTTAACAATGGCGCCATGCATGTCGATATCGTCGATCTTCGCCAGTTCTATTTTTCCATGTTGGGCCGCATGACGGAGCAGTCGATCGCCATGGCGCTGTCGTCCCTGTGGGCGCGCCTGCCGCAGGAGCGGCTCGTGGGCATCGGCTATGCGGTTCCCTTCCTTGACCGCTTCCGCGCCGACACCGAGCGGACCTTCGCCTTCATGCCCGCCGGGCAGGGGGCGGTGAACTGGCCGGTTGGCGAACCTTCGGCTACGGCCCTGGTGTTCGAGGAGGAACTACCCTTGCCGGACGCTTCGATCGACCGGGTGCTGATGGTCCATTCGCTCGAATTTGCCGAGAACCCGCGGGAGACGCTGAAGGAAGTCTGGCGGGTGCTGGCGCCCGGCGGGCGCCTCGTCATCGTCGTGCCCAACCGGCGCGGCGTCTGGGCGCGCATGGAGCATACGCCCTTCGGCTCGGGCCGACCCTATTCGCGTGGCCAGCTGACGGCTCTGCTACGCGAGACCAATTTCACCCCCGGCGCCAGCGCCGAGGCGCTGTTCTTCCCCCCTTCCAAGATTCGCGCCGTGCTGAAACTGCGCCGCAGTTTCGAACGGATGGGTCGCATGCTGTGGCCGGCCTTTTCCGGTGTGATCGTCGTCGAGGCGCAGAAGCGGCTTTACCAGGGCCTGCCGGTCGCATCGCGCGCCTCGCGGCGCGTCTTCTCCCCTGTCCTCGCGCCGCAGGGTGTGCCGACGACACGGGTGAAATCGGACGGCGCGGCCTGATGCGGCTAGCTGTTGCGACCGCCACGACACTCGACAAAACCGGCTTTCCGTTCTAATGGCTCTCATCCCCTATCGCCGGGCATCTGCCCGTGTTTTCAACGACAGAAAGTCCCATCGATGAGCAGCGACAGCATGAAGCCCACTCCGCGCCCGGGTATCCTCGACATTGCCGCCTATGTGCCCGGCAAGGAGCATGCCCCCGGTGTCGCGCGGGTCTTCAAGCTGTCGTCCAACGAAACGCCGATGGGGCCGAGCCCCAAGGCGATCGATGCCTTTAAGCAGAGCGCCGGCCATCTGGAAATCTACCCCGACGGCCAGGCCATGGCGCTTCGTGAGGCGATCGCCGAGGTGCACGGACTGAACAAGGCCAATATCCTGTGCGGCAACGGTTCCGACGAGCTGCTCGGCCTGCTCTGCCACGTCTATCTCGGCGCGGGCGACGAAGGCATCATCACCGAGCACGGCTTCCTCGTCTACAAGATCCAGATCATGGGCGCCGGCGCGACCCCGGTCGTGGTCAAGGAAAAGGATTGCACCGTCGACGTCGATGCGATCCTTGCCGCCGTCACCGAAAAGACGAAGATCGTCTTCCTCGCCAATCCGGGCAATCCGACCGGCACCTATGTGCTTGCGAGCGAAATCCGGCGGCTCCATGCCGGGCTGCCGGGCAATGTCATCCTCGTGCTCGACGCGGCCTATGCGGAATATGTCCGCCGCAACGACTACCAGGCCGGCATCGAGCTCGTCTCCGGCGCCCGGAACGTCGTCATGACCCGCACCTTTTCCAAGGTTTACGGGCTTGCGGCGTTGCGCGTCGGCTGGGCCTATGCACCGCTGGAGATCATCGATGCGCTGAACCGCGTGCGCGGCCCGTTCAACATGAACGCGCCGGCGATCGCCGCCGGGGCCGCCGCCGTGCGCGACCAGGAATTCGTCGCGATGGCCGTCGAGCACAATCTCTCCTGGGTCGAGAAGGTCACTGCGGCACTGACTGCGCTTGGCCTGAAGGTCACGCCGTCGGTCGCCAATTTCGTGCTGATCCATTTCCCCGAGGTCGACGGCAAGCGTGCGGCGGAAGCCGACGACTTCCTCACCAGCCGCGGCTTCATCCTGCGCGCGGTCAAGGGCTATGGTTTCGCCAATTCGCTACGCATGACGATCGGCAGCGAAGAGGCCAATCGCGGCGTGATCGACGCGCTCACCGAGTTCATGGGGCGTTCCTGATGCCGGAGCCCATGTTCGACCGCATCGCGCTGATCGGCATCGGCCTGATCGGCTCCTCGATCGCCCGCGACGTCAAGGCGCTTGGCCTGGCCCGCGAGGTCGTGGTCTCGACCCGCAGCGCCGAAACGCTGAAGCGCGCCGAGGAACTTGAGCTGGGAACCTCCTACGCACTGTCGGCGGCGGATGCCGTCGAAGGGGCCGATCTGATCATCGTCTCCGTGCCCGTCGGTGCGTCCGAAGCGGTTGCCCGGCAGATCGCCCCGCATCTGAAGCCCGGCGCGATCGTCACCGATGTCGGCTCCACCAAGGCCTCCGTCATCGCCCAGATGGCGCCGCACATGCCGAAGTCGGTGCACTTCATCCCCGGCCACCCGTTGGCGGGTACGGAAAAGTCCGGCCCCGACGCCGGCTTCACCGGCCTGTTCCAGGGCCGCTGGTGCATCTTCACGCCGCTGCCGGGCACTGATGCGGCAGCCCTTGCCAAGCTCAAGGCCTTCTGGGAAGCGCTCGGCTCGAAGATCGACGAGATGGATCCGGAGCATCACGACAAGGTGCTCGCCATCGTCTCGCACCTGCCGCACATCATCGCCTACAACATCGTCGGCACGGCCGACGATCTGGAGGCGGTGACGCAGTCGGAAGTCATCAAGTACTCGGCGTCCGGTTTCCGCGATTTCACGCGTCTCGCCGCCTCCGACCCGACCATGTGGCGGGACGTCTGCCTGCACAACAAGGACGCGATCCTTGAAATGCTGGCGCGCTTTTCGGAAGATCTCGCCTATCTGCAGCGGGCGATCCGCTGGGGCGAGGGTGACAAGCTGTTCGAACTCTTCACCCGTACCCGCGCCGTGCGCCGTTCGATCATCGAGGCAGGCCAGGATGTCGACGTGCCGGATTTCGGCCGCCACTCGCTCGACAAAAAGCCCTGATCGTCGTTTCAGATCGGCGGCAGGACCGCGATCGGAAATATGCCGAGGGAAACCACGCCGTTCGTCACCGTCAGGGTGGCGCTGCCCTTGTCCGAGCCGGAAAACAGCGCGCCAAGGACATTCGCTGCGTTATCGATGGTTTCCCGCTCATCGGGAAAAGCTCTCCGAAGGGTTTCCAGCCAGGCCTTTATGCCTTCAACCTCGACATGGAGCTTACCCGACAACATGCCGTCCGTGCCGACCGATACGGGGCCCGAAAGCGTCAGCATCCGGCCTTCGCCCATGTCGGCGACGAATCGTCGGATCTCGCCGTCGCTGCCGTAAAGCCCTTCGCCCCGGTCGCCCTCGAGATCGAGATATTTCGCCTTGCCGACCAGTGTCATGTCGACACTGGCCGAAAGCGGCGGCAGAAGGGACGGCCGGTCCCGCAATGACAGAACGGCGTCCTTGACGAGGATGGCCAGGTCGAGATCATCCTCCGAGCGGCGCACATGTGCCTCCGCATGCGGAGCCTTGGCTGCGACCGTCTCGCCGTCGATCTTGGCCGTCAGCAAGCTGTGCAGATCCTTAGCCTCGATCGAGCTTCGATCAAGGCCGGAGAGGCCAGCGCTCAGGCTGGAGCGCAACTTCGTCCACTGCAGCGCGAGTGAAAAGCCAAGACTGGAGCGGACCTCTGCAGGTCCGTCGAGCTCCCACAGGACGCGGCCGGGTGCATAGACCTGGGCTACCGAACGCAAGGCGCCGAAGGTGGCTGAAAGGCCATGGAAATGGTCGTCGACCGCAAGCTTCGTACAGGTGACGCCGAGCCGGAAGGGAAACCCGCCGACTTTCATGTCGGAACACTCTGCCTCGATCGCGGCCGGGTTGTCGCCGCCGAGAATTTCGACGAGTTTCTTTTCGACAGCCCCTGCCGCCCCCCACCACAAGCCGCTATAGACGAGAATGCCTACGATGACGGCTATGCCGAGTAACAGGATCTTGCGGCTGGCGGGACTGCGGTTTTCCTTGCGCGACGTTGCCATCAGGCGCTCCAAACGTAAAATGGTGATCCGGCAATCCGGCCGGAGTTGTGGAATGACCGGCGATATGGACGAATTTTGGGTGTTTGGCTATGGATCGCTCATGTGGAATCCTGGCTTTTCCTATGAGGAGCGGATGCAGGGCCGGATGATCGGCTATCGGCGGTCGCTCTGTGTCCGATCCTGGCACCATCGTGGCACGCAGGAAAGGCCCGGCCTGGTGCTCGGTCTGGATCGCGGCGGCTCCTGTCGCGGTATCGCCTTTAGGGTTGCTTTGCGTGACCGTGAAGAGACGATCGAGTACCTGCGCCAGCGCGAATTGGTGACGCATGTCTATCTGGAGCGTTCCTTGCAGGTCCGTCTGGATGACGGACGCAAGGTGCAGGCGCTGACCTATGTGGTTGACCGCGGTCATCACCAGTATGGCGGGGCGGTCTCGGTGGAGGAGGCAGCGCGCATCGTCAACCAGGCGGTCGGCGTCTCCGGCCCCAATCCGGTCTATGTGGCCAATACCGTGGCGCACCTGAGAGAGATGGGCATCCGCGACCACTGGCTTGAGCAGGTTGCCGCGGAGATCGAGCGGCTCGAAGGTGTGCTGGTCTGACGGCTCAGGCCGTCTTTTCTGCCTGCAACTCCTTCAGGCGTTGCACTGCGGTCGGTGGCAGCGGCACCTGCGGGTTGTCGTGTACTGTCTCGATCAGCAGTTCGTCGCTCGCCTTTTCCAGTCTTTCGATCAGGGTTTCGTAGAAGACGTCGGGATCGAGTCCCGCTTCGATCGGCGGCAGGATCTTCACCTTGAAATGGCCGGGGAAGCGCAGGAACTTGCGGCGCGGCCAGAACAGACCGGGATGCATGGCGACCGGTACGACGGGCACGCCGAGATCGCGGTAGATGCGGGCAATGCCATATTTGTAAGCCGGTTCGGCGCCAGCCGCGCGACGTGTACCTTCCGGATAGATGATCAACTGGCGGCCGGCCGCCATCTCCTGCTTGGCCCGATCCATGACCTTGACCATCACCTTGCCGCGGGCGCCGCGGTCGACCGGGATCATCTTCTGACGGGCGACATACCAGCCGAAGATCGGGATCCACATGAGCTCGCGCTTGAGGATATAGACCGGATCGTCGAGCCAGGGCAGCAGCGCGTAGGTATCCCACAGGGACTGGTGCTTTGGCGCCAGAATGTAGCCGCCATCAGGAATGTTTTCCAAACCCTCGAGCGTGAAGGTCGTGCCGACGACCTTCTCCATCAACCAGTGGTTGGAGCGTGCCCAGTTCTTGGGGATCGCGAAGGCTTTCTTGCGTGGTGCGAAGAAATAATAGGGCGACAGCACGATCATCTGGAGCACAAGATTGGCATAGAAGAGCGTGTTGAACACGATGGAACGCAGGATGATCATTAGGCGCTTTTCCTCAGGCGGGCGTGCAGACGTCCCTATCGCAAATCAGCGAGGATAAAAAGGCGCAGTTCGGGGAAATCTCCGGCCTCTCAGTCGGAGGTCTTGGCCATTTTTGCGGTCGAGCGCAGTCCGTCGCTGCCCCAGCCGAGAATGCCGCGGGCATAGGCGACCAGCGTCTTGCCGTATTCCGACAGCAGCGTGCGCAGCACGTCCGGCTCGGCATACCAGGCAGTGTGCTTTAGATCGGAATTGACCACTGGATAGGGGATGTATGTCGTTGCCCGGTCCCTGCGGCGCAGTTCCATCAGGCTGCGCGGCATATGGTAGTTATTGGTCACGACCAGCACCGAGGTATAGCCGTGGTCGTGGATCCACCGCGTGATCTCGTTGGCATTGCCGATGGTGTCGAGCGCCTCATAGCCGACATCGACGCAGCACTCGAAAAGGTCGGGCGAACTCTGCGTCATCTTACGGATCTGTGTCGGCGAAGTCGTCGGGTGCGCACCGGAAATGAGCAGGCGCCGACCGGAGCCGCGTCGCAACAGTTCGACGGCCTGGTCGATGCGCTGATAACCGCCGGTCAGTACGACAATAGCATCGGCTCTTGCCTTGGTCGGCGGGACAAGTGTCGTCACCGAATCGGTGAACCATAGAAAACCGGCCAGGAAAAATGCGACAAGGACGATCGCGGCAAGCCCGCCATAGCGCAGAACGCGACGCAAACGTCCCCGGCGGGCGAAAAGGCCGCCGGCGCTGCGCTGCGGCTGTTGCTCGCGGAAAGTCTTGTCGCGACTCATCTGACCCATCGTCATGGTTCGTGCTTAGCGCGCTTCTGCCATAGGGAACAGGCGGCTTTGTGTCATTTTACAGGGTTCGCCAGATCAATCTCCGAGCAGGCCGTCTGTCCGTGCCGGGTCGGAGCGGATGAGGTCGATCTCGTAGATCGTGCGCATCACGGTCAGACGCGCTGTCAGCGTGGTCAAGAGCGCAATGACGATCATCGTGGCAAAAATTCCCAGATAACCGAGATAGCCGATCGAGAACGTTCCGAACAGGGCTGTCGCCTGGTCGCTCTCCGGGGTGGCGAGCGAGCGGCTCTGCCAGAAGCCGGCGATGGAGAACAGCGCGGCGGCAAGCAACCCGCCGACGGCTGCGCCCTTGAGGCTGATCTTCAAGAAATGCTTTTGGAATTCCTGCGCGACGAACGAGCCTTCGGCGCCGACAAAATGAAGCACTTCGATAATGTGCCGATTGCCGGAGAGCGCACCGCGTGTGGCGAAGACGACGGTCATCACCATGGCGGTGAAAACCAGCACGAGCACGCCCGAACCGATCAGCACGGTGGTGCGGGCCATCTGCACGAGGCGGTCGACCCAGGTACGATGATCGTCGAGGAATGCCTGGGGCACCTCGACCTTCAGCTGGTCGCGCATGGCGGCGAAGTCGGGCGGATTCGCCTCGTCGATGGTGATGATGACGAGCCTCGGCACGGGCAATTCGTCAAGGTCGAGGCCTGTGCCGAGCCAGGGCTCCAGCAGGCGGGCGGTCGCAGCCTCGTCCATGATCTGTCCATCCTTCGTGCCGATGAAGGTCAGGGCCAGATTGCGCGCCTTGATGAGTGCTTGATCCATGTCGAGGCCGTCTTCCGGCTTGATCTGGATGGTGATCTCCCGGGCGATTTGGCTCTGCCAGCCGGCGGCGGTGGCGCGCACCATGGAGACGGCGCCGAGCGTCAGGCAGGCAAGGAAGGCCATGATGGCGATCACCACCATCAGCGCATTGCCTTGGATGTTGGAGGACGGCAGGATCGCGCCTGTCGGACGGACCGTCATTTCGGTTCGGCGCGGTGCCTGCGGCTTGCCTGCCATGTCCCGCCCGCGTCGATCGTTCCGGTCGCGCTCACTCATAGATGTCGAGCCGCCCATCTGTCAGGATCATGCGTCTGGCATCGACCTGATCCATCAGCGCCAGATCGTGGGTGGCGATGACGACGGCCGTGCCGAGGCGGTTCAATTCGAGAAAGAGGCTGAGCAGCCGCCGCGCCATTGGCGGGTCCACATTGCCGGTCGGCTCGTCGGCGAGCAGGATCTCCGGACGGTCTATCAGCGCGCGGGCGATTGCCACGCGCTGCTTTTCGCCCCCTGACAGCACCGGCGGCAGCACATTGATCCGCTCGCCGAGACCCACCCATTTCAGCAGTTCCAGCACATCGCCGCGATAGCCCGCCTCCTCCTTGCCGCGCACGCGCAGCGGTAGTGCCACGTTCTCGTAGGTGGTCAGGTGATCGAGCAGTTGGAAATCCTGGAAGACGATGCCAACGCGCCGGCGCAGCATGGGTAGCTCGGCGCGCGGGATCTTGGTGATGTCGCGGCCGAAGCTGCGGATCAGTCCGCGCGTCGGCTGCAGCGACATGAACAGCAAGCGCAGCAGCGTGGTCTTGCC
>DBUL01000119.1:0-14393 GCA_002307905.1 Rhizobiaceae bacterium UBA1291
ATCGTGCTGTGGGACGACAACGGCATATCCATCGACGGTGCCATTTCGCTTTCCGACTCGACCGATCAGCACGCCCGCTTCCGCGCCTCCGGCTGGAACACACTCTCCGTCGACGGCCATGACCCGGAAGCTATCGCAGCCGCCATCGAGACCGCGCAAAAGTCCGACAAGCCGACTCTGATCGCAGCCAAGACCGTTATCGGTTTCGGATCGCCGAACAAGGCTGGCACCCACAAGGTCCATGGCTCGCCGCTCGGCGCCGACGAGATCGCCGCCACCCGCAAGGCGCTCGGCTGGGCCGAGGAAGCCTTCGTCGTCCCCGCCGACGTGCTCGACGCCTGGCGTCTCGCCGGCTTGCGTTCGACCAAAGCCCACAAGGACTGGGATGCCCGCCTCGCCGCAAGCCCGGCCGAGACGAAGGCCGAGTTCACCCGCCGCTTCGCCGGCGACCTGCCCGGTCACTTCGCCACGGCCATCGGCGACTACAAGCAGAAGCTTGCCGAAGCCAAGCCGACGGTTGCCACCCGCAAGGCGTCCGAGGATGCGCTCGAAGTCATCAACGGCGTGCTGACCGAAACGCTCGGCGGCTCTGCCGACCTGACCGGCTCGAACAACACCAAGACCAGCCAGACCAAGTCGATCACCCCTGACGATTTCTCCGGACGCTACATCCACTACGGTATCCGCGAGCACGGCATGGCGGCCGCAATGAACGGGATTGCGCTGCATGGCGGCCTGATCCCCTATTCCGGCGGTTTCCTGATCTTCTCGGACTATTGCCGTCCGTCGATCCGCCTCGCCGCCCTGATGGGCATCCGCGTCATCCACGTGCTGACCCATGACTCGATCGGCCTTGGCGAAGATGGCCCGACCCATCAGCCGGTCGAGCACATGGCGGCGCTTCGCGCCATCCCGAACCTGATGATGTTCCGTCCGGCCGACGCAACCGAAACGGTCGAGTGCTGGCAGATCGCGCTGGAGCACAAGGATCGCCCGTCCGGTCTGGCCTTGACGCGCCAGAACCTGACGCCCGCCCGCACCGACTACGAGGAGAAGAACCTCTGCAGCTTCGGCGCCTATGAGCTGGTCTCGGCCAGCGACGCCAAGGTGTCGATCTTCGCCTCCGGTTCGGAAGTCGAGATTGCCCTTAAAGCCCAGCAGATGCTGGCCCAGAAGGACATCCCTGCCCGCGTCGTCTCCGTTCCCTGCTTCGAACTGTTCTTCGAGCAGCCGGAAGCCTATCGCGAAGCGATCATAGGCTCGGCCGCCGTCAACATTGCGGTCGAAGCCGGCATCCGCCAGGGCTGGGACAGCTTCATCGGCTCCGACGGCACGTTCATCGGCATGAAGTCCTTTGGTGCATCCGCGCCGTACAAGGAACTCTACCAGCATTTCGGCATCACCCCGGAGGCGGTCGTTGCCGCCGCCGAGGCCAAGCTCGCCTGAGACGTCAAATTGTCGCATGGGCGTTCCCGGACGCCCATTCTTCCCATAATCTATTGCTCTGATTTTAAACGCGGGAGTGAACAAATGACTGTGAAAGTAGCCATCAACGGCTTTGGCCGCATCGGCCGCAACGTATTGCGCGCCATCGTCGAATCCGGCCGTACCGACATCGAAGTCGTGGCCATCAACGACCTCGGCCCGGTCGAAACCAATGCCCACCTGCTGCGCTACGACAGCATCCATGGCAAGTTCCCGGCCGATGTTAAAGTCGAAGGCGACACCATCATCGTTGGTGGTGGCAAGCCGATCAAGGTGACCGCGATCAAGGATCCGGCGACCCTGCCGCACAAGGAACTCGGCGTCGACATCGCGATGGAATGCACCGGCATCTTCACCGCGCGCGACAAGGCGGCGCTGCACCTCCAGGCTGGCGCCAAGCGCGTCATCGTTTCGGCTCCGGCCGAAGGCGCCGACCTGACCGTCGTCTACGGTGTCAACCACGACAAGCTGACCAAGGATCACCTGGTCATCTCCAACGCGTCCTGCACGACCAACTGCCTCGTGCCAGTGGTCAAGGTCCTGAACGACGCAATCGGCATCGATCATGGCTTCATGACGACGATCCACTCCTATACCGGCGACCAGCCGACGCTGGACACCATGCACAAGGACCTCTACCGCGCCCGTGCAGCCGCCCTTTCCATGATCCCAACCTCGACCGGTGCCGCCAAGGCCGTCGGCCTCGTTCTGCCGGAACTGAAGGGCAAGCTGGATGGGACGTCGATCCGCGTGCCAACCCCGAACGTCTCGGTCGTCGACTTCAAGTTCGTGGCCAAGAAAAACACGACGGTGCAGGAAGTGAACGAAGCCATCAAGGCGGCTTCGAACGGTGCCATGAAGGGCATCCTCGGTTACACCGAAGAGCCGCTGGTCTCGCGCGACTTCAACCATGACAGCCATTCGTCTATTTTTGCCATAGACCAGACCAAGGTTCTCGAAGGCAACTTCGTCCGCATCCTCACCTGGTACGACAACGAATGGGGCTTCTCCAACCGTATGTCTGATACCGCGGTTGCCCTGGCCAAGCTGATCTGATCACATAAAAATTAGCACTCGCGTTAAAAAAGGCGGACCGGAACCCCCGGCCCGCCTTTCAAATTTTCAGGTTCCGCCCTACTCTGATCACGATTGGATACGATAGGTTTTCCATCTCGTCGTCCGGCAGTCCTGCCAGATCATTCCACCCCACGTCGCCGGCCCCGCGTCGGGACGAATAGCAGCGCCGACACCGCGTCGAGCCGCGCTCTTGGTTTGACCTGATCCGGCTTGCCAGGCGACGGCGCGGCGACCAAGGAGAGGGACGAGGGGTGGACGAATTTTATGCACTTACGCTGGTGGCGACCGCTTTGGTCCTTCTGGCCGCGTTTTCCAGCCTGATCGCCTTTCGCTTTGGCGCGCCTCTGCTTCTCCTCTTCCTGCTGATCGGTCTGGCGACCGGCGTCGACGGTCTGGGCATCGAGTTTTCCGACAATGCCTTCGCCTATGCGCTAGGCTCTATCGCCCTGGCGGTCATCCTTTTCGATTCCGGCTACGGCACTTCGCTGCAATCCTTCAAGCTATCGGCAGTCCCGGCATTGACGCTTGCGACTGTCGGCGTGCTGATGACCGCTGTCTTTTTCGGCCTGATGGCCCATCTGCTGCTCGACTTCACCTTCCTCGAAGGGCTCCTGCTCGGCTCGATTGTCGGATCGACCGATGCGGCGGCTGTGTTTTTCCTGTTGCGCATCGGCGGCATCAATATCCGCGAGCGCGTTCGCTCGACGCTTGAGGTCGAATCCGGCACCAACGATCCGATGGCGATCTTCCTCACCATGGCGATCGTAGGCCTCTTGGCAACTGAAGGCGGCGGATCCGGTTTCGACCTGCAGCTCCTGCGCCTGTTCATCGAGCAGATGGGCCTTGGCCTCGGCCTCGGCCTGATCGGCGGCGCAATGATCGTCTTCGTGCTGAAGCGCCTCACGGTGGAGCGCGGCCTGGCCCCGATCTTCATGCTGGCCATGGCCCTACTAATCTTCGCCTTCACCGGGACCGTAGGCGGGAGCGGCTTCCTCGCGGTCTATGTGGCCGGCATCTACGCAGGCAACAAGAAGATCCCCGCCAGCGGCGCCATCAGCCGCTTCCAGGACGGCATGACCTGGCTTGCCCAGATCGTCATGTTCCTCGTCCTTGGCCTCCTTGCCACGCCCTCGCAGTTCCCATCGATCCTCTTGCCAGCCGTATTGCTCGGACTATTCCTCATCTTTGTCGCCCGGCCGCTTGCGGTCTGGCTCTGCCTCCTGCCCTTCGACTTCACCCAGCGCGAGACCGGTTTCATCGCCTGGGTTGGCCTGCGCGGAGCAGTGTCGATCCTACTGGCCATTCTGCCCATTCTGGGAAATCTGGAAAACGGCCAGATCCTCTTCAACGCCGCCTTCCTCATCGTAATGATTTCGCTCGTGGTGCAAGGCTGGACGATCAAGCCCGTGGCACGCAGGCTCGGCCTTATCATCCCGCCCCGCATCGGAGCGATCGACAAGCTGGAAGTCGACTTGCCGGGCGCCGCCCATCACGAACTGCTCGCCTATCGCGTCGTTGCCGATAGCCCCGTTTTGCGCGGCGAACGTATTCCGCGCTGGGCAATGCCGTCGTTGGTCATCCGCGACGGCAAGTCGATGCGCTATCAATATGCGGGAAGGCTGCGCGAGAACGATCACGTCTATCTATTCATCGCCCCCGGCTATTCCAAGCTGCTCGACCGCCTGTTCGCCAGCAAGGCCGCAGTCGAGGAAGATGACAACGAGTTCTTCGGGACCTTCGCGATCGCCCCGTCGACCAGGGTCGATCATCTCGACCAGGCCTATGGTCCTTTGACGATCAACGAGGCCGACCGGGGGAAGACGGTTGCAGAACTCATTGCCCAGCGCTCCGGAGGGCAAGCCGACTACGCAGACCGTGTGCGGCTCGGCACCATCGTTCTGATCGTCCGCGACATCGACGAGACAGGGCATATAGCCTCAGTCGGCGTCTCGCTCGAGCCGGTGGCCCCCGCCACCAAATTGCCCATCTTCCTGAACATTCGCGAATTGGCCCATGCAATCCGGGACTATCTGCGCAGGCAGCGCGCCAAGGCCGGCGGGAACGAAAATAATCCCTGATCGCCTTGCGTCGCGCATCAGGCGGTGTAAGTTTCAGCGCCAACCGTGCAACGACCAAACGACGGATTCCCTCATGCCGGCTTTCAAGACACTCGACGACCTCACCGACATCGCGGGCAAGCGCGTGCTCGTACGCGTCGACCTCAACGTTCCCGTCGCCGACGGCAAGGTCAGCGATGCAACCCGCATCGAACGCGTCGCCCCAACCATCAAGGAACTGTCGGACAAGGGCGCCAGGGTTATCCTTCTCGCCCATTTCGGCCGCCCCAAGGGCGAGCCAGTCGCCAACCAGTCGCTGTCGCTGATCGCCCCGGCCGTGGAGGAAGTGCTCGACCAGAAAGTCGCCTTCGCCTCGGATTGCATCGGGGCACCCGCTGCCGACGCCATCGCCAAGATGGAAAACGGCGACATCCTGCTTCTTGAAAACACCCGCTTCCACAAGGGCGAAGAGAAGAACACGCCGGAATTTGTCGCTGAGTTGGCCAGGAACGGCGACATCTTCGTCAACGACGCCTTCTCGGCCGCCCACCGGGCGCACGCCTCGACCGAGGGCCTTGCCCATCACATGCCCGCTTATGCCGGCCGCACCATGCAGGCCGAACTCGTGGCGCTGGAAAAGGGCCTCGGAAAGCCGGCCCGTCCGGTCGTCGCCATCGTCGGCGGCGCCAAGGTCTCGACCAAGATCGACCTCCTTTCCAACCTGGTGAAGAAGGTCGACGCACTGGTGATCGGCGGCGGCATGGCCAATACGTTCCTCGCGGCCCAAGGCATCAATGTCGGCAAGTCGCTGTGCGAGCACGATCTGGCCGAGACCGCCAAGCAGATCATGATCGATGCCGAAGCCGCCGGCTGCGCCATCGTTCTACCGGTCGACGGCGTCGTCGCCCGTGAGTTCAAGGCAGGCGCTGCCAACGAGACCGTCGCCATCACCGCCATCCCGGCCGATGCCATGGTTCTCGACGTCGGCCCGAAGTCCGTCGAAGCGATCAACGGCTGGATCTCCAAGGCAGAAACGCTGGTGTGGAATGGCCCGCTCGGCGCCTTCGAGATCGCGCCCTTCGACACCGCCACCGTTGCCGCCGCCCGGCACGCCGCCGAACGGACCCGCGCGGGCAAGCTGGTCTCGGTCGCCGGTGGCGGGGATACCGTCTCCGCGCTCAACCACGCCGGCGTGGCTGACGACTTCTCTTATGTCTCGACCGCCGGTGGCGCCTTCCTCGAATGGATGGAAGGCAAGGAACTGCCCGGCGTCGCAGTCCTGATTGCCGAGAAGTGATGTTGGCGATGGCGGGCTTCACTGCCCCCCATCGTTAAGCATCAGCGGGTATTTCCAAGCCTTTCAAACGATTAAAACGATTTCAATCGTTTCAACATTTTAAGTCGCCATTTTCCTGTCGCAAAACATCTGTTATCCGCCTCATCTAGATGCGGGGATTGACCAGTTCGGCTCTGCCGATTGGTCGCAACATCAACGAAAACAGGTGAGCGCGTATCGCGCCATTTTAGGGATAGGAGTAAGATATGATGGACGCGAAGATGTTGAACAAGATCAGCTCGGCGCCGGGTTTCATCGCGGCGCTGGATCAGAGCGGTGGTTCAACACCCGGCGCGTTGCGTCTCTACGGCGTGTCCGAATCCGACTATCAGGGTGACGAGGAGATGTTCCGCCTGGTGCATGCCATGCGCGTCCGCATCATGAGCGCGCCGGCCTTTACGGGCGACAAGGTTATTGGCGCAATCCTGTTCGAGCGGACCATGGACGGCGACGTCGACGGTCAGCCTGTTCCCTCCTATCTCTGGGAAAAGCGCGGCGTCGTGCCCTTCCTCAAGGTCGACAAGGGCCTCGAAGCCGAGCAGAACGGCGTTCAGTTGATGAAGGCCATGCCCGATCTCGATGCGCTCCTGATCCGCGGTCGCGAAAAGGGCATGTTCGGCACCAAGATGCGCTCGGTGATCGGCCATGCCGACAAGGGCGGTATCGCTGCCGTCGTGAAGCAGCAGTTCGAGGTGGCCCGCCAGATCATCGGCCAGGGCCTCATGCCGATCGTCGAGCCGGAAGTATCCATCAAGAGCCCGACCAAGGCCGAGGCTGAAGCCATTCTTCGCGACGAGATCGCCGCGCAGCTCGACAAGCTTCCCGCAGGCGAAACCGTCATGCTGAAGTTGACGATCCCGACCGTCGCCGATTTCTACGCGCCTCTGGTTGCCCACAAGTCAGTCGTTCGCGTCGTCGCTCTGTCCGGCGGCTACAGCACCGCGGATGCCTGCGAGAAGCTCAGCCATAACCACGGCATGATCGCCAGCTTCTCGCGCGCTCTGGCAGAAAACCTGCGCGTCTCCATGAGCGACGCGGAGTTCAACGCGAGCCTGGCCAAGACGATCGATGCGATCTACGCCGCAAGCGTGAACAAGGCCTGATCATGCCCCAAAGGCACGAAAAGACGGCCTGACCCGCACCTTTCAATGCCGGCCTTTCAAGCCCCGTCAGCGACGCTGGCGGGGCTTTTTTGGGACAGCCCGGCCAGCGTCCCCTTGCCTTGCCCGTTCGGCAAACTATATTGGTTCGTGCTGAGGACGACCTCTCCCCAATGACGGGCATTTGACCGGGACGACCCGACGGACCCTTGTGGGAGACCAGACATGCGCACGACCAGCGACCGTATTCGCCACGCTGTCAGTTTCGAAATCCTCGCCCTTTTCCTCGTCACGCCGCTCGGCGCCTGGGTCTTTTCCCTACCACTCGCCGACATCGGCCTCATCGGCGTCGGCAGCGCGACGATCGCCATGCTTTGGAACTACGTCTACAATATCGCCTTCGACCGCGCCATGCAGCGTCTTGCCGGGGGTACGCTCAAGACAGTTCCCATTCGCGTGCTGCACGCCGTGCTGTTCGAGGCCGGCCTGCTCCTCGTGCTCGCCCCCTTCATCGCCTGGTACCTCGGCGTCGGCCTTTGGCACGCAGTGGTGATGGACGTCGCCTTTGCGCTCTTCTACATGGTCTACGCTTTTGCCTTCAACTGGGGCTATGACCGGTTGTTCCCAATCCCGGAATGGCAGGTACCGCAGGGACAGGTCACGCACTGACGAGGAGATGATCCAACTCGCCAAGCGGCCCCGCCACGCCTCCTGGCCGTCACGGTCGGATGAGCAGAGTGATCGACCAGATGACAAAGGCAATCACGGCGATCTTCCAGAAATCGCTGCGTTTCCTTAAGCCTGGCAATCCGAGCGGCCGGATCACCTGCACCATCATGGCAAGGATGAGGAGAAGGCCGATCACTTTGGTCATGGATAGATCCCAGCACGCCTGTTTCGGCCCTTGTCACAACGGCGACACTTTTGACCGCCAGAAGGTTTTCCCGCAAGGGGCCTTGTCCATTCAGGGATCGGTAGGAACCTTGACCTAATCTGTGACGTTTCAGGAACCTGTTCCCACAGCCTCCCCAACCCCAGTCGATCACCAAGCCATGCGAACAAACCTTCTGCCAGTCATGGCGCTTCTCCTCGGCACGCTGTTCCTGTTTCTCGGGAACGGTTTGCACGGCCTGTTGCTGCCCGTGCGCGGCACGGCAGAGGGCTATTCCAATGAAATCCTCGGCCTGCTCGGCACTTCCTGGGCGACCGGCTTCGTCGCTGGCTGCCTGATCGCGCCAAAACTCGTCATGCGGGTCGGGCATGTCCGGGCCTTTTCGAGCTTCATCTCGCTGATTGCCATCATTGCGCTGTTGAGCGGCATTCTGGTCGATCAATACTGGTGGGTGGTCTTGCGCGCCGTGACCGGCTTCTGCATCGCCGGAACCTCGATGATTATCGAAAGCTGGCTGAACGAGCGCGCCACCAACGAGAGCCGCGGCACGATCTTCTCCTTCTATATCTCGATCACGCTGATCGGTGTGGTGGGCGGCCAGATGCTGGTCGGCATCATCGACCCCTCGACCACCATCCTGTTCATGGTTTGCGGCATTCTCTACTGCCTTGCCATGCTGCCGACCACCGTATCGACCGCCGACACGCCGCAGCCCCTCACCTCCGTCACGCTCAATCTGCCGCGGCTTTATCGCAATTCGCCCGTCTCCTTCGTCGGCATCCTGCTCGTCGGCATCGCCAACGGCGCCTATGGGACGCTCGGCGCGGTTTTCGGCTCACGCGCCGGCCTCACGCCGAACATGATCGCAATCATGCTGTCGATCACGATCTTCGTGGGGGCCCTCGCGCAATTTCCCGCAGGCAAGGCATCGGACCGCATCGATCGCCGTTATGTGCTGGCGGCGCTCTCGGCGGTTGCGGCCATTGCCGCGCTCCTGCTGATTGTCGTGCGACCGCAGGATGCCATGACAATGATCGTTCTCGTCGCAATCTATGGCGCTGCCGCCAACGCGCTATATCCGATTGCCGTCGCCCATGCGAACGACTTCGCCAGTTCCGACGAATTCGTCCAGGTGTCGGGTGGGCTACTTCTGCTCTACGGTGTCGGCACGATTATCGGCCCGACCATCGGCGGTCCGGTGATGTCGCAACTCGGCCCCCACGCCCTCTTTGCCGTCACCGCCGTCGCCCATGTATTCCTGACCGCCTACGCGATCTATCGCAGCCGCCTGCGCGCCGCCATACCCGCCGCCGAGCGCGAGAACGTGCCGAACATGCCCGTATCCGCGTCTCCGATGAGTACGCCGGAAAGCCTGAGCCTCGACCCCCGCGCTGCACCATTGCCGGAAGAGGATGAAGAGCGGGAAGAAGACGCAACGTCCACGGCCGGAGAAGCGACACCATGATCTTCGACGAAGAGAAGCCGAAAAAGCCTGCCGGCCATCAATTGGGCAGCGACCTCTCTGCCCTTTCGGCAGAGGAACTTCAGAACCAGATTGAGCTGCTCCGGACGGAGATCGAACGGCTCGACGCTGAGCGTATACGCAAGGAAGCGGGAAAGCGCGCCGCCGACAGTTTCTTCAAGCCCAAAGTATAGCCGAATCGTTCCTTCTGTCCTGCTGCGCTATTTGAGAATAGTACGCTTTCCCGCTTTGCGTTTACCATCTGTTAAGCCTTTTCGGCGATTATCAATGCATCCGGTTTTGCCGGATTCAGGCAGTTTCTTCCTCGTGGCGAAGGTCTGATTTTTCTCCCTGTTTTACCTTAAGAGCCGCTCATGCGGCTCTTTTTTTGTGCCTTGCGAATTCCTATATTCAAAATTGTGGGTATTAACCCTTCTTTAATAAACGGCTTGCGCATTTGGGTTATTGGTTGCAACGTACGGCCATGAAAAGCGGCAGGAACAAGACAGCGTTCCACGCCGTTACCCAACTAAAGTGATGCGTATTTCAAGGGTGAACCGATGTCTGAACTCGGACTGAACACTGTCAGCTTCGCCGGACGGGCCGCTGCGTCCACTCAGTTCAAAGCGACTTATGCCGAAGGCATGGGTCTGGTCGAAGAAACCGCTGCCTATCTGGACGGGCCCGGCCGCTCCGCTGCCAAGGTCCTGCCCCGTATGGCCTCGGTGCTCTATGCTGCGGAATCGATGCGCCTGACCACCCGCCTGATGCAGATGGCTTCGTGGCTGCTGCTGCAACGCGCCGTCAACAACGGCGAGATGAGCCGCGATCAGGTTCTCTCCGAAAAGAGCAAGGTTCGTCTCGACGGCTTCAATGTGGATCGTCAGGCCCCCGGTTGGAACGACCTGCCGGAGTCCTTCCGCGATCTCGTCGAACGCTCGCTACGCCTGCAGAACCGTATCGCCCTGCTCGACCGCGAAATCTACCGTCCCGCCGACACGCCGGTTGTTCCGGATAATGAGAACAGCGTGCAGGCGCAACTCGACCTGCTGCGCACCGCGTTCTGCCCGAACTGATTTCTTCTATTCCGCATCAGAACAAATGGACCCGGCATGCCAAGCATTGCCGGGTTCTCTTTGTCTGCTGCCAACCGCATCGATGGAAGCCAAACACAAAAAAGCCCGGACAAGCCGGGCTTTCGAAGATGGTCGATCGAAGTTAGATCNNCGGATGTGAGTTGGGGTCGATTTCGAGGTTCATGACTGCGCCTTCCGAACCCCAGGTGGAGCGGGTTTCGTACTCGGTGCCATCGGTCATGACCACTTTGATCATGTGGTAGTCGGGATGAATGTCAGCCTTCATTGCGATCTTCCTGCTGTGCCGGGGGTCCATTTGCCGCAATTGCGTCGAGCGACCCAATACAATAGACGAAGCCGTAGTCTGAAGAGGCCACGGCTTCCCAATTCGATGCGCTGCCTATACATGAAGGGCACAAGGATAACAAGTGCCATGGCACAAAAGCCCGCTGGCCGGGCCGGAGAGGAATAAAGTGTCCGCAGTCACCGAAACCGCCCAGTCGAAACGCCGTTCCCTCAAGCCTCTCGCCCGTCTTTTTCCCTATGTCATGCGCTATCGCAAGCTGGTCGCCGGCGCACTGTTCTTCCTCGGTCTGGCCGCCGCCACCACCCTTGCCTTGCCGCTCGCCGTGCGCCGGATGGTCGATCATGGCTTCAGCGCCGCCGACAGCGCCTTTATCAACAACTATTTCGGCATGATGGCCATCCTGGCCATCATTCTCGCTCTCGCCAGCGCCATGCGCTATTATTTCGTTATCACCATCGGCGAACGGGTCGTTTCGGATCTGCGCCGCGATGTCTTCGCCCATGTGACAAGGCTTTCGCCCGCCTTCTTCGACGTCAACCAGTCGGGGGAGATCGTCTCGCGGCTGACCGCCGACACGACGCAGATCAAGTCCGCCGTCGGAGCAACCGCCTCGCTCGCGCTCAGGAACTCGATTCTCTGTCTCGGCGCTATGGCGATGATGATCTATACGAGCCCGCGGCTGTCGATCCTGGTGCTCGCCGCCATCCCGATTATCGTCTTTCCGCTCGTCGCCTTCGGCCGCTCGGTGCGCCGTCGCTCGCGACTGGCTCAGGACACCCTCGCCGAAGCTTCGGCCTTCGCCGGAGAAACGATCGGCGCCGCCCGCACCGTCCAGGCATTCAACGCCGAAGGGATTGCCACCGACCGCTATGGCACGACCGTGGAACAGGCCTATGAAGCGGCCCGCGCAGCAATCAAGTCACGCGCGCTCCTGACCGGGGTTGCGATCACGCTCGTCTTCGGTAGCATCGTCGCGGTGCTTTGGTTCGGCGCCCAGAGCGTGCTCGCCGGCACCTTGTCCGCCGGCACGCTCGGCCAGTTCCTGCTCTACTCGCTGATCGCTGCAGGATCGATGGGAACGCTCTCAGAAGTGTGGGGCGAGCTCTCCCAGGCGTCGGGTGCCGCAGAACGGCTCGGCGAACTCCTGCAGGAAGTTTCACAGGTCGCGGTGCCGGCAAATCCGATCCATCTGCCCTCGCCCCCGCTTGGCCGCGTCAGCTTCGGCGACGTCCACTTCGCCTACCCCTCGAGCGCTTCCAAGTCGGCCCTCAAGGGTCTGAGCTTCCGGGTGGAGCCCGGCGAGACAGTTGCCATTGTCGGCCCGTCGGGTGCCGGCAAGAGCACCGTCTTCTCGCTGATCCTGCGCTTCTACGATCCGGTGAGCGGAACCGTTCGGATCGACGACGTCGATATTCGAGAAGCCCATCCCGAAGAGGTGCGCTCCCGCATCGCCATTGTGCCCCAGGACGTGACGATCTTCGCCTCCTCGATCCGCGACAACATCGCCTTCGGATCGCCGGATGCCACGCCCCAGATGGTCGAGGCGGCTGCTGAAGCCGCCCAGGCGACCGAATTCATCCTGCGCCTGGAGAACGGCTTCGACACGCAGGTCGGCGAACGCGGCATCACATTGTCCGGAGGTCAACGTCAGCGGATCGCCATTGCCCGTGCCCTGCTTCGCGATGCACCGCTTCTCCTGCTCGATGAAGCAACTTCATCGCTCGACGCCGAAAGCGAGACGCTGGTNNGATGAGGGATCGCACCACGATCGTCATCGCCCACCGTCTGGCGACAGTGCTCAAGGCGGACCGCATCATGGTGCTCGACGACGGCCGGATCGTCGAGGAAGGCACGCACCACAGCCTGATCCAGCAGGGCGGACTGTATGCCAAATTGGCCCGTCTTCAATTCGAGACCGGCGGCCGCGATTTTACCTCGCCTGCCATCGAGTAATCGACAGCGAAAGCGTCTCGGCTCTCAAGCCCCGACCGAACGGCCGGCGATTCGGCCAGAGAACAGGCAACCGCCCAGGAACGTGCCCTCGAGCGCGTTGTAGCCGTGTACCCCGCCACCGCCGAAACCCGCTACCTCACCGGCCGCATAGAGGCCCGGTACCGGCTTGTTGGTATCATCGAGCACCTGTGACGATAAATTGGTGTGCAAACCACCAAGCGACTTGCGCGTCAGGATGTGCAGCCGAACCGCGATCAACGGCCCGGCCTTGCGATCAAGCAGGCGGTGCGGCTTTGTCGTGCGCATGAGCCGGTCACCGAGATAGTGGCGCGCCCCGCGGATCGCTGTCACCTGGGCGTCCTTGTTGAAGCGATTGTCGATCTCGCGGTCACGCGCCTCGACCTGGCTGCGCAGATGGTGGATACCGATCCGATGCTCGCCGGTCAGTTCGTTCATGCCGACGACAAGGTCTTCGAGCGTGTCGCGAACGATGAAGTCTTCTCCTTTGTCCATGAAGGCCTGGACCGGTCCAGGCGGATTTTTGCCCAGCCGCTTCAACAACAAGGCAATGTTCTTGCCGGTCAGGTCCGGGTTCTGCTCGGAGCCAGACAGCGCAAATTCCCGCTTGATGATCGCCTTGTTGAGGATGAACCAGCTGTATTCATGGCCCCGCTCCCGGATCGCCTTCAGTGTTGCCAGCGTATCGAAGCCCGGCATGGCCGGAAAGGGAAGGCGGTTTCCGGCGGCATCGCACCAGAAAGAGGAGGGGCCGGGAAGGATTCGAATGCCNNCGTGGTTCGGCCAGATCGGATCGAAATTCCTGAGGCCCTCGGTATAGTGCCACATGCGGTCGCCATTGATGATCTCGCCGCCGGCCGCGCGCGCAATGGCAAGCATCCGCCCGTCGACATATTGCGGAACACCTGCGACCATCGACTTCGGCGGCGGTCCAAGGCGCTCTACGGGCCAGTGCTTGCGCACGAGGTCATGATTGCCGCCGATGCCGCCGGACGACACGATGACGGCGCCAGCTGCGATCTCGAAGTCGCCGACAACAACGCGCGATGTCGCAGAACCACGCGGCGCCGGATCGGGTGCCAAAACGCTGCCGCGCGCGCCTGTTACATCGCCGTTGGTGACGACAAGGTGATCGACCTGATGACGGAAGCGGAAGGACAGTTGGCCGTTCTGCTCTGCCGTTCGTGCCCGGCGGATGAAGGGCGCCAGCACGGCCGGCCCGGTCCCCCAGGTGATGTGGAAGCGCGGCACGGAATTGCCATGGCCGTTGGCAAGCGAGCCACCGCGTTCGGCCCAGCCGACGACCGGAAACCAGCGAACGCCCTGGCGATGCAACCAATCGCGCTTCTCCCCGGCAGCAAATTCGAGATAAGCCTCAGCCCAGTGGCGCGGCCAGTAGTCCTCGACGCGATCGAAACTGGCTGAACCAAGCCAATCCTGCCGTGCAAGTTCAAAACTGTCACGTATGCCCATCCATTTTTGCTCAGGACTATTCACGAAGAAGAGTCCGCCCAGGGACCAGAACGCCTGTCCGCCGAGATTTTGCTCCCCCTCCTGGTCGACAACGCAGACCTTTAGCCCCCGCTCAGTGGCCTCGGTCGCAGCCACAAGGCCTGCCAATCCCGCTCCG
>DBUL01000119.1:14466-66359 GCA_002307905.1 Rhizobiaceae bacterium UBA1291
AAAGCTCCCAGTTGTCGGCATAGCGTCCCGAGCCCCTGAGCGGCACGTCGTCAGTGTGACCATCGACGCGCAACACCCAGTTGATCTCTGGCGGGATTTCTTTGGCAAGGTCGAGCAGGGCCCCGGCTAGCTTCGCCATTTCGACCTCGCCTTCCGGATTGAGCTCGTTCCCGCCCGAGGGAAACAGCACCTCCGACTGGAAGACGAAGCGGTCACCGACGATACGGATGTTCTCGCGGTCAGAGAGAATCTCGCGAAGACGGCCAAAGAAGTCGGAACGATATCGATTGAGTTCCTGGACACGCTGGGCAAGCGCCACGTTGAGGCGGCGTCCGAGATCGGCGATCTTCACCTGAGAGTTTTGATCCCGGGCCTCCGACGCCTGCAGTGCCTCTTCGACGGCAGCGATCTGGGCGCGCAGCGCGGCGATTTGCTGGTTGAGCAGTTCGATCTGGCTCATCGCCCGCTGGCTCACCTGCTTCTCGGAATCGAGCTCCTGCGTCAACCGGCCGACCCGCAGGTTGGCGGCATCCGACGTACCAGCACCGGCGTCGAGCAATTGCTGCAACCGGCTGCGTTCGCTTTCGGAGACGGTGAGCGAGGACTGCAGAGACGCAAGCGTATCCTCCAGATCCTGTTTGCCGCTCTTTTCCAGCGCAAGCAATTGGGTCAGTTCGGCGATCTGGCTGTTGAGGCGGTTGAGGACCTCGTCCTTGCCGGAGATCTCGCGGCTGAGGATGAACTGCGCCAGCACGAAGACCGTGAGCAGGAACATGATCGCCAGAAGTAGCGTCGCCAGGGCGTCGACGAAGCCCGGCCAGTAGTCCATGCCCCTGTCGCGGCGGCGGTTGCGGCCGAGCGCCATGGTTATTTGCCCCCGCCCATTTTTTCGTTCAGCTTGTCGAGCGTTTTGCGCATTGCGCGGGCATCTTCCTGCTGCGCCTCGATCCAGTCGCGCAGCATCTGCTGCTCGTTGCGCATGTTCTTCACCAGGCCCTGAATGCCTTCGGCAAGCCCGGCGATTGCAGCAACCGAACGGTCGCTACCGCCGAGCGCAGCACCCTCTCGGCTGGCCAGCCTGGACAACTGGTCGACCAAACCCTTGATGTCGTCCGCCGGTACGCCGGACATTCCGCCGGCCGTTATCGCCATGTCGGAATCCACATCCGTCACCGAGGAGAGCCAGTTTTCAAGCTCGGTATAGAATCGGTTCTGGGCACGACCGGCCTGCAGATCGAGGAAGCCGAGGATAAGCGAGCCCGACAGGCCAAGCAACGAGGACGAAAACGCCGTGCCCATGCCCGAGAGCGGACCGGTGAGACCGCTCTTCAGCGCCTGCAGCACGTCGCTGCTGTCGCCCGCGCCCGGATCAAGCGACTGGATCACCGAACTGATGGAAGCGATCGTGCCGAGTAGCCCCCAGAATGTACCGAGCAGTCCGAGGAACACGAGGAGGCCGATCAGGTAGCGTGAGGTATCGCGTGATTCGTCGAGACGGGTGGCAATCGAATCGAGGATCGACCGCAGTGCCGTGGTCGAGATAGCCATCGAACGACGGCCACCGATCAGCGCCCGCATCGGCGCCAGAAGTCGCGGGTCGCGCCCCACCTTTTCGGCATGACCGGCTGCGCGGAAGGAATTGAACCAGCGAACCTCCGGCCTCAGCGCCAGCACATGATTGAAAACGAGGACGATGCCGACGGCCAGAACGCCAAGGATGAGGCCATTGAGACCCGGATTGGTCATGAAGGCTGCATGCGCCTGTCGATAGAGGATGGCGGCAATGAAACCGACGATGATCAGGAAGATCACCATGGTCGTGAAGAACGGCATCGGGCTGGATAGCTTGTGGCCGTATTCTCCGGGTGCTGCCTCCGCCGCCTCCAAATCCGCCAGCTTAACTTTCGCCATGTCGTCTCCAGCCTCCGGTCATCGTGCGCCGGAGGCTAGTAGAAAATTGCGACGAATTGAAGCTAAAAGCCGCCGACCCCTGACGACGCCTGTGTAAAGTCTCAGGCTTTCGGGATTGGCCGCGCAATGACCTCAATCAGTGCCTTGCGGATATATTCGTTGCCGGCGACGACGGTGCCGGTGTGGAACATGTCCTGGCCGTCATGCATGTCGCTGACGAAGCCACCAGCCTCGCGGATCAACAACAGGCCGGCGGCGATGTCCCACGGGTTGAGCTCGGCTTCCCAGAAACCGTCGAGACGGCCGGCCGCAACGTAGGCCAGGTCAAGGGCGGCTGCACCCATGCGGCGAACGCCGGCGACTTCACCCATGACATGGCGCAGTTCCAGCAGGAACTTGCCGTGCGCACCGCGGCCGAGATGGGGAATGCCGCAACCGACGACGCAGTCGGACAAGACCTTGCGCGCCGCCACGCGGATGCGGCGATCATTGAGAAAGGCGCCGCCGCCCTTTTCGGCTGTGTAGAGTTCGTCGGTCGCCGGATTGAAGATAACGCCGGCGACGATCTCGCCATTGCGCTCCAATGCAATCGACACGGCGAACTGCGGAATGCCGTGCAGGAAGTTCGTCGTGCCGTCCAGCGGATCGACGATCCAGCGGTGCGCGCCGTCTGTACCCTTGATCTCTTCGCTTTCCTCCCCGAGGAAACCGTAGGTCGGGCGTGACTTCAGCAGTTCTTCACGAACCAGCCTTTCGGCCTTGATGTCGGCCTGCGAAACGAAGTCGCTCGGTCCCTTAACCGAAACCTGCAGGTTCTGCACCTCACCGAAATCGCGCGACAGGGACTTACCCGCCTTGAGCGCGGCCTGGACCATGACATTGAGGAGAGCTGAACGGGCCATTATCGGTTTCCTTGAAAGTGCGGCAGGTCGCCGGGCGACGGCGGCAAGCGCGGCGCGATGGATCGCGGCGATTGGGCGGTTCAAGACCACAAAAACAGCCGGAATTCAAGAGGCATGCACCAGCCAGTCTCAGGCATGACTCGTCATATGGCGAGGCCCAGCCCCCAGGCGGCAAGCCCCACCCCGACCGACAGTGCGGTTGCCGCCAACAGATGCATGAAAAAACGAAAGCTGCCAAAAATGCCCGCATAAATCGCCTTGGCAGTCATGTTGCAAACCACCGCGACGCCGATCGCCTGCGCAGCAAGGCCGATATCGAGCGAGGGAAGCAGGCCGGCCACGGTGACGGTCGCCGCATCGACATCGGCAAGCGCGGATAGCGCCGAGGCGAAGATGAGGCCGGCATCGCCGAAAAGCAGTGTGGCTGCCCGGGCGAGAAAGGCCACTGCGGCCAGCAGAAGAGCCATCTTCGCCACCGCAGCGAGTTCGAAGGGATTGCCCGGTATACCCTGCCCTCCCTCGGCGCGCTGGCGCCGGGCGACAAGCAGTGCATAGGCGACTAGTGCTGCAGCGCCCATGAGCAGTGGCACGAGTAGCGCGGGCAGTAGCGATGCGGCCAGGGCCCCGATAAGCAGGGCGGTGCGCAGCAACGAAACCGCCCCTGCACTGATTGCACCCGCAACCAGTGTAAGAACCGTTTCTTCGGTGCGGCTGCGGCGAGCGAATGCCACGGTCGTTCCGGTGGAAGACACCAGTCCGCCAACCGCACCGGCCAACACATCGCCGCGCGTCGCGCCGAACATCCTGACCGCGACATAGCCGACAAAGGAAATCGAGGCGAGCATGATGACGAGCAGGACAATGCTCTTCGGCGAAACCCCTCCGAACGGCCCGATCGGAGCATCGGGTATGATCGGCAACAGGACAAAGGTTACGGCAAGCAGGATGACTGCCGAGCGCAGCTCGACCCATTGCAGCCGCCGGATTGCCTGGTGCAGGAATTCGCGGCTGACGAGGATTACGATCAGCGCAGCTCCGCCAGCCGAGGCGAGTTTCATGTCTCCAAGCGTGGCGAGTGCTCCGAGCCCGAAGGTGAGAATGGCAGCGATTACCGAAGTCACACTAAAGGATTTCTCGGCAATCGCCTCGCGCATTTCGAAGACCGCCATGACTGTAGCAATGGCGATCAGGAAGCCGGTGAGCGCTACGCCAGGATAGCCAGACGCGGTGCCGAGAGTTCTTTCGATGAGTCCGGCGACCCCACCGGCCATGCCGAACATGGTGAAGGTGCGGATACCGGCCGTACGTGCGCCTTCCGGTTCATCCCGTTCGCGCCAGTGCCGCTCGACGCCGACAGCCGCCCCGATGGCAATAGCCAGGCCGAGGCGCTGAAAAAGCTCGACATTGTCCACTTTCTCCCCCTCCCCAGCGTCCGACTTCAACGGCGGCGGAACTTGTTCGCCGCGTCGATCGCCTGTTTCTGTTCTTCGTCGGTCAGTCCGAGGTAAAAATCCTCAAGCGCCGGGTCCTTCAGCCCTGCCCGACGCGACAGCACATACCACTTGGCGGCCTCGATCGGATCGGGTCGCGTGCCAAGTGCATTGATATAGAGATGCGAAAGGCGGTTCTGAGCTACAACATTGCCGCGGTTGGCGGCGACCTTCAGCCAGCGGAAGCCTTCTTCGTAATCCCGCTCGCCCGCAATGCCGTTGATCAGCCAGATGCCGATGTCGAGCTGGGCGGTGTCAAAACCGGCGCGCGCCGCACGGTCGAGCCAGTAACGCGCCTTGGCGCGCTTTTCCTCGGAAATGTCCTTCAGCGATTCGTAGATCTGCGCCACTGCATATTGGGCATCGGCAATCCCGTTGTCCGCGGCCTTCTCGTAATAGGGCAAGGCCATGGACAAGCCCTTTTGCCCGGGATTGTCGGCGACCAGGGTCTGTGCCCAGTTGAACTGCGCCGAACTGTTGCCGGCATCCGCGGCCTTGCGCATGTATTCGTCGGCCTTGGCCTTGTCGCGGGGGACTGTCCTGCCCTCCATCAACAGCATCGCGTATTTGAACATCGCGGCCGGATCGCCGCCGGCAGCAGCCTGGCCATACCAGAAGGCAGCGCCCTTCAGGTCCTTCTTGATGCCCAGACCACGGTCCATCAGCTCGGCAAGCAGGGTCTGCGCCGCCGGATCGCCGAGCTGGGCGCGCGGCAGAGCCTTGTCTACGGCCGTCAGAAAAAATCCGCGCTGGAACGCGCCATAGGCCTCATCCAGGGGCCCCTTGTACTCCGCCTCGGGCGGCAGGTCTGGCAGGGGAACACCCATCCGCGCATAGATGTTGATCCCTTGAGGCTCGTCGTCCCCCTGGTTCGCCTGCAGTTTCTCATCCGCCTCGGACCCGGGGCGGGCGCTGCGATCGAGCGTTCCTGCGGAGGGTGGCTGCTGCTCACCGCGCTCTAGCACCCTCACGTCGGCAGGCGCCAGCGGCCGCATCGACGGGCGTTTTTCCCCTTGCTGGGCGACAGGAGAGCTCGGCAAACCAACCACCGCCGCGAGGCAGGCAACGACGGCAAACAGCACGGGCCGATTTAAAAGAGTTGAGCGCATGATGCGTTTCAATCTTCAAACCGTGGCGCTTTTTCGTCAAGCTCGGCATTGACCCGTGCAACGACAGTGGCAGCCATGGCCGGATCGGCAAAAACCGCCTCGCGCAATGCGACGAACTCGACGCCGGTTTCTGCGACCGCGAGCGCCGACGCTGGATCCTGCCCACCCATGACAATGCTGGGAATCGCGATCAGCGACGACCACCATTCGCCAAGCGCCAGGTTCTTCGAATGGGCGTCCGGCTTGATGTCGCCGTCGAGCTTGCCGAAGAAGATATAGTCGGGCTGCACCTCGCCGATTTCCAGCGCATGGTGCCGGTCCATGGCATTGCCGCCTCCGACGATCATCTTCGGCACATGCTTCTCGATCGCCTCGGCAAGCGCGGCCGCATTGCCGGAAATGTGAAGACCGTCGGCCTGGGCCCGGCCAGCCACACGGCTGTTGTCGGCGACAAGCGCTGCGGCCCCGACGTCCTGGATCAGCGGCACGAGCAGTTCGGCATGCTTCTGGAACGCCGCGTCATCAAGACCGTATTGCGGAATGATGACCGAGGCGACGTCGCCACCTTTCAGGGCGTCGCCGACCGCACGCGCCTTTGCCTCGGCATCGGCAATGTCGGGTACGATCAGGACGAGACGGCAGCGATCTTCGGGACTGGTCATGACTGGATCCGTTCTCCGGGACGGTGCGGCGTTCTCCGCACACCTCCCTCGTATTGGGTAAGTAAATCCGATAGACCGGTCCATCGAAAGGATCAACCGAAACAAATGAATCTTGATCTGCTGTTCTATGCCGCGGCAATTCCGGCCGTCATTCTCGTCGGGCTGTCCAAGGGCGGTCTAGGCGGCGCATTTGCCCTGATCGGTGTGCCGCTCCTTGCCATCGTCGTCCCACCGATGCAGGCGGCGGCGATCTTCCTGCCAATACTGCTGGTCATGGATGCGGTGGCGCTCTGGGCCTGGCGAAGCCACAACAGCCGTCCGACACTTCTGGCCATGCTGCCCGGCGGCATTCTCGGCATCGCGATCGGCTGGGCTACATCCGCTTATGTTTCGGTCAACGTCATGCGGCTGTTGCTCGGCAGCATATCCGTGCTGTTCGCGCTGCGCTATTTCGTCGACGCGGCCCGGCAGTTGCAAAAGACGGAACCGGCTGCCGCACCCGAGCGGCCGGTCGCCGCGACGCTCTGGGGCACGCTGTCCGGCTACTCGAGCTTCGTCGCCCATGCCGGCGGGCCGCCGTTCCAGATCTATACCCTGCCGCTCCGACTGGATCCGCTCTCCTATACCGGCACCAGTACCCGATTTTTCGCGATCATGAACGCGATCAAGGTCATACCCTATTTCGCGCTCGGCGAACTCGGCACCGGCAATCTGGTCCTTTCGGCGACCCTGTTGCCGTTAGCGCTCGTCTCGACCCTCATCGGCGCCCGTTTGGTCCATCACCTGAAACCGCACATCTTCTATCCGCTCATGTACGGCATGGTGCTGATCGCCGGTGGCAAGCTGCTCTATGACGGCATCACCGGACTTTAAGCAGGGTAGCCCCTAGCGATTGCTGCAACGCACAGCGCGCTTGCCGCAACGTGGAGTTTGACGTAACTTCACGCCATGTCGAACATTGATCCCTTTGTCGCGATCGCCGACCCGCACCGCCGGTACCTGCTGGAGGAACTGCGGCGTGCGCCGAAGACAGTGAACGATCTTGCGAGTGGCCTGCCGATCAGCCGTCCCGCCGTCTCGCAGCACCTCAAGGCATTGCTCGACTGCAATCTCGTGACTGTGACCGCCGAGGGAACGCGGCGCATCTATTCCGTCAATCGCCCGGGCTTCGATCGCCTCAACCTCTGGCTTGACCAGTTCTGGTCCTGAGCGCATCCCTCGAGAACAAAAGAAGCCCCGAAAACCGCTCTGGTCTCCGGGGCATCGGTGTGTAATCGGTTGTTCCTGGCTTGCCGGCCCGGATCTGCCTTCAGGCGACCCCCGGCCGGCATATGCCGGAAAGTCAGTGTCTGGTCGACGCCCTCAGGCGTTCCATTTCATCCTTGATCCGCAGTTTGAGCCTCTTCAGCTCGGCGATATGGTGGTCGTCGACGGAGGGAGACGTAAGAGCAGTGTGGAGCTTTTCCTCAAGAGCGCCGTGCTTCTTTTCGAGCGATTCAAGATGAGCCTGCATGGTCATTTGACACGTCCTTCCTTTCGCCTACCTCCAGCCCTCACAACGCTGGAGTTTCAGGCTTTGCGAAAGTAATGTGACACGAACAATGGGTTTTGTCGAAGGCGAAATGAGGGAGAAAGCGCGGCAAATTCGCTGGCAAGGATAACTTCCCGTTACCGGTATTTGATGATAGGAGCATGCGCGAATCTTCGACGCATCCGACAAAAAGGATGGGTTGAATGCGAGAATGGGGACACGATAATGGCCGATCAGGAACAGGCGGACATTCGGCTGGCGCTCGCCCGGCTCCGGCAGGAGCACGAGGACTATGACGTCGCCATCAACGCCATGATCACCACCGGATGTGACGCCTTGAGAATTCAGCGCATGAAGAAAAAAAAGCTGGGAATCAAGGACAAGCTGACCTCCCTCGAAGACCAGATCATCCCCGATATCATCGCGTGAACAGGCAAGGACCGCCACGATGAACGAAGAACGCCCTCCGGTCGCCATCATTATGGGAAGCCAGTCCGACTGGGAGACCATGAAGAACGCCGCCGATACGCTGGATGTTCTGGGCGTAGACTATGAGGCACGCATCATTTCGGCGTACCGCACCCCTGATCGGCTGGTCGCCTTTGCCAAGGGCGCGCGCGACGAAGGCTTTCAGATCATCATCGCCGGCGCTGGCGGCGCTGCCCACCTTCCCGGCATGACCGCCGCCATGACGCCGCTTCCGGTATTTGGCGTACCGGTACAATCGAAGGCGCTGTCCGGCCAGGACAGCCTGCTCTCCATCGTCCAGATGCCGGCCGGCATTCCCGTCGGCACGCTCGCCATCGGTAAGGCCGGCGCCGTCAATGCCGCGCTGCTGGCCGCCGCCGTGCTCGCCCTCCACGACGAGGACCTCGCCGAACGTCTCGACGAATGGCGTGCCAGCCAGAGCGCAGCCGTTGCCGAATATCCGCTGGACGAGCAGCCATGAGTGCTCGCACGATCGGCATTATCGGCGGCGGACAGCTCGGTCGCATGCTGGCCATGGCCGCCGCCCGGCTTAATTTTCGCACCGTGATCCTCGAGCCGCAGGCCGACTGCCCGGCAGCCCAGGTTGCCAACAGCCAGATCACCGCGCCCTACGGCGACCCGGTCGCGCTGGCCCAACTCGCCGCTGCCTGCGACATCGTCACCTATGAATTCGAGAACGTGCCTGTCGAGGCAGCCGCGATCCTGGCGCGCAACGTGCCGGTCTATCCGCCGCCGCGCGCGCTCGAAGTCGCGCAGGATCGGCTGACGGAAAAACGCTTCCTCAACGATTGCGGCATCCCGACCGCGCGCTTTCATGCCGTCGACAGCCAGGCCGAACTCGAGAGAGCGCTCGCCGATTTCGCCGGACAGGGCGTTCTCAAGACGCGACGCCTCGGCTATGACGGCAAAGGCCAGCGCGTTTTCCGTTCGATGACCGACAGCCCGCAGGGCGCCTTTGCAGCCCTCGGCAACGTTCCATTGATTCTCGAGAGCTTCGTACCCTTCGAACGCGAGATCTCGATCATCGCCGCCCGCGCCATCGACGGAAGCGTGGAAACTTATGACCCGGCCGAGAACGTCCATCGCGACGGCATACTCGACACATCGACCCTTCCGGCCCGAATCGGTGAAGCCACAATCGGCGCCGCCCGCGAATCAGCGCGGAAGCTACTGGCAGCGCTCCACTATGTCGGCGTTGTCGGCATAGAGTTCTTCGTCCTGCCCGACGGCAGTCTGGTGGCCAACGAGATTGCCCCGCGCGTTCACAATAGCGGCCATTGGACTGAAGCAGCTTGTGTGGTTTCACAGTTCGAGCAGCACATCAGGGCGATTGCGGGAATGCCGCTCGGCTCACCTGCCAGACACTCCGACTGCGCGATGACCAACTTGATCGGCGACGATCTTGACGATGTTCCGGCATGGCTTGCCAAACCCGACGTACTCGTCCATCTCTACGGCAAGACCGAGGCCCGGCCGGGCCGCAAGATGGGTCATGTCACCGAGCTCATGCGTCCCGAACGCTGAAAAAGCCGGAGAAAACCGGGCTTCCGCCGCCAAATCCGGGCGGAACCGGTTGACACGAAGGGTCAGGACGGAGTATTTGCCACCAACCCTTTAAGAGCGCGCCCCGTAGCGCGCTTTTGATTGTTAGACACAGTGGCGAGTGTACTATTCGCCGACAACCTTTGCGGACCAGTAAAATGAAGATCAAGAACTCGCTGAAAGCGCTTAAGGCCCGTCATCGCGACAACCGTCTGGTTCGCCGCAAGGGCCGCGTCTACATCATCAACAAGCAGAACCCGCGCTTCAAGGCTCGTCAGGGCTGAGGCAAGGGAGCGCCGCCCTGTGGTGGCGGTGCTGTTCGTCAGACATGGGTCCTCCACCCAATCGTGTCGATGGCGAAAAATTGAGTTTGAATAGCGGCGCAAGCGGATTACCTTGTCGGCATGCGCCGTTTTCGTATTTGTGCCCCGCTCATTTCAGCCCTACTGTTGGCGACTGTCCACGGACCGTCTGCCCTGGCGCAGACCGATGCCCCGGCAGGCGCTTCCGAAAGCGTATCCGTCGAATCAGGCGCCGAGGAGATGCCAGAGGGCGTTGATGCGTTGATCGCCGATCTAAAGCGGGAGCGCGATCCGGAGGCAGCGAACCGTCTCACCGAGGACATCCTGGCGAGCTGGAACGCATCGGGCAGCCCGACCATTGACCTGCTGATGCAATGGGCGCAGAGCGCGGCATCCGAGAAACGAAACGCAGCCGCTTTCGATTTTCTTGATCAGGCCATCGTCTTGAAGCCGGACTTCATCGGCGCGTGGAACCAGCGAGCAACGCTGCATTATACCATGGGCAACTACAAGAGGGCCGTTTCCGACATCAACCGTGTACTGGCCCTGGAGCCCCGCCATTTCGGCGCGCTGGCGAGCCTCGCTGCGATCCTCGGCGAACGCGGCAGCGAGGAGATGGCTCTCAAGGCCTGGGAGCGCTACCTGGAAATCTATCCGGCCGATCGACAGGCACAGGAGATCATCACGAAGCTTTCCGAGAAGCTTGCCGGCAGTCGGACGTAAGCCTTGGCGGTCAACCCGGGTGACGAGAGGCCGAAATTTGAAAAAGCCGCCCGGAGGCGGCTTTCGCCTAACCATGACTGGGCATCCCTCAGATCCCGGACAAACCGTCCGATCCGATATAGGCAATGCGCAGCATGTTGGTGGCGCCCGGCGTTCCGAGCGGCACACCGGCCGATATGATGACCCGGTCACCTGGCTTTCCGAAGCCCTCGGCGACAACGATGCGGCAGGCCCGGTTCACCATGTCGTCGAGGTCGGTCGGCTCTTCCGAGACAACGCAGTGCAGACCCCACACGACCGACAGGCGCCGCGCCGTCTGAATGACCGGCGAAAGCGCGATGATTGGCACTTCCGGACGCTCACGCGCGGCGCGAAGCCCGGTATTGCCGGAGGATGTGTAGCAGACGATGGACGTGAGCTTCAGCGTCTCGGCAATTTGTCGGGCAGCAAGGGAAATGGCGTCGGCGCCTGTAGCCTCGGGATGAGCACGCTGAGCGTAGATGATGCCCGGATAATGCGGCTCGCGTTCCACCGTGCGAGCAATGGACGCCATGGTGGAAACCGCCTCGACCGGATACTGGCCGGATGCCGACTCGGCCGACAGCATGATGGCATCGGCGCCTTCGAACACGGCGGTCGCGACGTCGGAGACTTCGGCGCGGGTCGGGACTGGCGCGAATATCATTGATTCGAGCATCTGGGTCGCGACGACCACCGGCTTGCCGGGGCCCCGGCGGGGGGGGGGGGGNNCGACAGCGCCACCCAGTCCACCTCGTTGGTGGCCAGGACAGCGTCGAGGTCGGCGCGGTCCTTGTCGGTCAGGACGCCGGTTGCAAGCAGAGTATCGGGGAGGCTCACACCCTTGCGATCGGAGATCTTGGTGCCCGAGACCACGGTGGTGACGATGCTTTTTCCGTCGCACTTTTCAGCACGCAGGTGCAGCTTGCCGTCGTCGATCAGCAGGCGATGGCCCGGCTTGACCGAGGTAAGGATTTCCGGATGAGGCAGGAAGACGCGCGTATTGTCGCCAGGCTCATCCTTGTCATCCAGCGTGAAGGTCTGACCCGGCACCAGTTCGACGGTGGTCTCGGCGAACTTGCCGACACGTAGCTTCGGCCCCTGCAGATCGCAAAGAATACCGATCGGGCGACCGCATTCGGCCTCGACGGAACGGATTTTCGCAATCATGCTACGCATCACATCGTGGCTGGCATGGCTCATATTGATGCGGAACAAATCCGCTCCCGCCTCATGCAGCTTGCGGATCATCGCTTCGTCGGAGGAGGCCGGACCGAGCGTTGCGAGGATCTTCACTTTGCGATTACGCTTCATTAATTCTGGCTTTCCTGCGTGCCGGGGGTGTCGGAAAGCTGGACCATCCAGCTGCCCTGACGGCCCGTGTCATATTCCTTGAATCCCATCTGCTGGTAGCCCCGTGCGAAGCAGTCCTGTACGCCGACGATCTTGAACTCGTTCTCGGCTGCGCACATGTTGATGTCGCCCGTCCAGCGTCCGCCGCGGGCAGCATCTTCCGCATAGAGATAATAGTAGCGGGATTGCAGTTCGCCCTCGATCAGCGTGGCGCAGGTCGAGGCCGGAATCTGCCACCAGCCTTCGGTGATCCAGCCTTCTTCTGCACGGTAGCCGATCGCAACGCCGACGAGGTTGGGCGTTCCATTGCACACCCTGAATTCAGCATGTGCTGCGCCCGCCGCGAAAAGCGGCGCAATCAATACGCTGGCGATGAGAAATTGTTTGAGGTGACGCGCGCTCCCCTGGGAGCTTGGAATTCTATCTTGCTTCAGCACGGTTTCCGCCGGAACTCCATGTTTGTGCGTCGACTGCCTTCTTGCGATGATGGCCTCGGAAAGTCAACGCAATTCTAATCGATTATATTTTTGACATAAACCATCAACCGCGATCTTGGCACAAACGTGGCCGGGACGAAAGCTTGCGCTCGCCTTTCCCCCATGTCATCAAGCCCGAGACACCTTTTCCGGCGGCGCCCATGCACGACTTCTCGCCTTTCGAACTCCTATCGGGTCGGCATGACCGCGGTCTGGTGCTTCTCGCCGACCATGCGATGAACCGCCTGCCGGAGCGCTATGGTCGCTTGGGACTGCCCGAGGACGCCTTTGCCCGCCATATCGCCTATGACATCGGCATCGAGGCTCTAACCCGCCGCCTTTCTGCCAGGCTGGAGGTGCCGGCCGTACTCAGCTGTTTCTCGCGCCTCCTGATCGATCCGAATCGCGGCGAGGACGATCCGACGCTGATCATGAAGATCTCCGACGGGGCGATCATCCCGGGCAATCACCCGATCAGCGCGGACGAGTGGAACCACCGCATCGAAACCTTCCACCGGCCCTATCACCAGGCCGTCAGTCGCACGATTGCCGCGGTTGCAGAAGCATCCGGCAAGGCGCCGCTGGTCTTGTCGCTGCATTCTTTCACCCCCGCCTGGAAAGGCATCGCCCGGCCATGGCATGCAGCCGTTCTATGGGATAGCGACCATCGCGCCGTCGAGCCCTTGCTTCGCCATCTCCGGGCGCCCGGCGACATCACTGTCGGTGACAACGAGCCCTATGACGGAGCCTTGAAGGGCGACACCCTGTACAGCCATTGCATGATGACAGGCACGCCGCACGCTCTTCTGGAAGTGCGGCAGGATCTGATCGGCGACGAGGCCGGCGTCGCAGCCTGGGCCGACAGGCTGGCGCCGATCTTCGAAAGACTCAATGCCGATCCGGCGCTGCACCGATACGAAGTTCACGCGTCCCGCGCGGGGCCCTACCCGGCCGTCTGAAAGGATAGCGTCGGCGAAGGAACGGGAATTCGCCGCAATTTCCTGCGCAATTCGCGCCTCGTTCGGAGCTGCGGTCCGGCACAAGACTGAAGAGTGAGCGCTGCGCATAACTTGGGTCTTGACGCGAGCCCCGCTTCGCGGCAGGTCAGCCTCACCAAATGAAATTGCCGCTATTGAAGGAGAATGCCCATGTCTGATGCCGCACACGGCGTTGCCCGCGACCAGCTCCGCGCCTTTGTCGAGCGCATCGAGCGCCTCGAAGAAGAAAAGAAGACCATCGCCGACGACATCAAGGACGTCTACGGCGAAGCCAAGTCCATGGGCTTCGACACCAAGATCCTCAAGAAGGTGATCGCTCTCAGGAAGAAGGACGAGCAGGAACGCATGGAAGAGGACTTGATCCTAGACACCTACCTGCACGCGCTCGGCATGATCGAGAGCCCGCCGGAGGAATGATCCGAGCCCAAAGGTCTCCATAACTGAAAAACCCGCCGGACGGCCTGTCCGGCGGGTTTTCTGTATTGCGCTTGACCACACTGCGATCTCGGGGTGCGACGATCTTACGGTGCCCCGAAACGGTTCGGATCGACCGACACAGCACCCTGCTGGAAGCCAACCGGCATAGCCGCCATGGGCGCGCTCAGCGAGCGGCTGACGATTCGCGGCGCCTTGGCAGTCTTGTCGACTTTTTCGAAGCGGTCCTGGTTCAGAGCCCAGTAGGAAATCATGTCCTCGGTGAGACGCCCACCCGACATTGCCATACGCGCCGCTTCGGCTTCCGCCTGGCTCGGGCGCTTGCCCTTGGCCGGCAGGCCCGCCTCGATGCCACTGTTCTCGACCGCCTTCGGCATGTCGAAGCCGTCGCCGAATTCGCCCGCATTCGCGGCCGGCTTGGCCTGGGGGGCGATAGCTGCCACCTCGACCGTCGGAGACGAAGCGGGCCCAACCTCGCCCATTGTCAACGCAACGGCACCACTTGATACCGGCGCGTCAGGCCGTGTCCCGGGCATCGGCATATTGCTCTCTTCCAGCGCAGCTGCCGCTTCCGGTGAAAGGATTGCCTGCTCGATCTGGTCGACTTCGGATTCCGGGTCGCTCTCGGCGCCGGCCAGCAAGGCTTCCGCCACCGCGGGCCGTGCCACCGGCACCGGAACCATCGCCAATTCGCCTTCGACCGCCTGAGTGAGGGCCGGGTTGACGGACGCAGTCAGCATTTCCGAGGTTTGCGCATCACCCTTCATACCACGCGGGCCAAGGAGGGTCGGAACGGGTATCTTCATTGCCTGCAGGTCGGCATAGCCTTCTTCGGCCGTCGGCTCGCCGGACGCGACCCGCGCCAGCGCGTCTGCGGCCGGGTTGCGCGTCGGGGAGTAAAGCGCAACAGCCAGGCTGTTGTCGGCGGGAGTGAGCGATGGGCGGGCCGCCGGCACCGGTGCATTAAGCGCGACAGTCGCTTCCGGCATCCTCAATTCAGCCTGCGGAGGCGGCGGCGCAACGCTCGCCATCATCACCGGTTCGGCCGCCGTCACGACAGGCTGCGGCGCGACGGGTGTGCGTCTGGGCGGCGGGCCGACATCTTCCTCTTCGTCCTCGTCGCCGCCGCCGAACAGCATGGCGAGCAGGTTCTTGCGCTTGCGCCCCCCGGACTTCTCGTCAGCAACCAGAATCTGGTTGGAGCTCAACCGCTTTTTGTAATCTGCCAGCGCCTGCTGATAACCGGGCAGCGGCTTGCCGTCAGTAGGAATGTGCACGGTCTTGCCATCGGGGAAAAGGCGTACCAGTTCCTGACGCGACATTCGCGGCCAGGCACGGACGCCGGCAACATCCATATGCACGAAGGGCGATCCGGACCTGGGATAGTAGCCCACCCCACCGGCCTGCAACTGGACGCCGATCTCGCGCAGCTTGCTCAGCGACACACCGGGAATGTAGAAATCCATCGCCGTGCCCTTCATGTGCTGGCTTTCCTTCGCCACTCCCTTGGAGCGCGAACGCAGCATCGCATTGGTGGCCGGGGATCGATAACCGGAAACGACCGTGATGTAGCCTGTCGCACCGGCACGCCGATAGACTTCCCAGACAAGATCGAAGAGCCGGGGGTCCATTTTGGTCGGCTCGTTGCGTCGCCAGTCACGCACGAGGTAGCTCAACTGCTTGAGCCCGTTAGCGTCGTAGCGGCCGTTGCGCTTGAACGTGACTGCCGCCTTCTCGCCGGTATGAACGAAGTGGATCTTGAGGGTGCGGGTCTCGGCAGAGGCGGTCGCCGTCATGCCCATTGAAACCACGCACGTAAGGAAGAAGAAAGCAACGAGCGAACAGACCGACCTGAGGAAGGACTGCGCATGCGCAGTCGGATGACTGCGCCCGTTTCCGCCGGAAGGCGCGCTGCGATCATGCAAGGTCAGCAAATCAATCCCCGTCTGAAAGACTATATCCCACGCCACATAAATGCCCGCGAAATGCGGTAACACCATGGCAATTCTGCCACAGGCAGCATCAATCCTTATATAGTGAACATATGCCTAACAAGTGATTAGCGGCAAGAGGGACACCGTTTCCAGTGCGCTGCGCAGCACGAGGCGTGCGGCGGCTATTCTGGTCATGAACGGGCAGCTTCCTCGCGACACTCCGCGTCGATCTCCACCGTATGACGGACGCAGCCATTGGTGCGCGCCATTCAACCTCAAGAATGCGCGGAATGCATGCACCGAACATCGAAAGCTGGTGTGAGTTTCAGAAAGCAACCTGGGAAGATGGAGTGGCCGGGGATCGTGCGGGCGATCACTGTCGGGACCTGACCTACTTCGTGCTCCAATTGTCTCTGCGAACCTCCGGCAAGAGAAAGCTCGCAAAACTCAATGCCTTTGATCTTGTGGCGCCGTTACTCTCGGGTCCACCCTGTCCGCAATTCTCCTGCAGGAATCAATCGCTGTGGCGGAAGGTGCGACGGCCCTGGCGGGCAACGGGCCCCTGAGCGTCATCTCCCGTAAAGGCCCGGGGCTCGCCTGACGCCATCCATCCGGCAGCAAATGCACGCCATGATCGCGTCATCAAGCCGCGTGCTTCTGGGGGTCGTCAGGGTCGATGCCGTAGTCTTTCAGCTTTCGGTAAAGCGTTGAGCGGCCAATGCCGAGCTTGCGTGCCACCTGGCTCATCTGACCGCGGTAGAATTTGAGCGCGAATCGGATCAGTTCCTCTTCGATCTCGGCGAGCTTTCGCACATTGCCGGCTTCGTCCGTGCTGATGATCACGTTGGCGGCAATTTCGCTGGCTGTCGCGATCCGATCGGAAGCAGCCGATTCGACAGGCAGCGGCGCGGGCTGAATATGCCCACTCACCTCGGCCGAGGTGGCTGGGACGACCTCGTTTCGGTTTCGCCCGCCTCCAGCAGCGGCAGGCGCAAGGTCCGAGATCTTCTGGGCAGCGATCTGCGGGAAGTCGCGCTCGCCGAGAACTGGACCTTCGGCCAGGACGACTGCCCTGTAGACAGTATTCTCCAACTGGCGGATGTTGCCGGGCCAGTCATGAACGGTCAGCAGCGCCAGCGCGCCGGCGTCGATCGTGAGGGGTTTCGCGAGGCGCTGCTCAGCCGAGAAACGCTCCACGAAGGCGCGCGCCAGATGGGGAATATCTTCCTTGCGGCGGCGCAGCGCGGCGATCGTGATCGGATAGACGTTGAGCCGGTAGTAAAGGTCCTCCCGGAAGCGGCCGGCCTTGACCTCCTCGATCAGGTCCTTGTTGGTGGCGAGGACCAGCCGGACATTGATCTTCCGGGGTCGCTTGCCGCCGGGCAATTCCACTTCGCCGTTGTGCACGACGGAAAGGAGCTTCGCCTGCACATGGGCGGGCAATTCGCTGATCTCCTCGATGAATAGCGTACCGCCTTCAGCTTCCGCAAACTTGCCGGGGATCTGCGCCTCGCCGGGCACCCCTGCCGGATCGTGTCCAAATAGCACACCTTCGATCAGGCTGGGCGGAACTGCCGCACAGTTGATGGTAACAAAGGGGCGCGCCGAGCGTTCGCTTGTCGTGTGGATGGCACGCGCCATCATATCCTTGCCGACGCCGCTTTCACCCTCGAGCATGACCGGAATGACGGAGTGCGCCGCGCGCCGGCCGAGGTCAACCGCGCGGGCCATGGCCGAGCTCGCCGCAACGATATCGCCAAAGCCGACGGCACCAGTTCGGCTCCGACGACCAGGTCGGCCCAGCGAACCATTGCTGTTGAATTTGACGGCGCTCTGGATCGCGCCGCAAATCCGCTCGATCGAGCACGGTTTGACGAGAAAGTCGAAGGCCCCCGCCCGCATGGCCTCAATGGCACGGCGGGTTGCGCCCTCGGACGTTTGGACGATCACCGGTACGCTCGCATGCAGGTCGCCCAGTGCATCCAGAAAGCCGTTGCCAATCCTCTCGGGTGCGGAAAGGTCCGCCAGAACGGCTACGATCTCGTGTCGATGCCTGCGGAACACGTCAAGCCCGGCTTGATCGCTGTCGGCAAGATGTACGACATGCCCAAGGCCTTCGATCGCCGCCTTGAGTGAGCGGCGCTGGACCGCATCGTCATCGATTACAAGGATATGAGCGGTCAACTTCGAGCTCCCGAATTCATTCTGGTGCGTCATGCGGAATGCGCATTTGCAAACCATGGTCCGGCAAAGCCTGCCCGAAAGGACTGAACATCCCGTTTTGAGAAAAGCTCGCATTTTATCAATCTGATAGCGGTGCCCGGCACAGGGGATCGTACACCTGCTGACAGCGACGCTTGCCCCCTCGCGCGCGACTGACTACATCTCCTTACCAATCAGTTCGGAAAAGGAAGGACCACCATGCCGAGAGATTTCCAGCCCGCCCGCGCCCTGTCTACGGCCGCTGCTGCTGCCGCTCCACAGACCGAACTCGACGACCTTCCGCTCTGGGACCTTTCGCATCTCTATCCGTCGCAAACGTCCGGGGCATTCCGAAGCGACCTTGAAAAGGCAGCCGCGGATTCGCTGGCCTTCGAAACGAAATGGAAAGGCAAGCTTACTGAGGCAGCGACACTAACCGGCGACCAGGGACTGTCCAAGGCACTGCGCGAACTCGAAGCGCTGGAAGACCTGCTCGGCCGCATCGCCTCCTATGCCGGCCTCACCTACTATTCCGACATGACCAATGCCCAGAACGGGAAATTCTTCGGCGACGTCCAGGCAAAGCTCACCGACCTCTCCGCCCATCTTCTGTTCTTCGCACTAGAGCTGAACCGTATCGATGATGCCGTCATCGACACCAGCATGGACAAGGATCCGGCACTTGCCCACTACCGCCCGTGGATCGTCGACCTCAGGAAGGACAAGCCCTTCCAGCTCGAGGACAAGATCGAGCAGTTGTTCCTGGAAAAGTCGATGACCGGGACGGCGGCCTTCAACCGCCTGTTCGACGAGACGCTCGCCTCGCTGCGCTTCAGGGTCGGCGAGCAGGAACTGCCGCTCGAAGCCACCCTCAACATGCTGCAGGATGCCGATCCGGCCCTGCGCGAGCAGGCCGCCAAGGCGCTCTCGCAGACCTTCAAGGACAACATCCGCATCTTCGTGCTGGTCACCAACACGCTGGCCAAAGACAAGGAAATCTCCGATCGCTGGCGCGGTTTCGAGGACATAGCCGACAGTCGCCACCTGGCAAACCGGGTCGAGCGAGACGTTGTGGACGCACTGGCCGCAGCCGTGCGCGATGCCTATCCGCGCCTGTCGCACCGCTACTATGCGATGAAAGCGAAATGGCTCGGCATGGAGCAGATGAACTATTGGGATCGCAACGCACCGCTCAAGGAGACGCCGGACCGGTTGATTCCCTGGAACGAGGCCAAGGATACGGTTCTGGCCGCCTACGGTGCCTTCGCGCCTGAAATGGCCGAAATCGCGGGTCGCTTCTTTGATGAACAATGGATCGACGCACCGGCGCGCGCCGGCAAGGCGCCGGGCGCATTCGCCCACCCGACAGTCCCCTCGGCACACCCATACGTGCTCCTAAACTACCTCGGCAAGCCGCGTGACGTCATGACGCTCGCCCACGAACTCGGCCATGGCGTCCACCAGGTGCTGGCCGCCGCGCAGGGGCCGCTGATGTGCCAGACGCCGCTGACGCTGGCCGAGACGGCCTCGGTGTTCGGCGAAATGCTGACCTTCCGCACCCTGCTCGACCGCACCGCCGACAAGCGGGAGCGCAAGGCCATGCTGGCCCAGAAGGTCGAAGACATGATCAACACGGTCGTGCGCCAGATCGCCTTTTACGAATTCGAGCGCAAGGTGCACACCGCCCGCAAGGAAGGCGAGCTGACGGCCGAGAAGATCGGCGAGCTGTGGCTCTCGGTCCAGTCGGAGAGCCTCGGCCCGGCGATCAGGATTTCGGAAGGCTACGAGAGCTGGTGGGCCTATATTCCCCACTTCATCCACTCGCCTTTCTACGTCTACGCCTATGCCTTCGGAGACTGCCTGGTGAACTCGCTCTATGCGGTCTACCAGAATGCCGAGGAAGGCTTCCAGCAGAAGTACTTCGAGCTCCTCAAGGCCGGCGGCACCAAGCACCATTCAGAACTGCTCGCTCCCTTCGGCCTCGACGCCACCGATCCGTCGTTCTGGGCCAAGGGCCTGTCGATGATAGAAGGCCTAATCGACGAACTGGAGGCGCTTGATAAGGCCTCCTGAACCGGGGAACGCTCAAGCCCTATGGCTGACCATCCGCCCTTTGCCCTGTTCCGAGACGACAAGCGCGGGGAAAGCCTGCTGTTTGCCGAGCCGCGCGAGATCGTCATCGCGCGGACGGCCGACGAGGTGCTGACCGCCTTCGAGCGGCTGGAGACGGAGCGGCGGTCGGGCAAATGGCTGGCAGGCTACGTCTCCTATGAGGCCGGTTATGTCTTCGAGGAAAAACTGAAGCCTCTTGTCGAAGATGGCAGGGAGACGCCGCTCATAGCCATGGGCATTTTCGACGGCCCCGCGCCAATTGGGCATCCGCTCACCGCACCTGTCGCAACGGGAGACGCCCCCTTCATCACCGAGCCGCGTGCCGGCTGGGATTTCGCCGCTTACCGCCGGCGCTTCAAGCGCCTGCACGACCACCTGCGCCGGGGCGATTGCTACCAGGCGAACCTGACGATGCCGATCGAGGCCCGCTGGCGTGGCGATGCGCGTGCTGCCTTCTGGTCCCTGGTTGCCCGTCAGCCGGTGCACTACGGCGCCCTCATCGATCTCGGCGGCCCGGTGATCCTGTCGCGCTCGCCGGAACTGTTCTTCAAGATTGATGACGAGGGTTGGATCGAGACCCATCCGATGAAGGGAACGGCGCCACGGGGCAAGACGCTGCAAGAAGACCAGGCGATCATTGCCGCTATGCTGGCCGACGAGAAGACCCAGGCCGAAAACCGCATGATCGTCGACCTGCTACGCAACGACATTTCGGCCATCAGCGAGGTCGGCACGCTGTCGGTGCCCAAACTCTTTGCCATAGAGACCTATCCGACCGTGCATCAGATGGTGAGCCACGTGCGGGCAAAGCTCTTGGAGGGGATCGGCACACCGGAAATCTTCCGTGCGCTCTTCCCCTGCGGTTCGGTCACCGGTGCGCCGAAAATGTGGGCGATGCGCATTCTCGCCGAGCTCGAGTCAGGGCCACGCGACGTCTACTGTGGCGCCATCGGCTTCTGCGACCCGGCCGGGCCCATGCGTTTTTCGGTGGCCATACGAACTCTGACACTTTTCAAAGACCACCGGGCAGTCTTCAATGTCGGCGGCGGCATCGTCTTCGATTCGAAGGCGGAAGCGGAATACGAGGAATGCCTGTTGAAGGCGCGCTTTGCGGTAGGGGATCAATGGATTTCTCGCTGATCGAAACCATGCGCTGGCAGCCGGGAGGAGGCTTTCTCCGGCTCGACCAGCATCTGCGACGCCTCTCCCGCTCCGCCGACGCGCTGGGATTTCGCCAGCCGCAGGATGCGCTGGCCAAGTTGCAAGCCGCGGTGGAGGGCGACTTTCCCCTGCGCGTGCGCCTCACCATGACATTCCGGGGCAAGATCGAGGTCACAGCTTCCCCGTTCGAACCGCAATCAGACGATACCGTCTGGCGACTGCGGATCGCCCAGACCCATCTGAAATCCGACGATAGCCTCTACCGCCACAAGACCTCGCGCCGCGAACCCTATGANNCGCGCCGAATTCAAACCGGAAGATGCTGACGAAGTCCTTATGCTGAACGAACGCGGCGAGGTCTGCGAGGGCACCATCACCAATCTCTTCGCCGAGGTCGAGGAAGGCCAATTCGTCACCCCGGCCCTGTCGAGCGGACTGCTCCCGGGCGTATTGCGCGCCGAACTCATTCGCGAACGCAAGGCCAGGAGCGAAGTGCTGCGGCCCGAGGATCTGAAGTTTCGCAAGCTCTATGTCGGAAACTCGCTGCGCGGCCTGATCCGCGCCGAACTCGTGGAAGGTGACGCCTGATGTTCATCCTCTCCCTCACCTACGTGAAGCCGCAGGAAGATGCCGATCGCCTGATGGAACCGCACATGACCTGGGTGATACAGGGCTATGACTCCGGCATGTTCCTCGCGTCCGGCCGCAAGGTACCCCGCACCGGCGGCGTCATTCTTGCCAAGGGCGAACGGACAGACATCGAGGCCTTTGTCGCGGGCGATCCCTTCGCGGTTCACGGCGTGGCGGACTACGAAATAACGGAGGTTGCCATCACCACTGCCTTGCCTCAACTTGAGCTTCTCAAGGGGTGACGGCAACGACCTGTCGCCGACTACCGCACGAGGTCTTCGACGGAACATGCCCACCTACGCACCCTATGCCAGCGACGCGACCAAGCCCTTCTCCATCGGCCTCTCGGCCCTGGATCCGAAGCGCTGGATAGAGCCGGACGACGATCTCAAGCGCTATCTCGACGAAAAGCGGCGTCTCGAAGAGGACCACTTTGACGACATCTTCCGCGCCGCGCCGGAAAGCATCGACGCTCAGCAGGAATGTCTGGATCTACTTGTGGACCACTTGCTGCAGGCCCACGGCGACCGCTACAGCCGCTCAGGCTCGATAATGACCACGGCCGGCCATGCCGTGGACCTTGCCGACGAAAGCCGCCCGCCGCTCCTGCGCGCCGGGTCGCTGGTTGAGGATGATCTGGTGATCCTGCGCAAGAAGCCCGACGGCTGGACGATCATCGCCGCCCATCTCGCCTTCCCCTCCTCCTGGTCGCTGGCGGAAAAATTCATGCGACCAATGGCCAAGGTCCACGCGCATGTGCCGGGCTTCGAGGGCGGCACGCGCAACGACACGCTCATCAACCGGGTGTTCGACAATCTCCAGCCGGACCTGCCGGCCGAGCGTTTCAACTGGTCGATCAACTGGCGTTATGCGCTCTATCATCCGGTCAGCGTCCGCCCGTCGACCGATCCGGCCTCCCGCGACATAGACCCGGCCAATGCCTTCGTCCGCGTCGAGCGCCAGACCCTGCGCAAGCTGAAGCAAACCGGCGACCTTGTCTTCACCATCCGCATCTATCTCGACCCCGTCGCCGTCTTCGAGCGACACCCCGACGGTGCGCGGATGGCGCAAGGTCTTGCCGCCCAGTTGGAGGCGATGACCGACGAGCAGATCGCCTACAAGGGGCTGGCCGAAAAACGCGAAGAACTGCTACGCTGCCTGCGCTCTGGCGCTTACGCGTGAAAATCCGCCAGCAACGGGCATCGCGGCCGAAAAGCGCTCTTTATTGTGTCAGGCTTTTATGATCTAGAACCGCCGATATCAGCGGGCCCGGCCCGCATTGCAAGGAGAAGGCAATGACCAAGCAGACCTATCCGGTGTACGGCGAGATCACCGGCCCGATCGTCATGATCGGCTTTGGTTCGATCGGCCGCGGCACCCTGCCCCTGATCGAACGCCATTTCAAGTTCGACAAGAGCCGGATGGTGGTCATCGATCCGCGCAATGACGAAGCCGAGCTGCTCGCCAAGCATGGCGTGAAGCACATCCAAGCGCATGTTACGAAGGAAAACTACAAGCAGCTGCTGAAGCCGCTGCTGACCGAAGGCGCTGGCCAGGGCTTCCTGGTCAACCTCTCGGTCGATACCGGTTCGGTCGACCTGATGCGCTTCTGCCGCAAGCTTGACGTTCTCTACATAGACACCGTTATCGAGCCGTGGCTCGGCTTCTACTTCGACAAGAGCATGAAGAATTCCGAGCGCACCAACTACGCGCTGCGCGAAACCCTTCGTGCCGAAAAGAACAAGAACCCGGGCGGCACCACCGCCGTGTCCACCTGCGGCGCAAATCCGGGCATGGTCTCCTGGTTCGTCAAGCAGGCACTCGTCAACCTCGCCAACGAGACCGGCCTGAAGTTTGAAGAGCCGATAGCCGACGATCGCGAAGGCTGGGCCAAGCTGATGAAGAAGCTCGGGGTCAAGGGCGTGCACATCGCCGAGCGCGACACCCAACGCACCAAGAACCCGAAGCCACTGAACGTTTTCTGGAACACCTGGTCTGTCGAAGGCTTCATCTCGGAAGGCCTGCAGCCCGCCGAACTCGGCTGGGGTACCCATGAGAACTGGATGCCGAAGAACGCCAAGAAGCACAAGAAGGGCTGCAAGGCGGGGATCTACCTCGAGCAGCCGGGCGCCAACACCCGTGTGCGTACCTGGTGCCCGACCCCCGGCCCGCAATACGGCTTCCTGGTCACCCACAACGAATCGATCTCGATCGCCGACTACTACACGGTCCGCGACAAGGACGGCGAAGTGACCTACCGTCCGACCTGCCATTATGCCTATCACCCGGCCAATGACGCCGTGCTCTCGCTGCACGAGATGTTCGGTAATGGCGGCAATGCCCAGCCTGTGCTGCACGTTCTTGACGAGAACGAACTGGTCGACGGCGTCGATGAACTCGGTGTGCTGCTCTACGGCCACGAGAAGAATGCCTACTGGTACGGTTCGCGCCTGTCGCTGGAAGAAACCCGCCGCATCGCCCCCTACCAGAACGCCACCGGCCTGCAGGTCAGCTCGGCCGTTCTGGCCGGCATGGTCTGGGCACTGGAGAACCCCAAGGCTGGCATCGTCGAAGCCGACGAAGTCGACTACAAGCGCTGCCTCGAAGTGCAGGCGCAGTATCTCGGCCCGGTCGAGGGACACTACACAGACTGGACCCCGCTTGATGGTCGACCGGGCCTTTTCCCGGAAGACATCGACACCAAGGATCCGTGGCAGTTCAAGAACGTCCTCGTTCGCTAAATTTGTTTCTGCAGACGGCAAGTTCGCCCGCCGCTCCAAGCGGCGGGCTTTCTGTTGCCAAATGTCAATAAGTTGCCGCTAATCCTGCATATCCCCCCTCCACAAGGAGCGGCGGACTTGCTTTCACCATGTCTTCGCGGCATGGTTTGGCGAAATCAGTCAGGCATTTCAACGTCGCGGGGCGAAAGCGACAGGCAGGAGACGGTAATGAAAATCAAGTCTATTGTAGCATTGCTGGCATGCACCGGGACGCTGGCCGCCTGCTCCTCGACCGGTCCGCGGCAGCCCCTTCCTCCGGTTCGTCAGGCGCCGACCGTCGATGGCGCGTGGGTCGATCCGAACGGCATCGTCTCGACCTTCCGGGCAGGCACATTCTCCACCCGCACGACCGACAGCAACCAGTTGCTCGCATCCGGCACCTATATGATGGTTTCGGATCGGCTCGTCGAAATCAACATGACCTCGCTGGTGCGCAACACCCAGTCCAAGGTAAATTGCGCCCTGGTGACGCCGAGCCAGCTGAACTGCACGTCCGACGCCGGTTCTCAGTTCTCGCTTGCCCGCCGCGGTTGAGCGCGGGCTCCAGCATAATTCCATGACGACCGGTCGGCGGCGACGCTGGCCGGTTTTTTTGTCACCAGCACAGGCTTTGTCTTGGCGCCGTTTTCCTCTTGCAGTTGCCCCGACTTGGTGAAAACATCGCTTCGACTAAGACTTTTGAACACGCGGGAATGCCGCACGGCACCTCGGAATTCTATTTTGAAAACAGGAGAAAAGCGATGTTGAGACACCTGCGATCTGGTTTATTGAGCGCTTCCGTGCTTGCCCTGTCAACCAGCGCTGCCTTCGCTGATTTCGAGCTGAACATCCTCCACACCAACGATTTCCACTCGCGGATCGAAGAGATCAACAAGTATGATTCGACTTGCAGCGCCGAGGAAGCTGGCAAGAATGAGTGCTTCGGCGGCATAGCCCGCATGAAAACCGCCATCGATGCCCGCAAGGCGGAACTGAAGGATACCAACGTCCTGGTGCTCGACGCCGGCGACCAGTTCCAGGGCTCGCTGTTCTACACGACATACAAAAGCGCCCCGATCGCTGAGTTCATGAACGACATCGGCTACGATGCGATGGCCATCGGCAACCACGAATTCGACGATGGTCCGGAGGAACTGGCGCGCTTCATCGACGCCTTGAAGTTCCCGATGGTCTCCGGCAACGTTCTGGCCGGCCTCAACACGCCGATCGCCGAAAAATACAAACCCTACATCATCAAGGAATTCGGCGCGGAAAAGGTCGCCGTCGTCTCGGTCCTCGCGACCGACACCGACGAGACCTCGTCGCCCGGCCAAGACGTGCTCTTCATCGACGAGATCGGCTATCTGAAGGATGCCGTGAAGGAGATCGAGGCGGCCGGCGTCAACAAGATCGTGCTTCTTTCGCATGTCGGCTATGTCAAGGATCAGGAGATCGCCAAGGCCGTCGATGGAATCGACGTGATCGTCGGTGGCCACAGCCATACCCTGCTGTCCTCGACCGACGAAAAGGCAGTTGGCCCCTATCCGACACTGGTAAAGAATCCCTCCGGCCAGGACGTGCCGATCGTCACGGCCTACGCCTATTCCAAGTATCTCGGCGACCTGAAGGTCGTGTTCGATGACGCGGGCGCCATCAAGACTGCCGAGGGAGCGCCAAAGCTGCTCGACCACTCCGTTGCGCCTGATGCAGCCTATGTAGCCAAGGTCGCCGAACTCGGCGCGCCGATCGAAGAACTGAAGATGAAGGAAATCGGCGAGACCACGGATGTCATCGACGGTTCGCGCGAAGTCTGCCGCACGGCAGAATGCACGATGGGCAATCTCGTCGCCGACGCTATGGTCGACCGCGTAAAGGATCAGGGGACAACGATCGCCATCCAGAACGGCGGCGGCCTGCGTGCCTCGATCGATGCCGGCACTGTCACCATGGGCGAAGCCCTGACCGTCCTACCCTTCCAGAACACGCTCGCCACGTTCAAGCTCAAGGGCTCCGACATTGTCGCGGCACTCGAGAACGGCCTCGGCCAGATCGAGGAAGGTGCCGGCCGCTTCCCGCAGGTCTCCGGTCTGAAGTATTCGTTCGACAAGTCGAAGCCGGCTGGCAGCCGCGTCGTCTCGGTCGAGGTGAAGGAAGGCGACGGCTTCGTCGCGCTCGATCCGGAAAAGCTCTACGGCATTGCCACCAACAACTACATGCGCGCCGGCGGCGACGGCTACAAGATCTTCGCCACGGCAGGCCAGAACGCCTATGACTTCGGTCCAGGCCTCGAAACCGTCCTGGCCGACTACATTGCCAAGAACAGCCCCTACAAGCCATACACCGACGGCCGCATTACCGAAGTCGCGGCAACTGTAACGCCTGCGGCAACCACCGAAGCTCCGGCTACGACAACCGAGGCGCCCGCGACTACCGCCCCGGCCGCCAGCGACGCCGTGGCGGGGACCGCGAAGACGTACACGGTCGTCCGCGGCGACAGCCTTTGGAAGATTGCGCTCGCCACCTATGGTGACGGCAATCTGTGGACCAAGATTGCAGAAGCCAACAAGCTGAGGAATCCGAACGTGATCGGGGTCGGCGACGAACTCGAGCTTCCCGCCAACTAGGGGGGCGGTATGCCGCAGCTGTGGAACCGGTGCGGGCTTTCCCGTGCCGGTTTTTGCTTTTAAAGGATGATCCCGAAAGCGCTCTCCAACGTATTGGATATCGAGCGCCATCAGCAGGATTTCGACATGACCATAGACACATCTCACCTCCCCTCCGATCATCCGCCGGTCAAATTCGGCAAGGTCGGGGTGCTACTCGTCAATCTTGGCACGCCGGACGGCACCGACTACAAGTCGATGCGTCGTTATCTCGAGGAGTTCCTCAAAGACCGACGCGTCATTGAGTGGTCGCGGTGGTTCTGGTATCCGATCCTCTACGGCATCGTCCTGAACAAGCGGCCTCAGAAGGTCGGCAAGGCCTATGAGGCGATCTGGAATAACGAGCTGAACGAAAGCTATCTGCGGACCTATACGCGCAACCAGGCGGAAAAGATGGCAGCATCCTTCGCCGACCTTCCGAACGTGCGCGTTGACTGGGCCATGCGCTACGGCCAGCCGTCGATCCGCTCCAAGATGGACGAACTTCAGAAGGATGGTTGCGAGAAGATCCTCGTCTTTCCGCTCTATCCGCAATATGCCGCTGCCACCACTGCAACGGTGAACGACGAAGCCTTCAAGGCACTGCTGGACATGCGGTGGCAACCGGCACTGCGAACCGTTCCGCGCTATCACGCCGACCCGGTTTACATCGAAGCACTGGCCACCTCGATCCGCAAGCACCTCGCGACCCTCGACTGGGAGCCGGAAATGGTGCTGACATCGTATCACGGCATTCCGCAGTCTTACTTCAAGAAGGGCGACCCATATCACTGCCAGTGCTACAAGACGACCCGTCTGCTGGGCGATGTGCTCGGCTGGGACAAGAAGAAGCTCATGGTCACCTTCCAATTGCGTTTCGGACCGGAGGAATGGCTCCAGCCCTATACCGACAAGACGGTCGAAAGACTGGCCAAGGAAGGCGTGAAGCGGATCGCCATCATCAATCCAGGCTTCGTTTCCGACTGCCTTGAGACCTTGGAGGAAATCGCCGGTGAAGCGGGCGAGGAATTCCTCCACAATGGCGGGGAGAAATTCACGCACATTCCCTGTCTAAACGACAGCGAGGAAGGCATGCGCGTGCTGGAGCATGTCGTGCGCCGCGAGCTTCAGGGCTGGGTCTAATCGTCTCCAACCAGACGCTTCGGCCTTGCAATGCCTTCGTCGCCGTCCGATGGTAGAACCATGCGGACGGTGCCCCAACCCCGCGTCAAGCACTGTCAGGAGAACACATCATGGATTTTGCTGGTCCCGATATCGTCGTCATCGCGCTCGTTGCCCTTGTCATCCTCGTTCTCTTCGCTGGTATCAAGACCGTGCCGCAGGGCTTCCGCTACACGATCGAGCGCTTCGGTCGCTATACGCGCACACTGGAGCCCGGCCTCAACCTGATCGTGCCCTTCATCGAGCGGATCGGCTCCAAGCTCAACGTCATGGAACAGGTGCTCGACGTTCCGACCCAGGAGGTCCTCACCAAAAAAAAAAGGAGGGGGGGGGGGGGGNNAGGAGGTCATCACCAAGGACAATGCCAGCGTCTCGGCCGACGCAGTCGCCTTCTACCAGATCCTCAACGCCGCCCAGGCCGCCTATCAGGTCGCCGATCTGGAAAACGCGATCCTGAACCTGACGATGACAAATATCCGCTCGGTCATGGGCTCGATGGATCTCGACGAACTGCTGTCCAACCGCGAGGTCATCAACGACCGTCTGTTGCGCGTCGTCGACGAGGCGGTCGGCCCGTGGGGCATCAAGGTCACCCGCGAANNCGCGCCCAGGTGCTTGAAGCCGAAGGTTTCCGCAACGCGCAGATCCTGCGCGCCGAGGGCGCCAAGCAATCGGCAATCCTGCAGGCAGAAGGCCAGCGCGAAGCCGCCTATCGCGAGGCGGAAGCCAGAGAGCGGCTGGCCGAGGCGGAAGCAAAGGCGACACGCATGGTGTCTGAGGCGATCGCCGCCGGGGACATCAATGCGATCAACTACTTCGTCGCGCAGAAATACACCGAGGCCATGAGCGCGATCGGCACGGCGCCGAATTCCAAGGTCGTGCTGATGCCAATGGAAGCCTCGAGCCTGATCGGCTCGCTCGGTGGCATAGGCGCCATCGCGCGCGAGGTCTTCGGCGATCAGTCCGCCGCGCCGCGTGCCCGACCGACGACACCCGCAGTACCGGCGCGCACGACACCGGCGGTCAATCCATTCGCACCCGACCGGGAGACCTGAGCAATGCTGAGCCGCATGGTCGCTGAACTGGGTCCGTGGAGTTGGTGGCTGCTTGGCCTGTTGCTGCTGGCCGCCGAACTCCTGCTCCCCGGCGTCTTCCTGGTGTGGATCGGCATCGGCGCGCTTGCGACCGGGGTTATCTCGCTGCTGCTTTGGGAGAGTGCCGTCTGGGGCTGGCAGATCCAGTCACTGACCTTCGCCGCGCTGGCGGTCGTCGCTACCTTGCTTGGCCGCAGGTTCTTGTCGAAATCGGACCAGGTAACCGACGAACCGCTGCTGAATCAGCGTGGCGNNGACCCTGCAGGAGCCAATTTCCGAGGGGCACGGGCGTATCCGCCTCGATGACACCTTCTGGCCGGTGCTGGGGCCGGACCTTGCGGCAGGCACCCAGGTTCGAATTGTTTCGTGGAATGGTAGTGACTTGACCGTAGAGGCCGCCTGATCAGGCGACGCCGATCCGGAGCAGATCGTGGAAGTGCACGATGCCGAGCGGCGTGCCGTCTTCCTCGGTGACGAACAGCGCCGAGATATTGTGCTGGTTGAGTAAACCCATGGCGCTGGTCGCCAGAACGGTCGAGTTGACCGTCTTCGGATTGCGGGTCATCACGTCATCGACCAAGGTTTCGCCGAGATTGACGCTCAGGTGTCGGGCAATATCGCCGTCGGTGACGATGCCGCACAGCGTTCCGGCCCCATCGATCACCCCGACGCAGCCAAAACGCTTCATCGACAGGACGGTTATCGCTTCCGGCATCGAGGTGCCGACCGGAACGAGCGGAAGGCTGTCGCCGGTGTGCATGATGTCGGAGACATGGCTAAGCATAGCGCCCAGCTTGCCACCCGGATGGAAGGTGCGGAAATCATGGGCCGTGAAGCCGCGTGCTTCAAGCAGAGCGATGGCAAGCGCGTCGCCCATGGCGAGCTGCATGATGGTCGACGTCGTCGGCGCAACGCCATGCGGACAGGCTTCCTGCTCCTTCGGCAGAAGAAGGACGATGTCGGCTTCGCGCGCCAGCGTCGAGGTCGCGCCGGCTGTCAGGGCGATCAGCGGAATGGAAAAGCGGCGCGAATAGGAAAGGATGCCGTGCAGTTCGGTGCTCTCGCCGCTCCAGGACATGGCAAGGATCACGTCGTCGCGGGCAATCATGCCGAGGTCGCCATGATTGGCTTCCACCGGATGGACGAAGAAAGAGGGCGTGCCGGTCGAGGCAAAGGTGGCGGCAAGCTTCGTGCCGATATGGCCGCTCTTGCCGACGCCGGTGACGATCACGCGACCGGAAATGCCGCCGATGACCCTGATGGCATTGCAGAAAGGTCCAGCAAGGCTCTCGGTGAGCGCACGTTCCAGGGCGTCCAACCCGGCCCGTTCGGTTGAGACCACCCTAAGAGCCGATTCGATGGCTCCAGCTTCGACAAGATTCACAGCGCGCTTGATCATGGCGGTTCCTTACTGCTTTTGTCTGCACCTGTCCAGAAGATCAGATGATCATCAACTCTGGGAGGAAACGTCATGCACAGCTTCACGGCAAAAATCTGTTACGCCCGCCCGCGAGCACTCATTTCGGGACAGCGCACCGACGGCAACTAAACGTTAACCACAGCGCTTTACCTTTGGGTAAGCATTCCAGCATTGCCGGGCGAAGTCCAGATGGTTCAGAATACAAAGACCGAAGCGGAGGGCGCACGCCGCCGGGTATCCGCTCTCTCGGCCGGCCTACTGACCTGCGGCCTGCTCGGCCTCGTCGTGCCCGCAGTGGCACAGACTGCAGATCCGTCCACCACCTGGACGCCGTTACCGGGCCAGAGCCGCAACAATGCCACCCTGCCGGCCACGGGAGATCCGACTGCGACCGTTGATCCGACCACCGCAGCCGCGACGGGCGACGCGGACGGCATGACAGATCCCCTCGGCGCGGATGCCTTGGCCACGGATGCAGACCTGGACGTCAATGCCCGACCGCTCGATCTCGGCCGACAGAACTTGCGCGAAACAACTCTGGATGACCCGACGGCATTGAGAACGCGCCGCGACCTGGATGGCGAAGGCGTCCACATCGGCACCATGGTGCTGCGCCCGTCGATCAGCGAAAAGCTCGTCCATGAGCGGACCAACAGCGGGAACCGCACGTTCTCCGAAACCGGCCTCAAGGGAACGCTGACGACCGACTGGTCGCGCCACGAGCTGATGATCAGCGGGGAAGGCTATTGGCAGGAGAACCTCTCCGGCGACGGGGCGACTGATCCTCGAGCAAACATCAACGCCGACTTGCGCCTCGATCTCGCCGACCAGACCGTCGCCCACATCAAGGGCGGATACAACTTCAGCCGAGAGGATAGTGACGACCCGAACGCCATTTCTGGCGCCTCGGTCCAGTCCGGCATCCACCAATACACCGGCGGCGTTTCGGTGGAGCACGACTTCGGCCGTCTGCGCGGCACGATTGCGGCCGACATCACCCGGTTTCAGTATTCCGATGCGGAATTCCCGGATGGAACCACCCTCTCACTCAGCGATCGCAACCGTCTGTCGGGCGAGTTGCGCGGACGCATCGGCTACGAAATCTCTCCCGCCCTCACCCCCTTTGTCGAAGTGGCGATCGGCAAAGTCAACTACGATGACAGGCGCGATTCTTCCGGCTATGCGCGCTCCGCCGACACCTATGCGGCAAAGGCCGGCATCGCCGTCGATTTCGGCGAGAAGCTCAAGGGTGAACTAGGCATCGGCTACGAGCGCCAGCGCTTCGAGGATTCGCGACTCGATGATCTCGCCGCAGTGACCGTGGACGGCAACGTCACCTGGTCGCCGCGCCGGGGGACCGATGTCGATCTTGGGCTTTCGACGACCATTGATCCGGCAACCACCGCCGGCCTGAACGGTTCGGTGATCTACAACCTCAATTCCAAGGTGCAGCATCAGCTCCGCGAAAATCTCGTGCTTCGACTGGCAAACGCGGTCGAATGGACGCGCTATCCGGACAGCGCATTGGCCCAGAACGCCGTCACCTATACGACGGGCGCAGGCTTGACCTGGGGGATAAACCGCTACCTCGATTTGACGACGGATATCGAATACGAGCGCACTGATCGGAACGGATCCGCCAGCAGCGACGTGCTGACCACCTCGATCGGCCTCACCGCCAAGCGCTAGAGCGTTGCGAAAACGATACAGCCGCGCCCTCCACGGACGCGGCTCCAGCATTCGCGAGACGCCGCCGCCTACTTCAGCGCTGCCAGCAGCGCCTTGAGTGGTTCCTCGATCATCGGACGGATGTCGGCGCGCTCGATGGCGAAGGAGACATTGGCGAGGATGAAGCCATCCTTGGCGCCGCAGTCGAAGGTCTGGCCCTTGAAGTGATATCCGGCAAAGGCCTGTTCCTTGGCGAGCTTGAGCATGCCGTCGGTGAGCTGGATCTCGTTGCCGGCACCACGCTCCTGCGTTTCAAGAATGGCGAAGATTTCCGGCTGCAGGATATAGCGGCCGTTGATGAAGAAGTTCGAAGGCGCCGTGCCCTTGGCCGGCTTCTCGACCATTTCGGTGATGCGGAAGCCGCCCTCCAGCACCTCGCCGACGCCGACGATGCCGTATTTGTGGGTCTGCGACGGATCGCACTCCTCTACCGCAACGATATTGTCGCCGGTCTTTTCGTAGAGCTCGACCATGCCCTTGAGGCAACCCTTTTCGCCACGCATGATCATGTCCGGCAAGAGCAGCGCGAACGGTTCGCGGCCGACGATGTCGCGAGCGCACCAGACCGCATGGCCGAGACCGAGAGGCTCCTGTTGACGGGTGAAGCTCGCCGAACCCGCCTTCGGCAACAGACCTGAAAGCAGCGTCAGTTCGGCATGCTTGTTACGCGCCTTCAGCGTCTGCTCCAATTCGTACTGGATGTCAAAATAGTCTTCGATCACGCCCTTGCCGCGGCCCGTGACAAACACAAAGTGCTCAATACCAGCCTCCGCAGCCTCGTCGACCACATATTGAATGACCGGCTTATCGACGACGGTCAGCATTTCCTTCGGGACAGCCTTGGTGGCCGGAAGAAAGCGCGTGCCGAGACCGGCGACAGGGAAAACAGCTTTACGGAGTCTCTTTCGGTGAACCACACATTCCTCCTCGAGGCTTCTGCCCGGGCTTCTTTAACAAGCACCCGCGCACTACTATATATTCGCTACCATTTCGCAAAGGTTTCGCGAGGCCCTGCTGCATGGTAAAGACTTTGTTGACGCTGTTGCCTTAACCTTGGCTGAACAGCCTCCAGATCGGCTGGAAAAGAACCGTAACAGAACGGGGATGTTCCCATGACGAGAAAAAATCGCAAGCTTTTCGGAGCTATTGCCATTTCCATCGCCGCCGGCCTCCTGGCCGGACCGGCCTCGGCAGACGCTGGCTTCACGAAGTGGATCAACGGATTCTACGCAACGGCCGCCAAGAGCGGCATCAGCCAGAAAACCTATAGCCAAGCCTTCGCGGGGGTTACCACGCCTGATCCCCTCGTACTGGAAAAGGCCCGCTATCAACCAGAATTCAAGTCGAAGATCTGGGATTATCTCGACTCGCGCGTCAATCCCTACACGGTCAAGATCGGCCGCGAGATGGCGGCCAAGCACGGTTCGACACTTGCCTCACTTGAACGCCATTTCGGTGTCGACAGGAATGTGCTCCTCGCCATCTGGTCGATGGAGTCCAATTACGGCGCGGCGCTTGAAAACCCCGATCGGTTGCATCACGTGCCGCGCGCACTTGCAACCCTCGGCTACGCCGACACCAGGCGATCGAAATATGCCAAAAGCCAGCTGGTCGCCGCCCTGAAGATGCTGCAAAACGGCGATGTATCCTCCAAGAACCTGATGGGCTCATGGGCGGGGGCAATGGGCCATACGCAATTCATCCCCTCCAGCTACCTGCTCTATGCGATCGATGCCGACGGCAATGGTCGGAAGGACATCTGGCATTCAGTGCCGGATGCGCTCGCAACCGCGGCCAATCTGCTGGAGAAGAACGGCTGGCAGACAGGACAGACGTGGGGTTTCGAGGTCGTCGTTCCAAAGGGTGGCCATGCCCATGCGGGGCAGACCAAGACCCTAGCCCAATGGGCGGCGTTGGGCTACGTGCGGCCGAGCGGCAAAGGCTTCAAGAACGGCAACCAGCGCGCCGAACTGAAAATGCTGGGTGGCACCAACGGTCCAGGCTTCCTGATGACCAAGAACTTCTTCGTCATCAAGCGCTACAACGCCGCCGACAGCTACGCGCTCGCCGTCGGATTGCTTGCCGACGAAATCGCCGGCTACGGCGGGATGCAGCAGGCATGGCCCCGCCCAGATGGCAGCCTGGACATCAAGGAGAAGTTCGAACTGCAGGACCGCATGCGGGCCCTCGGCTATTACAACGGCGAGATCGACGGCAACTTTGGTTCCGGCTCGAAGGCCGCCATTACCGCGATCCAGACACGCCTCGGCATGGCCGCCGACGGCCAGCCGACGCGGGATCTGTTAGACAAGCTGCGCAATTGACAATTGCGCATGCCCGCCTCACATATCCCCGGAGTCTCCAAGGATAGTGCGGCACGGATAGGACGACGACCGGGATGCGGCAGACGCGGCGAAATATGGGCGCTCGGGGCTGGTGTGCTTGCGCGTTTGCGTTTGCCTTCATCGCGATCTCGACGCTCGCCTCCACGGCAGAGGCCCAGCAGACGCGCCAGCCACGCAACCTGATCGAACTGTTCTTCGGCACGCGCGAACAACGTTTCCCCGAGCCACCGCCGCCACCGCCGCGCAAGGCGAAACCGCCAAGCACCGTGAAAAAGCAGACGAAAAGCGTCACCAGCATCACCACCGCGCCAAAGCCACCACCACCGCCGCCGAAGATTGAGAACGCCCGCAAGATCCTGGTGGTTGGCGACTTCGTCGCGGACGGCCTTGCAACGGGGCTGCAGGAGGCCTTTGCTGCCTCGCCAGGCGTTATGATCGAGGAGCGCAGCAATGGCTCGTCCGGTCTGGTGCGCACCGACTATTACGACTGGCAGTCCGAATTACCGGCCATGATCGCCGAGCTGCGGCCCGACATTGTCATCGTCGAAATCGGCGCCAACGATCGCCAGCAGATGACGACCGCTTCGGGTAGGCTCGATTTCCGGACCGATGGGTGGTTTCAGGAATACGAGCGGCGCGTGACCGCGTTCGGCAAGATCATCACGGATGCAAACGTCCCATTGCTCTGGGTAGGCCTCCCTGCGTTCCGCCCGCAGAACATGACCGCCGACGCATTGACGCTCAACACCGTCTATCGCCGTGCGGTGGAACGCATTGGCGGAGAATTCATCGACGTATGGGACGGTTTCGTCGACGAGGAAGGACGCTTTATCCTCACCGGATCCGACATCAATGGCCAGCAGGTACGTCTGCGCGGCTCCGACGGGATCAATCTGACGGCGGCCGGCAAACGCAAGCTGGCCTTCTACGCCGAAAAATCCGTGCGACGCCGCCTTGGAGACATGACGAGCCCGGATCTCTTGCGCCTGGACGCCGGCAGCCTGCCGGATCTGCTGAGCCTGCCGCCGTCGGAAATACAGACTCTGGTCAAAACGCAACCGATGGATCTTTTCGATCCGGAGCTTGACGGCGCGACTGAACTGCTCGGCGCAGCCCCCCTGCCTGTCTCCTCGATGCCGACGCCACGCGACCAACTGGTAAAGGACGGCACTTTGCCGCCGCCGCCGTCCGGTCGAGTGGACGACGTGCGCACGCCCCGGGCCGACGCTCCCATAAGCGAATAGGGCCGCGTCGAACGCGGCCCATCCAGGACAATCGAGTTCACTGGAGCGTTTTCTGGCTCAGCGTGGCAGGACGCTCGCGCCCATCAGCGCCTCGTCGATGGCGCGCGCCGCCTGGCGGCCTTCGCGGATCGCCCAGACGACCAGAGACTGGCCGCGGCGCACGTCACCGGCGCTCCACAGCTTGTCGACCGATGTCTTGTAGTCGCGATCATTGGCAACGACATTGGTCGAACCGCGACGGTCGGTATTGAGCGTCAGCTTGCCGTCTAGTTCCTTGACGACGCCGTCGTTGAAGGGGCCACGGAAGCCGATGGCAATGAAGGCGAGATCGGCCTTGATGATGAATTCCGAACCGGCGATCGGCTTGCGCTTCTCGTCGACCTGACAGCACTTGACGCCCGTCAGCACGCCGTCTTCGCCGACGAATTCGAGTGTGCCGACCTGGAACTCGCGGATCGCGCCTTCGGCCTGGCTGGACGAGGTGCGCATCTTGGTGGCCCAGAAAGGCCAGATGGCGAGCTTGTCCTCGGTTTCCGGCGGACGAGGACGAATGTCGAGCTGGGTGACCTTCACCGCGCCCTGGCGAAAGGCAGTGCCGACGCAGTCGGAGGCCGTATCGCCGCCTCCGACAACGACGACATGCTTGCCGCCGGCGAGGATCGGATCGGAGGGCCAGCCGACACTGTCGACATTCTCGCGCCCAACTCGGCGGTTTTGCTGCACCAGGTAGGGCATCGCGNNCCGTGGAAATCGCCCCCGGGCATCCCGGCCTCGCGCGGCGTTTCCGAGCCGCCGCAATAGAGCACGGCATCGTAGTCCGCCAGCAGCTTCTCGACCTTGACGTCGACGCCGACATTGACGCCGCAATGGAAGGTGACGTTCTCGCCTTCCATCTGCTCGACGCGGCGGTCGATGAAGTTTTTCTCCATCTTGAAGTCCGGAATGCCGTAGCGCAGCAGCCCGCCGGGCTTGGTTTCGCGCTCATAGACATGCACTTCATGGCCGGCGCGGCCGAGCTGCTGGGCAGCGGCCATGCCAGACGGGCCAGAGCCGATGATCGCCACCTTCTTGCCGGTGTGAACCGTGGCCGGCTGCGGCACGATGAAGCCGAGTTCATAGGCCTTGTCGGCGAGCGCCTGCTCCACCGTCTTGATCGCCACCGGCATGTCTTCGAGGTTCAGCGTGCAAGCTTCCTCGCACGGAGCCGGACAGACGCGGCCTGTGAATTCCGGGAAGTTGTTGGTGGAATGGAGGTTGCGGATCGCCTCTTCCCACTTGTTGTTGTAGACGAGGTCGTTCCAGTCGGGGATCTGGTTGTGCACCGGGCAGCCGGTCGGGCCGTGGCAATAGGGTATGCCGCAATCCATGCAGCGGGCGGCTTGCTTGGTGACCTCGGCATCCGACATCGGAATGGTGAACTCGCGGAAATGACGGATGCGGTCGGACGCCGGCTGGTACTTCATGACCTGCCGGTCGATTTCCATAAAACCTGTAACCTTGCCCATAGTCTTTATCCTGCTCAAGTGTCTCGTGGACGGCACGCTTGCGTGCCCGAAGGGTGCCCCGCCGCAAGACCGGCGGGACGGCTTCGAAAGGCGGTTACTCCNNCCGCGACTCCCATGCGCATGCGCTCCATCTCTTCCAAAGCACGACGGTACTCGACCGGCATGACCTTGCGGAACTTCGGACGGAAGCCGGCCCAGTTATCAAGGATCTGCTTGGCGCGGGCCGAACCCGTGTAGTGCAGATGGTTCGAGATCAGCTGGTAGAGGCGTTCCTCGTCATGACGGTTCATGTCGCCCGACACGTCGACGAGGCCCTTGTGCATGAGGTCGCCGCCGTGATGGTGCAGTTTCTCGAGCATGTCGTCCTCTTCCGGAACCGGCTCGAGCTCGACCATCGCCATGTTGCAACGCGAGGCAAAATCGCCACTCTCGTCCAGGACATAGGCCACACCGCCGGACATACCGGCCGCAAAGTTGCGTCCCGTGCCGCCGAGCACGACGACGACGCCGCCCGTCATGTATTCGCAGCCGTGGTCGCCCACGCCTTCGACGACTGCGACAGCGCCAGAATTGCGAACCGCGAAACGTTCGCCGGCCACACCGCGGAAATAGCATTCGCCAGCGATTGCGCCGTAGAGAACAGTATTGCCGACAATGATCGACTCTTCGGCGATGATCCGCGTGTTTTCCGGTGGCCGAACGATGATGCGGCCACCCGACAGACCCTTGCCGACATAGTCATTGCCGTCGCCGACGAGGTCAAATGTAATGCCACGGGCAAGGAAAGCACCGAACGACTGGCCGGCCGTGCCGTTGAGCGTCACATGAATGGTGTCGTCCTTCAGGCCCTTGTGGCCGTAGCGCTTGGCGAGTTCGCCCGACAGCATGGCGCCGGCCGAACGGTCGACGTTCTTGATGTCGACGTCGAACACCACCGGCTGCTTGGCCTCCAGCGCTGGCATGGCCTTTTCGATCATCTTGCGGTCGAGCACGTCATCGATCGGGTGCTTCTGGCGTTCGGTCCAGTAAGTTGCGGACTTCGCAGCCTCAACCTTGTGGAAGATCTTCGAGAAGTCGAGGCCCCTGGCCTTCCAATGCGCCAGCATCTCGTCCTTCTCGAGCAGTTCGGAAGCGCCGATGATCTCGTCGAGCCGGGCGACGCCCAGCGAGGCGAGGATCTCGCGCACTTCCTCGGCAACGAAGAAGAAGTAGTTGACGACATGCTCCGGCGTACCCTTGAAGCGCTTCCTGAGCACCGGGTCCTGCGTGGCGACACCCACGGGGCAAGTGTTGAGATGGCACTTGCGCATCATGATACAGCCGGCAGCAATCAGCGGCGCGGTGGCAAAGCCGAACTCGTCAGCTCCGAGCAGCGCGCCGATGATGACGTCACGGCCGGTCTTCAGGCCACCGTCGACCTGCAGCGCGATGCGCGAGCGCAAGCCGTTGAGCACCAGCGTCTGTTGGGTTTCGGCGAGGCCGATTTCCCAAGGGCTACCTGCATGCTTCAGCGAGGTGAGCGGCGATGCGCCCGTGCCGCCGTCGAAGCCGGCAATGGTGATATGGTCAGCGCGCGCCTTGGCGACGCCGGCGGCAACCGTGCCGACGCCGACTTCCGAGACGAGCTTGACCGAGATGTCGGCCACCGGGTTGACGTTCTTCAGGTCGAAGATCAACTGGGCCAGATCTTCGATCGAATAGATGTCATGGTGCGGCNNGGGTCTTGGCGATCGTCGCATCGACCTTGTGGCCGGGCAGCTGGCCGCCCTCGCCGGGCTTTGCGCCCTGCGCCACCTTGATCTGCAAGACGTCGGCATTGACCAGATATTCCGTCGTCACGCCGAAGCGGCCGGAAGCGATCTGCTTGATCGCCGAACGTTCGGGGTTCTGGCTGCCATTGGCGAGCGGCAGGTAGCGGTCGGCTTCTTCGCCGCCCTCGCCGGTGTTCGACTTGCCGCCGATCCGGTTCATGGCGACGGCGAGCGTGGTATGCGCTTCGCGGCTGATCGAGCCGAAGGACATGGCGCCGGTCGAGAAGCGCTTGACGATATCGACAGCCGGCTCGACCTCGTCGATCGAGATCGGCTTGCGGCCGAGCGCCTCGGCGCCCTTGATCTTGAACAGGCCGCGAATGGTGTTGAGCCGCAGCGAACTGTCGTTCACCAGGTTGGCGAACTCGCGGTAGCGATCCTGGCTGTTGCCGCGGACCGCATGCTGCAGGGCCGCGATCGAGTCCGGGCTCCAGGCATGGCTCTCGCCGCGCATGCGGTAGGCATACTCGCCACCGATGTCGAGCGTATTGGCGAGCAGTGGATCCTTGCCGAAGGCCGCCCTGTGCCGGGCGACAGTTTCCTCGGCGATCTCGGCAAGGCCTATGCCTTCGATGATCGTCGCGGTGCCGAAGAAATACTTTTCCACCAGTTCAGACGACAGGCCGATCGCGTCGAAGATCTGCGCGCCGCAATAGGACTGGTAGGTCGAGATGCCCATCTTCGACATGACCTTGAGGATGCCCTTGCCGACCGCCTTGATGTAGCGATAGACGACTTCGTCTTCCGAGACTTCCTTCGGGAATTCACCATGCTTGTGCATGTCGAGCAGCGTGTCGAAGGCGAGATACGGGTTGATCGCCTCGGCACCGTAGCCGGCCAGACAGCAGAAGTGGTGGATTTCGCGCGGTTCACCCGTTTCCACGACGAGGCCGACGGAGGTGCGAAGCCCCTTGCGGATCAGATGGTGGTGCACGGCCGCCGTCGCCAGCAGCGCCGGGATCGCGATACGGTCCGGCCCGACCTGGCGGTCGGACAGCACGATGATGTTGTAGCCGCCCTTGACCGCAGCCTCGGCGCGCTCGCAGAGCCGGTCGAGCATTTCCGGCATGCTTTCCGCACCCCGATCGGCATCATAGGTGAAGTCCAGCGTCTTGGTATCGAAACGGTCTTCGGTATGACCAATCGAGCGGATCTTCTCCAAATCGCCATTGGTGAGGATCGGCTGACGCACTTCGAGCCGCTTGGCATGCGCCATGCCGGCATGGTCGAGAATGTTGGGCCGCGGGCCAATGAACGACACGAGGCTCATGACCAGTTCCTCACGGATCGGATCGATCGGCGGGTTGGTGACCTGGGCGAAGTTCTGCTTGAAATAGGTGTAGAGCAACTTCGACTTCTGCGACATGGCGGAAATCGGCGTGTCGGTCCCCATCGAGCCGATCGCTTCCTGGCCGGTCGTGGCCATTGGCGACATCAAAAGCTTGGTGTCCTCGGTGGTGTAGCCGAAGGCCTGCTGGCGGTCGAGCAACGAGACGTCGCGGCGAAGCGCCCGCGGCTCCACCGGCTTCAGGTCTTCGAGGATCAGCTGGGTGCGGTCGAGCCATTCACGATAGGGATGGCTCTTGTAGAGTTCCGACTTGATCTCCTCGTCGCCGATGATGCGGCCCTTTTCCATGTCGATCAGCAGCATCTTGCCCGGCTGTAGCCGCCACTTCTTGACGATCGTCTCCTCGGGCACGGGAAGCGTGCCGGCCTCCGACGCCATGATGACGCGGTCATCCGTAGTGACGATGTAGCGGGCCGGACGCAGACCGTTGCGGTCGAGCGTCGCGCCGATCTGGCGACCGTCGGTAAAGGCAACGGCAGCCGGACCGTCCCACGGCTCCATCAGGGCCGCGTGATACTCGTAGAATGCCTTGCGCTCCGGGCTCATCGACTGGTTGCCGGCCCAGGCCTCGGGGATCAGCATCATCACCGCCTGGGCCATGGGATAGCCGCCGCGCATCAGGAATTCGAGCGCGTTGTCGAAGCAGGCGGTGTCCGACTGGCCCTCGTAGGAAATCGGCCACAGCTTGGAAATATCGCTGCCGAACAGCGGCGAGGAGACCGAAGCCTGGCGCGCCGCCATCCAGTTGACGTTACCGCGCAGGGTGTTGATTTCACCGTTGTGGGCGACCATGCGGTAAGGATGCGCCAGCTTCCATGATGGGAAGGTATTGGTCGAGAAGCGCTGGTGGACGAGCGCTACGGCCGACTCGAAGCGCGGATCGGCGAGATCCTTGTAATAGGCGCCGACCTGGAAGGCCAGGAACATGCCCTTGTAGACGATCGTCGAAGACGATAGGGACACCGGATAGAAGCCGGTATCCTCGCCCTTGAATTCGTCATAGATGCGGTTGGAGATCACCTTGCGCAGCAGGAACAGCCGGCGCTCGAACTGTTCNNTCGCAGCATCGCGGCCGGCGCCGATGAAGACCTGGATATGGCGCGGCTCGGTCGCGGCAATGTCCGGCGCCTTGGAGAGCGAGGAATTGTCGACCGGTACGTCGCGGTAGCCGATCAGTTCCTGGCCCTCGGCCTGACAGACATCGGCAATGATCTTCTTGAAATGCGCGATCTGCGTCTCGTCCCGCGGGAAGAAGAAATGTCCGACGGCATATTCGCCGGCCTTCGGCAGGGTGATGCCCTGCTTCGCCATTTCCTCACGGAAGAAGCGGTCCGGGATCTGCACGAGGATACCCGCGCCGTCGCCCATCAGCGGATCGGCACCGACGGCGCCGCGATGGGTGAGGTTCTCCAGGATAAACAGGCCGTCCTTGACGATCTGGTGCGACTTCTGACCCTTCATGTGGGCGATGAAGCCTACGCCGCAGGCATCATGCTCGTTCTTCGGATCGTAGAGGCCCTGCTTGGCGGGAAGACCATAGGCGGCCGCTCGCACCGGGCGATCTTCGTTCGCCGTAGCGCTAGCCTGCATGATCTCTTCGGATGGCGTCATCTTGGTCATTGCCTTCCCTCCATTTGGGCCCGGAACACCCGCGCCTGTTCCCGCNNCTGGCGAGTATTGCCCTCACCATCATGACAAGCAAACCGAACCGGCTCAAGAATGTTCAATTAGGTCAATTATACTGACCTATTTTCGCAAGTTCTATGACAGAAACTGCAAAGTGACGCAAGGCACTGCAACAAAAATATGTGGGCCATATGGATCATTTGTTACGCCCTGAACCACATACTGGTAATTTTATTACCCTGCGTCGCAGGTTTTCCCACAACTTGTTACGCAGACGTATAATTCAACATCGGTCCGTCATGGAATGGATTGATCGGCCCGGCGAAATCCCTAATCTCCCTAACGACGAATTCACTCGCCACAAACGGAATTATTGTCATGTTTTTCGCCTCCGACAATTGGGCAGGCGCCCACCCCCGAATTGCCGAGAGCCTTGCACGCGAGGCCACCGGCTATGCTGCAGCTTACGGTACCAGCGATCTCGATCGGCGCATGGAGGAACGTTTCAACGACCTGTTCCAGCGCGAGGTTGCGGTCTTCTTCGTCGGCACAGGCACAGCCGCGAATTCGCTTGCGCTCGCCTCGGTGGCCAAGCCCGGTGGCGTTACTTTCTGTCATTCGGAGGCTCATGTCACGGCCGACGAATGCGGCGCGCCGGAATTCCTCACCGGCGCCTGCCGGCTCGTTCCGGTTCACGGGCCGGGCGGCAAGATGGACAGGGATGCACTCACCGCTGCGATCGGCCGCTTCCCGCCGGGTGCCGTGCACCAGGGCCGCCCGATGGCGGTCACTATTACTCAGGCGACCGAACCCGGCACTGTCTACACGCTCGATGAAATCGAGGCGATCGGCACAATCGCGCGCGAGAACGACCTGCCGCTTCACATGGATGGCGCCCGTTTCGCCAATGCCCTTGTCGCCCTGGAAACAACGCCGGCCGACATGACCTGGAAACGCGGCGTCGACATCCTCTCTTTCGGCGCCACCAAGAATGGCTGCTGGTGCGCCGAGGCGATCATCTTCCTGAGGCCGGAACTGGCGCGCGAAATGCCCTTCATCCGCAAACGCTCCGCCCAACTGTTCTCCAAGACGCGCTTCATCTCCGCGCAATTCGAGGCCTATTTCGAAGACGGCCTCTGGCTCGATCTCGCCCGCAACGCCAATGCGATGGCGGACCGGCTGCGCACCGGCATTGGCGGATCGGCGAAGAGCCGGCTCGCCTGGAGCACCACGACCAACGAAGTCTTTGCCGTCCTGACCAAGGATGCGGCAGAACGCGCCGAAGCCAAAGGTGCCAGGTTCTACGACTGGCCAATTCCGGCCGAGACGCCGGACCTGCTGCAGGAAAACGAAATGTTGATCCGCCTAGTCACGAGCTTTGCCACCACGGAGGAAGACGTCGACCGTTTCGTGGAATTCCTGGCCTGACGGTTCACGGGGACTTAAGATGTGAAAAAGGGCGGCCCTTCGAGAGAGCCGCCCCTTTCTATTGAACACCAGTTGCCGATCAGGCGACGCGCGCCTCGATCGCCTTCGGCACATTCACCGGTTCCGCGCTGATCGCAATCCGGCGCGGCTTCATCGCTTCCGGGATGTTGCGCAGAAGATCGATGTGTAGCAGGCCGTTTTTCAACGAGGCGCTCTGGACTTCCACATGGTCGGCAAGCTGGAAGCGGCGCTCGAAGGCGCGCTTGGCGATTCCGCGATAGAGGAATTCGTTCTGCTCGGCCTTATCTTCCTCGGCTTTCTCGCCCTTCACTGTGAGCACATGGGCATGGGCCTCGATCGAAATCTCGGTTTCATCAAAACCGGCGACCGCCATGGTGATGCGATAGGTGGTCTCGCCCGTACGTTCAATGTTGTAGGGCGGATAGGTCTGTGCCTGCTCCGGTTGGCCAAGGCCGTCCAGCATGGTGAACAGGCGATCGAAGCCGACGGTCGAGCGATAGAGGGGGGAAAAGTCAACGTGACGCATGGTGTCCTCCTTGAAGCGACGTTTTGCGATTTTCTGCTCCGGCGCCCCGTATCCGGCGGCGGCGGAATGAAATGCGATCCCTTGATGGCGACCACGGAAATGAGATGGGATCCGCGCAATTCAAATTCAAGGCCGGCTCTTGTCCGATGAATTCAATGTGAACACTTGGTTCAGGAAGGGTTCAGTGCATCCCGGCCAGACTTTGACTATCGGATGACTCGACCCGATGGCCGCAAGAGGACGTCCCTCCCTTCCGGTCCCTCTTCGCCGGAACCGCACCCTTGTCCCCGCTTGAGCGGTTCCGGCTTTTTTCTTTGACCTTGTCCGGCCTTCAGCCTATCCGATGAAGAGAGGGCGGTTTCGCCCGGCCACGTTTAGGCGAATGCGAGCATGGACCCCATCCTACACGCCACTCCCGGCAATCCGATCCCTGGAACTCCTGTCGCCGGCTTCTTCACCGGCCATGGCGGCGTGAAGCTGCGGTATGCGGTCTTTCGCTCCGAGCAGCCGGTCGCCAAGGGCACCGTGATCCTTCTGCATGGACGCAATGAATCCATAGAGAAATACTTCGAGACCATCCGCGACCTCAATGCGCGCGGCCTCTGGGTGGCGACCTACGATTTCCGTGGTCAGGGCGGCTCGCAGCGCCTGCTGAAGTCCCCCCGCAAAGGCCACGTTCATCGCTTTTCCGACTACGTCCGGGATCTCGAGCTCTTCATCGAGCACATCGTTCTGCCCGACACGCGGCTTCCCTTCTTCCTGCTTGCCCATTCGACCGGCGGGCTGATCGCGCTTTCCGCCGCCCCAAGGCTTGCCAACCGCATCGACCGGATGGTGCTGCTCGCGCCTTTTGTGGGCCTGGGCGGCCAGAAGTTGTCGCCGAGAAACATCCATCGGATCTCGACGATTGCCACCTTCACCGGCTTTGGCCGCATATGCCTGACCTCGGACGATCCGACGAGACCCTATAACGACAATCCGCTGACCTCCGACCCGCAGCGCTACCAGCGCAATGTCGAGATCCTGAAGGCCCACCCTGATCTGGCGGTCGGGCCGCCCACGGCGCGCTGGCTCTACGAGGCCCAGGAAACCATCAAGCGGGTCTCGTCGCCGAGGCACCTCGCCTCAATTACCGTGCCGACCGTCATCGTCGCGCCCGGCAACGACCCGATCGTCCCGTTCCATTACCAGGAAAAGCTCTCGCAATATTTCCGCGCCGGTCAACTCGTGCCGGTGCCAGGCGCCATGCACGAGATCCTGCAAGAGCGCGACCGCTACCGCGCCCAGGCGCTGGCGGCCTTCGACGCATTCGTCCCGGGCGGCGACCCCGAGGCTGAGGATGCCCCCGCGAGCGTCCTTGCTGCCTTCGCCGAAGAGTAACGTCAGCTGTCCTTCAGAATCTGCAGGGCCTCGGCATGCAGCGTCGCGCTGCCGGCCGCAATAATGCGGCCGCCACCTTCCGGCCGCTCCCCTTCCCAGGTGGTGATGACGCCACCCGCCTGTTCGATGAGCGGGATCAGCGCCCCAACATCATAGGGCTTCAGCACCGTCTCGATGACCAGATCCACGTGTCCGGCCGCCAGCAGTGCATAGGCATAGCAGTCGATGCCGTAGCGGAAGAGCTGTACCTTATCCTGCACCGCCTGGTATTTCGCCAATTCCGCCCCCTTGAAGAGGTGCGGTGAGGTGGTGAAGAGGATGGCGTTCTCGATGCCGCCGCAATCGCGGGTGCGGATCTGCCGTTCGCCGTCGGGTCCGCTGTACCAGGAGCATTCGCCGTCGGCGAAATAGCGCTCGCCGGTGAAGGGCTGATCCATCAGGCCCATCACGGAACGGCCCTTCTCCTGGAAGCCGATCAGGGTTCCCCAGACAGGTACGCCCGAAATGAAGGCGCGCGTACCGTCGATCGGATCGATCACCCAGACATGGTCGCGGTCAGTGCCGATGTCCTCGTGCTCCTCGCCAAGTATTCCGTGCTCCGGGTATTCGGATTCGATTAGCGCGCGGATCGCCGCTTCCGCCGCGCGGTCTCCCTCGGTGACCGGATCAAACCCACCGCGTTCCTTGTTGGTGACGAACAGCGGCGAACGGAAGCGCGGCAGGGTTTCGGCCTTGGCGGCTTCGGCGAGACGATTGAAGAAACTGCGATCGGGACGCATCGGATTTTCCGCTCGTTGAAAGGGATCGGGATTGCAGTCTCATAAAGCAGTCCCGGCGATTTGCAATCGCTGTGCGGATCAGCCGCCTCGAAGGGAGTTGCACAAAAAAGAGCCCCGCTTAAAAAAGTGTCTATTTGCGCCTTGACGATTGTGCGTCGCAGCAATATTCTCTTTTTGCAGTCTCCGGACTGTAAATACCCTCCTTGGGTGTTTCCTCCCTAGACTTAGCCGCGCCCATGGCGCGGTTTTTTTTGGCCTCGGGCAGACTATTCGGCAGCGAGCGCCGTATCGGCCGCATAGTCGGCGACGAATTCAGCCATTTGCTGCATGAAGACCGCGATTGAGCCGGCGAGCGCGCCAAAATCGCTACGCTTCGCAAGGGTCGCCTCATCGACATAGAGGGCGCGATTGACCTCGATCTGCAGGGCATGCAGGCCGCGCACCGGACGTCCGTAGTGTTCGGTGATGAAACCACCCGCATAGGGCTTGTTGCGCACTGCCGCAAAACCCAGGCCATCGAGGAATTCCAGAGCCGCCTGCGACAGCTCGGCCGAGGCGCTGGTGCCGTAGCGATCGCCGATGATGAAATCGGGCCTAATTGCACTGCCGGCGATGCGGATATTGCCCGGCATGGAATGGCAGTCAATCAGCACACCGAAACCGAACCGGGCATGGGTACGCGCGATCAGTCTCCTGAGGCAGGCGTGATAGGGCTTGTACACTGCCTCGATCCGTTCGAGCGCTTCGGCGCCCGGCAGCCGCCTGTCATAGATCTCGACGTTCTCCGCGACGATGCGCGGAATTGTGCCGAGCCCGCCGGCCACACGAACGGAACTGATGTTCGCATAAGGCGGCAGCGATCCCTGGAACATGCGCGGGTCGAGTTCATAGGGCTCGCGGTTGACATCGATGAAGGCACGCGGGAAATGGGCAAGCAGCAACGGTGCGCCGAAATCGGGTGCGGCAGTGAACAGCTCATCGACATAATGGTCCTCAGAACGGCGGATCGCCAGACCATCGAGTCGCGACTGGTCAAGGAAACGGGCAGGATAGCGCCTCCCGCTATGAGGCGAGTTGTAGACGAAGGGGATGGACTGCGTTTCAGGTTCGCGCACCTCGAACAGCTCGAACTCGCCTGTCATCCCGTTCACGGTGCCTCTTTTTTACCAAGTCACAACCTTGTTGCTTAGACTATGTTGCCAGTTGCCCCCGCGAAAGTCCATATTGGGTTAAATGGCGCTTGGGTCTGCAAAGCCGGTTCTTCACCGGTTGTTTACTCCACAAGAGGAAACTAAAAAGCCCGAAAGCCTTCCCTGGAAATGAGTGAGTAGCGGACCCTTCAATGATTCAGAAAATTCTTCTCGCCGAAGACGACAACGACATGCGCCGGTTCCTGGTCAAGGCGCTCGAGAAGGCGGGATACAAGGTGTCCTCCTTCGACAATGGCGCCAGCGCCTATGACCGCCTTCGGGAAGAGCCCTTCTCGCTGCTGCTGACCGACATCGTCATGCCGGAAATGGACGGCATCGAGCTGGCGCGCCGCGCCACCGAACTCGACCCGGATCTCAAGGTGATGTTCATCACCGGCTTTGCCGCCGTTGCGCTCAACGCCGATTCGAAGGCCCCGAAGGATGCGAAGGTGCTCTCCAAGCCTTTCCACCTGCGCGACCTCGTCAACGAAGTCAACAAACTGCTTGCCGCGTAAGGGCTTTCGCGGGCGGCGCAAGAAACTCGTCGCGAAACCGAAAAAACCCTATTGACGGAGCCGAGGGTTTTGTGGTCTTAAGCCGCCATCTTNNGCATCGTCATGCTGACCCTAACGCTGTCCACGGCGGGACTGCCGCTGGAAGGCGTCGGCTACATCATCGCCATTGACCGGATCATCGACATGATGCGCACGGCCACCAATGTGACCGGCCAGATGGTCGTGCCGGTGCTGGTCGCCAAGGAAGAAGGCATCCTCAATCAGGACATCTACAACGGCCACGTGGCCTGGCTGCCGGGCGATCCGGAAGATGAAACGCCTGACGGCGTGCGGGCGGCGGGAATCTGAGCAAGCGACGCAGCTATTTGATGATTTGAGGCTTGCCGTCGCCGGAATCGCGGGCTATGTCCCCGCCTCCCGACGGCGCAGTCACTGACCGCCCCGTTCCAGGCGGACGCGTAGCTCAGCGGGAGAGCACTACGTTGACATCGTAGGGGTCACAGGTTCAATCCCTGTCACGCCCACCATCCCAATTCAAACAAGGGCTTGGCGAGAAATCGCCGAGCCCTTGTCGCATTTGCGGATATGCCGTTTTGAATGGCAACCGGCTGGATCACCCTTCGATCTTGAACACCTCTTCCCCCACCCACACGATGACATAGCCGCCACTCGCCCTGCCTTCCGCAGCCCAACGCCGAAGGTGGCCGTGATAAGGCTGCTCGGTCCAGATCTCCCGGTGGCGCGGATCGACCAGCACGGTCAGTTGGGCTCCCTGCCGATAGATCATCATATGGCTCAGGATCGGATCCCATTCCGCCCCCAGGGAGAGGTCGGTCCTCCAGCCGCAGAGAAAATCCCGGCAGGTCGCGGGGCGCGCCGCATAGGCGGTGCAACCCTCGTCGCGAACACAATAACGACAGAGCGCGTTGGCCGGCTTGTCGAGTTCATCGATGTCCGGCAGGTCGCAGCACAAGGTGCAGGACCGGCAGGAACGATGCGAGAGTGCGATTGTGGACGTATCAGGTTGGGAAACGGTCGTCGTCATTGAGTCTTCGTACCATAGGGGACGTCCCCTGGCACCACACCGATACCAAGATCCGGCGCCTCAGGGCGTCGGACAAGGAACCAAGAGCCTGCCTCGTCCCCGTTACGGTGGCGAGTTTAGAGCGCAAGCCGCCAACTCAAAAGCCGCCGGCTCATCATGAACCGGCGGCCTCGGTGAGACGCCCTTGAGGCATCCGATCGACCGCGCCAGGGCGCGGCGAGAAGTTGCAGTGTCAGGCCTCAGCCGGCGGCAGAGGACCGCGCAGCGACTTCTCCGAGATTTCGATGATCGGCTTGGCTGCTCCATCGATCGGCAGGCTCCAGCCTTCGAGCGGTCCGAGGCTCGCGCTCGGCATGGTGGCCGCCGGTGCTGCCTGGCGGTCGATGCGCGCCACCTCCAACTGGCCAGTCAGGATGGCAATTTCCGAACGCAGCTGGCGGATTTCTGCCTTGGCGACCTCCGCGCTCGAGCGATACTGGCGGATTTCTTCTTGGTCGGCGCGGGTGCGCTGGTCGAAATCTCGCTTCATCGTCTCGGAGTCGCGATCCCGTTTGCCGCGGCTGCTTTCGGAGTCGCGCAGACGCATGGTCAGTTCGCTGACCTGGAGCGACAGATCCCGGCGCGTCGACTCATTATCGGAATGATGGGCGCGTGCCTCGTTCAACTCCTGGGCCAGGCGATCGGCGCGTAGCGACGACGTGGCGAGTTCCGCCTTGGTCTGCTTGAGCTCCGAGCGGGTCGCCTGCAGTTCGTCCTCGACCAGCTTGACGCGTCCCCGCGCGGTCACCAGCAGCTTCTCGACCAGCTCGGCCTTGGAATTGATCGCCTCGTGACGGGTCGACAGCTGCGACATCTCCACCGCCATGGCGCTCTGCCGCGTATCGACATCTGACTGCAGGCGTTTCAGCTTTTCCTCTGTGAAGGTGAGTTCCTGCTTGAGGGTCGTCACCTCGCCGACCAGACTGCGCGACAGGTTCTCCTGGTGCGCGAGACCGTTCTTGAGCTGGCCCTTCTCTTCGCTGAGCCGGGCAATCTCACGGGCCTGCGCATCGGCCTCGCGACTCGAGGATTCGCTCAGGACCTGGTGCTCCGTCCGCTCCGTCTCGTACTTTTCCCGCATGATCGCGAAATCGCGATTGCGCTGCTCGAGGTCATGATGGGCACGTTTCAGCAGGGCAGAAGTCTCGTCGTGCTGGCGAATGCGTTCATCGAGCTCCCGCGATGCGTCCCGCAGGCGGGTCTCGACGACGGCAAGATCCTGGGCGTTGGCTTCATAGAGCGCCTGAAGCTTGACGAGTTTCTCGCGGTTTTCTTCAATTTCCGCACGCATTTGCGTGTTTTCGGCCTTGAGCTCCTTGCACTCGGTGGCAAGCCGCTGGCTCTCGCTGTCGAGCTTCTTGCGGGCAGTGCTTTCATAGTCGAGCAGGGAGCCGATCCGTGCCCTTTCGGTGCGCAGCGACGCTAGCTCGGCGAGTGCCTCATTATGGGACGTCAACAGCGCGGAAACGCGCTCCTGCAGGTGACCAAATCCAGAGAGCAGGTGCTCCGAGGAAAGCTGGCTCTCCTCCACGATCGAGCCAAAAGCCTGACACTCGCCGAACTCGCCCAATGGCTGCATCCCTGAGTTGGAAAATGCTGCGAATGCCGCGCCGTCTTGCTGGCTGGCGACCGGGCGCGTGCCGGCGCCGGCGCCGCCCTTGCCCTGCTCTTCGGTGCGGCGAAAAAAACTCATGACCATGCTGCTCCCCAATCCAACCCCGGCGACTAAAATAACGACCTTCTAAAATGCTGTTTTAGAATGAAATTCAAATCGTATTTTTCCGATGCAACGTCCCAGCGGGAAAGATCAGTCATGTTTTGACTTGGGTCAAAGCAAAGTTTGAATGCGTCGGCCAGCCGAACGACGATTCCAACAGCTTTCTTGCAGAAATGAAGCTTTGACGACGGAACCGGCGCCCGACCTGTGTCAAAACGCTACTTTCGATTGATCCACGGGGCGGCAAGGCCGCCCCCTTCAGGGTGCTCAGCGGTTGGCAACAGTGCGCCGCGCTTCCACGACCGAATCACGAATCACCTTGGACAGCGTCTCCACGATCTCGCCCAATTCCTCCTCGCTGGCATTGTAGGGCGGCGCGAGGATGACGGTGTCGCCGGCCGTGCCGCCGACATTGCCGGTGCAGGGATAGCAGATCAGGCCGGCATCGAAGGCCCGACGGCCGATGGCCGCATGCAGGCTGGCATAGGCGGGGAACGGCTCCTTGGTGATCGGATCGCTTACCAGTTCGAGACCGATGAAGAAGCCACGGCCGCGCACATCGCCGAGCT
>DBUL01000191.1:0-10916 GCA_002307905.1 Rhizobiaceae bacterium UBA1291
ACGCCGGAGACATTCAGCGGCGTTTACGCCAATGCAGTCAAGGAGACACACTGGCTTTCCTATACGAACTATGCCGCCCTCGTGTCCGGCGACAGCTCCTCGACCGACGAGCTGGCGACCGGCGTCACGGACATCTTCATCGCCCTTGACCTGAAGGTCCTGGAGTCGCATCCGGGGCTGGCAAGGGTGGTCATCGGCTCCTTCCTGAATGCGATCTATAATCGCAATGGCGAGGTTGCTGGGCGTACCTTGTTCTTGCTCGATGAGGTAGCCCGCCTCGGATACCTGCGCATCCTTGAAACTGCCCGCGATGCCGGGCGCAAATACGGCATCACGCTAACGCTGATCTTCCAGTCGCTGGGCCAGATGCGCGAGGCTTATGGAGGTCGTGACGCAACGTCCAAATGGTTCGAGTCCGCATCCTGGATATCATTTGCGGCGATCAATGATCCTGATACCGCAGACTACATCTCGAAGCGATGTGGCGACACCACGGTTGAGGTCGACCAAACCAATCGCTCTTCCGGAATGAAAGGATCCTCGCGATCGCGATCGAAGCAACTCACGCGACGCCCGTTGATCCTGCCGCATGAAGTAATGCGTATGCGCGGCGACGAGCAGATCGTCTTCACCGCAGGAAATGCGCCGCTACGCTGCGGTCGTGCCATCTGGTTCAGACGCAAGGATATGAGCGCCTCCGTCGGCGAAAACCGGTTTCACAGGCAGGCCATAAAAGGGTCGGGAGCCAATGAGACGTGTCCCGCACCTAAGAATTGAGGAGACCGCAAATTGAGACTTTTGCCCGCCGTAGAAGCCCTATCCGCCATGGTCATCTGCCTTGTTGCATCAGCGGGGTTGGCACACCAGCCGAAGAGCTCGAGTGAAGCGTTTTCAATTTGCGGAAGCGGGCAACGGATCACCTGCGTGGTGGATGGCGATACCTTCTGGTTTCGAGGTGAAAAGATCAGGATCGCCGACATCGACACGCCGGAGCTCAGCCCGCCGAGATGTGAGCGCGAACGCGAGCGAGGTCTTGCGGCGAAACAGCGTCTGCTCGACATCCTCAATTCGGGTCCGCTCTCATTCAAGACGACCGCTAGGGATGAAGATCGCTTCGGTCGCAAGCTCAGGATCGTCTATCGGGAGCGACGATCGGTCGGCGATATCCTCGTCGCCGAAGGCCTGGCTCGGAAGTGGGAAGGATCGCGCCGGAGCTGGTGCGAATGATCCGGCGCCGGCGGATCACTATCGTGAATCGATGATGCCCGACCGATTCAAAACTGTCATTGGACGGCAGATTCCGAACGCGCGATTCTGCGGGCATGATCACGCAGCCCTACCACCTCTATGTCGAGCGTATCGCGCCGGAAAAGAACATGGCGCGGTTCTATGCGCTTGCTGTTCAGCCGACATTGTTCGGAGAGGTTTCGCTCGTGCGCGCCTGGGGGCGTATTGGCACCCGGGGACAGCAGATGGTGCATCTGTTCGACAATGAGAGCCAAGCCATCAACCTGTTCCTCGACGTGCTTCGCGAGAAGCGCAAACGGGGATATCGGCCAAAACGACCTGTGGACATCCCACGGATCTGATCCTCGGCCCCATCGTCGCCGATGACAATTCGGTCATAAGCTGACACGGATTTTATCTTTGACAACAAGATGCGAGGAATTCCATGACCACCACCAATGAAATCGCCGACAAGATTGCAGCCGACAACGGCCTGACAAAGGTTCAGGCAAAGGGTATCGTTGAAGCCGTGTTCCAGGCCATCGCCGATGCCGCAGGCTCCGACGCTGAAACCTCGATCCCCGGCTTCGGAAAATTCAAGGTGAAGGCATCGCCTGAGCGCGAGGGTCGCAATCCTGCGACCGGGGAGAAGATGACAGTTGCGGCTTCGAAGAAGCTAACCTTCGCGCCTGCCAAGGCGCTCAAGGATGCACTGAACAAGTGATCCCTGACGTGGAGAGCCCCGCCTTGGCGGGCGGGGCATCCAGTCTCAGTCCCGGTTCGACCGGGACCAGATGAGGGAGAGGCCTTCCTCGCCTTCGACCTCGATCAGCGTTGCGTAGATCGGGGCCGGAAAGCTCGGATCGTCGAGCTTTACCGAGAGGTAGTCGCGGCCTTCGTTCGAGGTCTTCTTCCAGCCTGCCCCGAATTCCGTGGCTCCCGCGAGGATGCGATAGTCAGGGCCCTTTTCGGAAGTGCGCTCGACGGCGCGGATGGTTGCCTTGACGTTGAGGTTGAGGGTCTTGATGGTGCCAGAGAAGCCGTTGCCGGAAGCGGTGAAAGAGCCGATGGTTGCCATTGTCGTATTCCTTTTCGGTTGTTCGGGCCGCGTCCATCGCGGCCTCGATGGCAGTCGATAGGACCGGAGACGATTGGCCTGCATCCAAAGGACCGAAACGCAGTGAAGGACGGCCAGAGGAGAGGCTTTCTTGCCTCGCGAGGAATGGGCGCTTCAGCGCACAGGGGAAGAAAACGAGCCGGCCGTTGCGGATCCCGATCGAGACGAGCATCGCGAGGCGGTCTTTGGTCAGACATGCCCCATCGAGACCGCAGTGGACGTGCCAGCTGACAGATCAGGGTTACGTCAATGGCCTCATGGGGTGGTGATCAATGGAAATGGATGTACAGCGCCACAATTCCCCATCGTACGGTCGATGCCAACGACAGCATGTGGGAGGATGCCGGGAACGGAGCGTTGTACCTCCTCGCGTACTGATAACAGCCTTGATGAGTGGTACCTGCCCAGATTACCCGCGTCTAAGATGTCGACAAATTGACAGTCTTGAAGATACTCTCAGTCGATATGCTTCATCTCTTTTGGCCGCAAGCTGGCGGAATGCATTTAGAACGGACTTCGTAGTGACGAAGCTCCTTACGGGGTTTGATCAAGCAATAAAACAGCCTGAGGACACTCTCGGAATCTAGCTTGTGACGCAGCAACTGGTACCTAAGCTAAGGAACAAATATGATCATCAGCGGCAAGCAAGCTGACGCGGAAATCGAGCAAGTCCAAGCGGTTGAGGCGACGGATGCGGGGCTGAAACCTTTTTCGTATCTTGCCCTCACTGATGAAGACTTTGAGAGGCTCGCCTTTTCCCTCTTCAAGTCATCACAGCCAGCGAATGTCACCCGTAGCTGGAATAATACTGCCCTTATGGTACGGGGCGCCGATGCTGGGCGCGACGTGCTGTTGACTTGCGGCGAAAGGCCAAGTGGAGTCGTCCAGTGCAAGCGACTGGAAACGGGAATGACGCTGCCGGCAGCGTTTCGCGAAATCGCGAAGCTAATCCTGTTCGCTAAGGTTAATGGCGACCTGTCCTTCGACCAGGAGGTCGATTATTTCCTGTTCCTCGCGCGCGATCCAGCTGGAACCGTCGTCAACTTTTTCGCCCGAAAAGGGGTTTTACAAGATGATAACCTGCGCGATTTGCGCGCGGCTGCTCGCGAAGTTCGCGAAGCCTATACGTCCCTCGCTTCGATCGAGGAGACCGAAGCGGAGAGCGAGGTTGAACGTGCCTATGCAAAGCTTAAGGTCGGCCTGCTCCGCCCGACTGACCTTGACGAATGGTTGCACAGAGAGCCTTCGGTTTCGCTCCGCTTTTTCCGACAGCGTGTTCTAGTTGATAACACCGACATGCTTGCCGCCAATCGTGAAATGATGATGTTGCTGCAGGCGATTTCTGGCAAAGTTGATGGAGTTTCGCTTCTCACCGATGTCGATCTGAAACTTATTCAAAAGCAGATTGTCGATACACCGGAAACGCACCGACTCAATCTCGGGATTGCAACGCTGTTCGGCTATCCACGCGAGATGTTCCTTGACGGGAATGACCTTCAAGCACGCCTTGGTAGGCTTGGAGCCGCCTTGAATGAGATCGACGGCGACTACATCAACTGGATCTTCAAACGTGCCAATGACTTGGCCGCAGAGATATGCAACACTCCCGAGGTCCTATTCAAGGTCAGACCGTTCGCACGGCAAATTCCATCGGCATTTTTGGGGGAGATCGCCAAGCAATGTTCGTCGATGTCACTGCACGGGTCAGTGGTGAAAGGGATCATTTCCAAGACAGAGCCGACGCTTGCGGATGACGATGCGCGCCTGGGGCATGTACGCACTATCCTGATAGACGCCGGGAAACGGTATCTCGTGGGCGATTTTAGCGAGCTGGTGGGAGACGCCGAGCTCGTCGCACTCAAGCGGTCGATCATCGACGCGCTGATGATGGGGATGACGCGCGAGGAAGACCTTGAAAAGGCATTTGACGAGGGCGCTGCAGTACTTCGTCCGCTACTTGACGCAGCGGCGGCCAAGATGCGCTCGCTCTACTCACATCCGACCAGCATTTTTCTTACTGGATCGAAGGGAATAGACCTGAAGGACTTCGTCGGCCGCATGGCGGACACGGTCAAGGCGCTTGACGAAATGCGCAATGAGCCCAGCAAGCAGCCAAATGTCGATGACAATTAGGAATCTACTCGTCAGCGTCGGAGTGCCCATTCAGGAGTTCGTTCGGAGGCTACCACACTTTGCGAATCTCTTATCACTGTGCGCGTCGTCTTGACCGCCTCACCCAAGCTGGATGGCGGGGCCGAAGCCCCGCGATCGTGCTATTCAAACGCCGCCATCTGGGCCGTTGCGGCCTTTTGATCAACCGAGTTGGCGGGCTGTTCGACCGTGCGCTCGTATGGCTTCCAGGTCTCACCTGTGATGTCCTCGTAAGCCGAGACCGCGCCTTCGGCCGCCATGCGAAGCACGTGGGCCTGCAGGCCCATGTCGGCTGCGAACTCGCGCTTGCGCTGGGCTCGGCTGTCGAAGCCCACCGGGCCGTCGAGGTCCTCGTCTCTGGTATCGTTGGAGAGCTTCGTGGTGAGGTCGCGGGCCTCGGTTACCGCGCGGCTGTAGAATTGCCCGGCGCCGTAGGCGGAGCCGACGAAGGATCCGACGATGCGCTGCATGTGGATCTGCATGGCCTTTTCGGCGAGGCCGTCCTTCAGGGCATCGGCGCTTTCGATCAACTGGCCGCGATGGAGATCGCGGATTCCGTCGCTGTCGATGAGGACAAGGCCGAAGCTTTCGGAGATGCGCAGTGCCTGGGCTGTATCGGGGCAGGCGAGCCTGACCATTTCGAGGGTGGTGGCGCGTTGGGATTTGGCGGGACGGTTCTTCTGGGTGGAGCGGTTGAGCGGTGCCATAATCGGATCCTTTCGAGCGATGTTTCAGCGAAGCCCGGGGTACCGGTTGTCGTCCGGCTCAGCCCCTCGGGTGCGGGCAAAAGGACATGGGCACCAGCGGCCCGGCCCAAGGTCAGGACATTGCCAGGAGGAGCGGGGAAGGTTTGCGGATGGGGCTGCCCGCCTTTAAGCGGGCTGCGACAGACGCGGGCCTGCCTTGCAACGAGGCGATGCTCCTGCCGCAACGCGGCGCGCCAGCGGCCTTTGACCGGGACGCGCTCATGTCAGACCGCAGCAAAACCGAGGTGCTGTGCCGGCCGACGATCTGGTTTCTCGGCAGCATGATGCAATCGCCATGGCGATCCGGCCTTGGCAACGCCGCGTCACCCACAAAAGGGCACTGACAAATCTCGGTCCCAGCACACTCCAATGCAAGCCGGTAGCTCCGTGCCATGTCTTCCGCGCTTCGATCAACGCATTATCACACCCTCACCTTGGCCGGGCTTTGCGCTCTCACCCGGCTCCGTTGATAGGCGTGTAGTAGTCGATGGTGGGCGATGCCGTGCCTTGCATTTCCACCGCGCCTTCGTTTGTCGCGTCAGCTCAGCCCGCCGGGAGCGATAATCCCGCTGCCGTGCCCAGATCCTGCGATACAGCTCGGTGAAATCGATCACCTGATTTCGAGGTGGGTCGCTGTCTGTGAACGCAGCAATCATTGCCTTGCCGCCCAGGTCACGAAGCTGGACGGACCGTCATATGGCTGGTGCTTCAGTGGATCGATGACGAAGCCATGCCGGCCGATCGAGTAGTCTGAGCGTGGAACCAGGAACCGTCGTTCGCCGACCTCGCCACGGATCCCGCCCAGCGTCGCGATGCACTCGACAAAGCCAGGCTGGTGATCGGAATTGAGGGCTGCGATGACCACCCAGTCGTTGCGGTGGACACTCTCGAATTCCTGCCGGTCCCGCATGTGAGACTGACCGCCGTTCAATATTGCGCCCGTGACGCGCTCGTAGGCATCAGGGAAATAGTCGCGAAGCGTCCGATCGGCCAACCGACGTTCATGGGTCGTGAATAAATGCGGGAAAGCATGGGCAACCTTCGCCCATTCACAATCCTCCTCGTAGAATCCGTCGTCATTACGATAGTGGGGATGGACGACGGCGTTTGCAATTTCATCCAGATGGAAGCCGCCGTGGCCGGCCGTCGAATGCAGAATTATACCGTCGGCGAATTGCCGCGAGATCTGCGCCATGCCCCAAGGCGTCGACGCTCCGGCCCGTATCGTCGGCCGGTTCAATGTCCGTAGTTCAGACTCATGCGCCGCTTTATGTTCGGCCATGTCATCATGGATCTCTGCCATGACAAACTCCTTCTGATTGCTCGAAACGAAAACGCCGCCGGCGTCAGCCAGCGGCGTTGGTTCAGATTCTTTTGCCTGGTGTTATTCGGCGGCCTCGCGGAAACCCCCGTCGGCCTCTTCCTCAGCGGCGGAATGGTCCACGAGGTCACCACCGGAAAGCTGATTTTCAAGTCTATTGGGATCGTCGTGGGCATCCTCCAATCCGCTGTCGACGCTTGTGTAGCGTCCAACCCACGACCGCACGTCATCAGTGGATGGCGCCAGCAGCGCTGCCGGATGCACAAGCTTGCCCTCGGCAAAATGCTCAACCAGAGCCGCACGGGTATCCTTCACCTTGATCCGGCCGGGGACGCCTGCCGCCTCCGCGACAGCCTCCAGCGCATTGCGTGACAGGCATGAGAGGAAGTCTTCGGTCGCCATATTAGGCAGGAACTCATCAGCGCCGATGGCCTCACCTGCAATACGGGCGATCAGTCCGCTATCGGAGCGATTGCGCCGCAGAGACAGGACTTCGATCAGCACGGAACGTGCAGCCTGCACCAGCGTCTCGCGATCAAAGGCGAGCTTGCCGTCTTCGCCAATCAGCCGTGCGGCGTGCGGGCCGCATTTCGCATGACCATAGGGATTGTCCGATGCTCCGCTGGCAACCGTGACATTCATGCCGGTGAAGGCCAGAATGAGCAGAGCCATCAGCGTATCGTCCTCGATCGGCGCGCGAGCGAGCGCCTCGTGCAGAGCATCGGTGCGAAGATCACCGATCATGTCGAGACCCTTCTGGGTCACATCGGGACGCGATTTCGGCGCCTCGACTTCCTCGACAACGGTTTCGACACCATCGGCATCCTGAACCACTTTCGGCCTCTTCACTTCAAGCATGCGATAGGCAACCGACTGAACCGAGCCATCGCGCGCGTTGATATACCAGCCGGTCAGGTCGCCCTTGCCGGGCTTGCCGTAGACCTGTTGCGCCTTCGCCGGCAGCTTGGCCTGGCCGTATTCGTTGGCCTCGATGACCGAACCGCGCTTGGGCAGGTTGTTGGCCAGCCACTCCTGCTGCGCTCCGAGAAACGCTTCGACATCGGCCGTATAGCGGCTTTCCTCGTCGGCGGGTGCAAACAGGTCCTCGACCCAGGTGATGCCATAAGCCTGTGCCAGCTCGTCACCGAAGCTCGCATGTTTGGCGAGCATCCGGGTTGTCGTGAGGGCGCGGGCAACCTCCCACCAGGACACCTGCGGCTCCTGCTTCTTCGGCTTATACTTCTTCCAGACCTCGGCCTGCTCATCCTGACCGGCAGCCGCGATCGTGCGCAGCTGCTGTTCGTTCGGCATATCGCCGCGCGCCATCTGGTCGAGCATAGCGGGCAGGATGTTGGCGAGCAGCCGCAGCTTTCTGATCTGCCGGTTCGGAAGTGCCAGCGCCATGGCGATCGACTCCTCGGTCCATCCAAGAGCCACCAGCCGCTCGATGGCGCGCCACTGGTCGACAGGGTTCAACGGTTCGCGGGCGATATTCTCCGCAAATGACTGCATGGCGCCGAGATCGTCGGAGGGATCCGCCAGCAGAAGCGGGATTTCCAAGAGATCCGCGGCAATCGCCTGGGCGGCGCGGCGGTGACCGAAGACGATGATGTAGCTGTTGCCACCTTCCGGATCGAGTTTGACGATCGGCGGCTGGACGACACCGATGGCCCGGATAGATGCGCAAAGCAGCGCGTCGGATTGGGGTGAGGATTTCGATTGGCGGGACCGGTCGGGATTGTCTTTCAGGCTGCGCGGATCGGCTGTAATCAACTGCATGGTAATGACCTTTCGGTTTCGGGCGGACGGACTGTCCTTGCCTCCTCGTCTTCTTTTCGAAGACATCTCCCGAACCGCAGGACGGGCCAGGGGCTGCAATTGCGCCGGAGCAGACCTGGCTTGCGGGAGAGCGAGGCACACCTGCCTTGCGAGGCAAGCTGGCCCGGTCTCGGCGACCGGCGCGATTGAGGGAACCGCCAGCCGCTGGACCGTCCTTGCGAACCGGTTTCCGCCTCCTCTTCCTCCCCAATCTTTTCCTTCCCTTCTCCATTCCCCGATGATGTCACACGATTTTGAGCAATTGCTGCTGTACTCAGGCCATGACAAAGCCGCCGCGCCAAAAATCCCAGCCGCTTTTGCGGGAGACGGATCTGCCGATCCGCTCGCGACCGCTTAAAACCCGCGATCCGGCGCAACCGCAGCTCCCCTTCGACCCGATGCCGGATCGCATCGAGCCGTGCCTGGCGCTCTTGAAAGCAAAGCCGCCGTCCGGGCAGGATTGGATCTACGAGATCAAGTGGGACGGATATCGTATTGCGGTTCACGTCGAGCCAACCGCGGTGCGGATCATCACACGTGGCGGTCATGACTGGACCGACAGGTTTCCGGCAATCGCCGCCGCTGCGCGCAAGCTTGGCGTCGGGACCGCCATTCTCGACGGGGAGGCCGTCGTGCTCGATGCGGAGGGCCGCTCGGACTTCGGGGCGCTGCAGCGGTCACTTGGTGGGCGCGGGGGCAGACAAGCGTCAGACGATGCCATCCTCTACGCATTCGACCTGTTGTATTTCGATGGCCACGACCTGACGAAGATGGAGTTGTCCGGACGCCGTCACCTGCTGGAAGACCTGATCGGCGAAAGCGAGGGAGTAATCCGCGTCTCGCAGGAGGTCGAAGCGGATGGAGCGACACTTCTGGAGGCCGCGCGCGAGCACGGCCTGGAAGGCATCATCGCCAAGCACCGCGACAGTGCCTATCGTTCGGGCCGGCTCGACGACTGGCTGAAGATCAAATGCATCCAAAGCGAAAGCTTTGTAATCGTCGGATACGAGCCGTCCACTGCGGCGCGCGGCGGGATTGGTAGCCTGTTGCTGGCGGCCTACCAGGGTGACGGGTTCGTCTATGTCGGTTCGGTCGGGACTGGCTTCAAAGAGAGAGATGCACTCGAACTGCGCCGGATGCTGGACACGCTGAAGACCAAGCGTGCGCCGGTTGCGGTCGATAAAAAGGGGGTCGTCTTCGTTCAACCGACACTGATTGCCGAGATCGAATATCGAGCCTGGACCGACGATGGCAAATTGCGGCATGCCTCGTATAAGGGCCTGCGGGAGCTGCAGGACAACGCGGCNNGGGCGCTCGACCCTTTCGGGGAGCGCCCTTCCAACCCGGACGGCTATGAGCGCGCGGCAATCGCCACTGCAGCAAACCATCGAAACGGGTGATGACTGATAGATGTTCATCGCCCGACCCCATCAAGTGACGGTAGTTATGCCGCTGTTTACGCGGCTTCCTGGCGATCCTCCTCTGGTTCATCGGCCGATGCCGCCAGATCCCTTTCGATCTCGTCCAATTGGCTCAGCTTGAGTTCGAGCTCGGCTTCCAACGAGAAGCTCTCTCCCAGACGCGGCGTGTAGGAGGCAAGGCGTCGGTTGGCATCGGCGAGCCGATTGCGATGGCTCTCTCGTTCCTGTTCAAACCCGCCAAGCGCGTGCTCGAGCCGTGAGATGGCGCCGATCGGCGTCGTGGTGACGGCCAGGTCGATCTCGTAGTCGCCACCCGTTCGTTGGAGCAGCGTGTCGTAGCGGTAGCCATCCTTGCCGAACCGTTCGCCATGATAGGCAAGATCGAAGCCGCCGATCGTGGCAATGATCACCTCGTTCTCCTGCTGAAGCTGAACCAGCGTCAGGATCTCCTTCATCAAGGCGCGGCCGGCGATCTTGCGCTCATTGAACTCCGCGCTTCCGACCTGCATTGTGAATGCATCGCCTGCGGTCGGGGTCAGACGTTCAATGTCCTGGCCCACATCCTCGATCCGGCGGCTGGAAAACTCGATATCCCGTTCGGCATCGCGGATCTGCCGGCGGATCGCATGCTGGTCATCGATATGGGCTGCACGCAGGCGGTCGAGACGGGCGATCTCGGCCTCGAGCCCGGCCTTCTGCATCAGACGCTCGTCGCCGGACGCGATGGCCTTAGCCATGGCGAACTGGTTGGCCTGCCCCTCACCCATGTCCTCAAGTCGTCGAACGCTGGTGTCGCCGGACAGGGCGGCGGCAATGAAACGAGCCTTGCGCTCGTTGTTCTGCCACATGGTGGCATCGAGGCTGCCGAGCGTTGCGTAGGCGAAGACGTCGACCTCGTCATGCTGGTTGCCCTGCCGGATAATGCGACCCTCGCGCTGCTCGATTTGCGATGGCAACCACGGAACATCGAGGTGATGCAGCGCCTTCAACCGGGCCTGAACATTGACGCCGGTGCCCATGGTTTCCGACGAGCCGATCAGCACGCGGACCTTGCCGGCATTGAAGTCGTTGAACAGCCGCTGCTTGGCATCGGACTTCTTGTAGTCCTGCATGAA
>DBUL01000191.1:10973-29261 GCA_002307905.1 Rhizobiaceae bacterium UBA1291
CAGGATGTCGTCGCCGGGCTTGGTCGGACCGTCGCGCATCTCGATGGCCTTGATCCGCGCATCGAGCTGCTTCTGATAGGCTTTGAATGCTAGCGTTGGCTCTGCGGTGACGATCTGGCGCTTGCCGCCGGAAATCTCGGGCACCTTTACATAGGTCCTGAGATCCGCCGGCAGCACGACGTCGGCGAAGGATCGGAACATCGCGATCAGCTCCGGCACGTTGACGAACTGGCTGAAGCGCGTAACCGGTTTGTATTTACCCGACGGCTGTAATTCGAGTTCCGTCGATGTGTCGCCGAACGTCGACGCCCAGGCGTCGAACTCGTGCAGACCGCGCTCGGAAAGGGCTACCGGATCCATCATCCTCTGCACCGAGAACATCTCGCCGAGCGTGTTGGTGATCGGGGTGCCCGAGGCCAGTACAAGCGCCCTGCCCGGGTTCTTCGTTTCGATGAAGCGTGATTTGACGAACAGGTCCCAGGCGCGCTGCGAACCGTTCGGATCGACACCGCGCAACGTCGACATGTTGGTGGCAAAGGACAGCTTGCGGAACTCCTGCGCCTCGTCGACGATGATCTGGTCGATACCAAGCTCGGAGATGGTGAGCAGATCGTCCTTGCGTGTCGCGAGCGCTTCCAGGCGTTCCTTGTGGCCCTCCTTCATGCGTTCTATGCGCTTGCGCGAAAGCCGGTCCTGGGCGTCCACCTTGACCAGCAGATCCTCGTAGAGCTCCAATTCATCCTGGATCATCTGGGCCTCGAAGGTCGATGGCACCGCAATGAATCGAAACGCCGAATGGGTGATGATGATGGCATCCCAGTTGGCGGTCGCTGCCCGCGACAGGAACCGATGGCGCTTTTCCCGAACGAAGTTGGTCTCGTCCGCGACCAGGATGCGGGCGTTGGGATATAGCGCCAAAAACTCGCGGGCGGCCTGCGCCAGGCAATGGCCGGGCACGACCAACATTGCCTTGTTGATCAACCCGAGCCGGCGCTGTTCCATGATCGCGGCGGCCATGGTCAGCGTCTTGCCGGCGCCAACGGCATGAGCGAGATAAGTCGCACCGGCCGAAATAATCCGCCAGATCCCGCGTTTCTGATGCCCATAAAGAGAAAAGGCGCCTGAGGCGCCCGGTAGTTGGAGATGATCGCCGTTGAAGGCTCGTGGCGCGATGTTGTTGAAGGTGTCGTTATAGACGCGCGCCAGCCGGTCGGTGCGATCCGCATCGGACCAGATCCACGACTGAAAAGCCGACTTAATCTTGGCGAGCTTTTCCTTGGCAGCCTCCGTCTCCACCGTGTTCAGCACCCGACGCTCGGTTTCGCCATCCCGAATTGTGTCGAAGATCTGAGGTACAGACGAGTTCAAGGCGTCAGATAGAAGCTGTCCGGCATGGCGGCGATGGGTGCCCCAGTCGGTAGTACCGGCTGCCGACCATTCCAGCTGCCGGGCATTGACCGTCCATGTCGCCAGTTCCGGCAGGTGGTGGATGGAGATCTCTGCCTCCATGGTCTGCTTGACGAAGGCAACGACATCGCCGGCGGGAATCCACGGCGCGCCGAGGCGGGCGGTGATGTCGGAGGGCATGAGATCGGCGGGCTGGACGCGCTCCAGCGCCGTAACATTGCGCTCAAAGGAGGGGTCGAGGTCAGCGGCCGCGCGGGCAAGAGTGAGCTTCGAGCGGACTGCTCCGGACAGATAGGCATCGGCCATCTGCCAGGAACCATCAGAGGGATCGCGGAAGATCGCCTCCCCCAGTTCACTGACTACGTCGTTGACGTCCCCGTGTAGCAGCTCGGCGATGTGATCGGGATCGACGTGACCGCGTTGGTTCAAGACGACGGCGAGTGCATCTGATGCCGAGGTGATGACGGGTGCCGGCGGCGGCGTGATCACCCGTTCGGTAAAGATCGGCCCGGGCTTGGCGGTATTGGTCTCCAGATCGTAGTCTTCGATCGAGGCAACGAGCCAGCAATCGGGATCGTTGAGAAACGGCGCGAGATTCGGCCGGCGATGGACCTCTCTGGCCTCACCGGTTTCCGGATCCTCCGATGTCGCAACGGAGGTGAAGTTGATCGGGCCGAATTCGCGGACGAAACTCGACCAGGCGATGCGAAGCGCGACCTGCGCCTGGGTCCATGGCTGATCGCGCTCCTGCAGCTTGAGAATGAGCCGGACCGCGTCGCGGATCGGGATCAGCTTGCGGATGATCAGGGCGTGCTTGGCAAAGATGCCATCTGTGCTCCGACCTTTCCTGACCTCGACCGGAACAGCGATCCCATCCACCACCTGCATCAAAGCCGTAGCCTTGCCGATGAAAAAGCTGCCTTCCCGAACTTTTGGATCGTCTGGCCGCTCTGCCGTCGCCTCGGCCACCCCGTCCTCGAGCGCGAAATCGATCGGCGCAACATCTCCGTCGTAGATGTCGGCTGGTAGCTGACTGATCGCGATTTTCAGGCTCGTTTCGNNTCGTTTCGAGATCATCACCGATCGGGTGGCAGGTGTAGGTCTCGCCGAATGGACCTGACGTGATTGCATGGCGCCCCTTCACCATATCGGGATGATCGGCGAACCACCTGTTGATACGGACGCTATCACCCTCGCCTTCGGCCTGAACATCCGCGAGATCGAGCCAGCCGCTGTCGCCTGCACGCTCGTCTGCACGGCGCTTCCGGAAGAACAGGATATCGACGACAACATCCGTGCCTGCGTCAGCCCGAAAGCTGCCTTCGGGCAGGCGGATTGCGCCAACGAGATCGGCCATGTCGGCGATGTATTCGCAGGCGCGGGTATCGGCCTTGTCCATCGTGCCGGACGAGGTGACGAAGGCGGCAAGGCCGCCGGGCTTCAGCCTGTCGATGGACTTGGCAATGAAATAGTCATGCAGCCGAAAACCGAGAGAGCGGAAAGCCGGATCGCTCTTCACCGTGCGGTCGGAGAACGGAGGGTTGCCGATCGCCAAGTCGAAATGCGCCGGTAACTCTGTCCGCGCGAAATCGCCATTGATTATTCTGGCCCGCGGCTGCAGCAGTCGGACGATCCTCGCTGTCACCGGATCGAGTTCCACGCCGGTGACATGGCTCACCGTCGAGAGCACTTCCGGCATCAGCGCCGGAAACATGCCCGTGCCGATGCCCGGCTCCAGGATTCGGCCACCGTTGAAACCCAAGCGGATCAAGCCTGCCCAGATAACGCGGACGATAAACTCCGGAGTGAAGTGGGCATATTGCGTGCAGCGCGCCAGCGATGCGTAATCACTCGGCGCGACGGCGCTTTCCAAATTGCCACCGAGCTCTTCCCAGCCTTTGCGAAAGGCGTCTTCGCCCGGACGCCGGAATATGCTGTTGGCCAGATCCGAGGCGCCGAAGCCGGTGAACTTGATCAGCCTTGCCTGCTGGTCAGGTCGGGCCGGAAGGCCCTGACGCTCGATCTCGTTCGCCAGCAGGATGGCGGCAATATTGTCACGCGCACGGTCGCGCCACGATTTGCCGAGACCGCGCGAACCCTGCAGCCGGAAGTCGACCTTCGCCCGCATCTGCGGTGTGGGCTTCGGTTCTTTGCGAACCCTAGCGGCTGGCACCGGTGTCGAGGGCCGCGGGTCGATTTTGATCTCGCTCCCGAAATCTGCTGCTAAGCCAGGCACACCGAGATCAAAACCCGATGCGAGACCTGTATTGCCGAACAAGTCGGCGGTGAAAGGATCGTCATGCGCCATTGGAAAACTCCTGTGTGGTGGCGCGCCAAGACAGACTCGCCGTTGAGTGCGAGTGTTGCGAAGACGCGGAATGGTGAGATTCGGAAGTGAAGAGTGCCGTCAGGCAGCGATGGTTTCCGGCAGATGGCGGAATTGCACCGGCAGCTTGGCGGCGATCTCCTCGTCGGTCAGATCGTCGAGCAGCTTCCAGATCTTGCCCTGAGTAGAGGGATAGACGAGCACGATCTGGCGATTGCGCAGATCGGCTGGAAATCTTTGGTCTGCATAGCCGCGGAAATCGGGACCGGTCGTGCTCCAGATATGATCGAGCTTTTCCCGGGCGCTCATGGCGCGCACTGGACGGGACTCACGTGCAATGATCTCGGCGCGCATCCGGGCGGGCGACTGGCGATCGCCCAGGTCGCAATAGCCGTGAAACCATCGGGACCGATCATCGATCGTCAGCGCAAAGAACACGCTGGTGACGCTGGCGGCCAGAAACTCGCGCATGGCGAACATGTCGCCACGGTAAAAGAGCGGAGGGAGGATCTCGAACATGTGGTCGTGATCGGCTTCGGATATCTCAAACCATTCGCCGACGTAGCGCGTGCCATTCATTCTGTTATCGTCGAACGGCGCCTGGGCGTGACGATTGAACAGGGCGTACATTTCGTGGCGACTGGCGACACCTTCGAACACTTTGCGATGTGCTGGACGGATTGCGGGGGAAACGAACATCTGCGGCTCCTTCGGGGTTGCGGCTAAAGCGAAGCCTGATCGACCTCTCTGTTCAGTCCTTTTGATTACCCCTCCTCAGCCGGCGCTTCGCGGGCAGCGGGTCAAGGGCCGCCGTATGGCGGGCGACAGCTTCACCCTTGATGCGCTGTCCGCGTATGCGGCAGCTCTCCTCTCTCCCTCATCTCCTTCAATTCCTCATTCCAATCCTCCGATTCCGGCCTCAGCCGCGAGAAATTGCAACTGGCGCTATCGGCGATCTGGCGCAGGCGATCTGCGAAGATTTCTCCCTGAACGTTGTTGTCGGTCGCGGCCACCAGCCATGCGCCTTCGCCGGAAGCCAGGGTCTCCAACGCCTGAGCGGTCAACGGCGACCAGCCGCCACCGGTGCTGACATAATGCGTGTCCGGTCTCGTCTGTTCGATCGCCGCCAGACTGAGCGCATCGATCGCCGCCTCTGTGACGCAGATCCGACGTGCGTCATTCATTCCAAACCGGAAGAGCGCCTTGGCGCCGCCGGTCGAAAAGCCACGCCAGTCCGGACCGCGCTCCTCCCAACCGATGACAGCGCCAGCCTCATCGACATGCTTCGCCCACATCGAGCCGTAGGGTCCTTCCCGAAGAACGTCTGCCTCGATGGCAGCAGAGATGACCTGCCATGGTAGCGCACGGCATTGCCGCAAATAGCTCCAGGTCGCCGAAGCGCGCCATGGTCGTTTTCGGTGGTTCCAGCGCTCAGCGATCGAAGCCACCGTCTGCTTTTGTGGGAGAAGTTTCTCCCAGGTCGGCGCGGTGGGTTGAAATTCGACAAGATCGCCGACGACCGCTAGAGCCTCAGCAAAACCGATCCCATGGAGATAGCTTGCGAGCGCGAAAACATCGCCCTTGGCATCCGAACGAGCGTCGAACCAGCCCCTGTCGTCGTGTATTACGATGATGATGTCGTCGTCGCGCCGGAATTTGACTGCCCGGCGCGTGCTCTCTTTCCTGTCTATCGCGAAGCCCTCATGCTCCAGCACGGCTGCGCAGCCCACCCGGGTGCTCAGCTCCTTGATGTCGTTCTTTTCCATATTGCCTCCTTTATTTTTCCTGACTATTTGGGCCGTCAGCGCCCAGGCCGCGAAGATGGAAGCGCGCAAGGGCGCGGTTCGCAATGTGCAGATCTGCGGGACAAGCTCGCGGCGAAGCCTCCCTTGCGCGCGCATCAGCGCAAGCGGCACGCGCTCCCCCGAAGGGGTGATCGGCTCAATGAGCCGATCCATAGGCAAAGGGGTCATATTCGTTGATGATGGCGTCCTCGTCGCCGTCATACTCGGCGGAAGGCATGACGCCGATTTCTCCATCCACCTCGAAGAGGGTGACCGGGACCATCAGGGTCCGGGCAAGATCGAAGGCGTGGTTCTGTGCGAGGCTGAGATCCGACATGTGAGGCTCCATCCGTTGGCGGGGCCAATCCCCGCTCGATGGCGCCCGTTCGATCCGGACCCGGCCGCGGTCACCTCGGCGGCGCAGCCAGAGAGGTCGCATTAGCTGCGAACCCCCTGCGGGTTGACTGCCCAAGGACGGGACTGGATTAGGGATGCCAGACAAGAGAGCTGGGTTGGCAACGCCAATGGTTGGAGCGGATTGCGTTCGGGCTAAATTGCACGGCCACTTCCTGATCAAGCAACCTGCCGGTTCGGCTCTAACTCAGGGATGGAACTGCGCGGCTTCGGCCTACTGGGAAGGGAACCTTGATGTTACGTTACGTGTTGCTGGACAGACCCTGATCGACGTACGCGTCAGGGATGGCGGCCCGAAGGGTGAAGACTTTAAATTGAAGGCTTCAGCGCAGCCAACAGCCCGGTCCCAGAGGGTGACGCCACACTCAGGAAAGCAAAATCCCGCCTATGTGCAAGGATTAGGAACAACACATCCTGGCTTCAATTGACGAAACCTGGGGCTGAATTACTCCACGCGCTTCCTCAGAATTACCTGATTGTGGAAACGGTCCGCAAGGGAAGCGACTGAAGCCGGCAGGCCTTCGGAGTCCGCGTTGGCTTGCAGCCTGATGGCCGGGTGTCCAAGGCAGCGGTGGCTTGGTATTCTGGGTTGGGACGAATGAGATTCTTCCATGATCGTCAGGCCCGGCGTGAACCGTTGAAAGCCCAACCGAAAACGAGAAAAATGAGAATACTCGAGCTATCGGCAAGGGCCGTGTCGGAAAACAGCATTTCACAAAGAATGTGCTTTGCGTGCGGCGGTCCCCCCAGCACAGGCGCCGGCGAACACGTGATCCCCAAATGGCTTCAGCATAAGTTCAATCTCTTCAATGAGCGTCTTACCCTGCTGAATGGGACACTTATTCCGTATCGAAATCTGACTGTTCCGTGTTGCGAAGCTTGCAACAACGGTTTCCTCTCCCAGATTGAAAACGCCGTGCAGCCCATTATTGAGCGTGGCACAGTAGAGACTCAGGACGAAAAACTACTCCTTGGCCGATGGTTGTCTAAAATCCTGATCGGCTTTCTCGTGAAAGAGACCGGCCTCTTACTTGATCGCAAGCGACCAGATAGCGGGCCGATGGTTCCTGCGCAATTCATCGAGGAACTGCAGCACTGCCATTTCGTACTCCAAAGCGCGCGAAAACCCACCACATTCCGATGCCTCCACGGCAACTTGCCTTTTTCACTGTATTTTTACGAGGTCGCCGATACCGGAGGAGATCAAGAGTTCGACCTCTCGACAAACATTTTCGGACAGTCCGTAGCGATCAGAGCCGGCCGGCTTGGGGTGATATTTGTTAGCGACGGCGGTCTTCAAATGCACGCTGGCCCAGGAGGGCCTTACGCGCTCTCCGGATCCGCTGTTAGCGGCGCCCAATTCAGCGAACTGGCGGCTCGTATTCACTACAAAGCCACACTAAGGGATGCGACGCATTTTTATATCACATCCGAGAACGATGAGTTCATGCAGGTAGAGCAAATGCATGTTGAGTCATATTCAGGCCTAATTCCGGGCAGCGACGAGTTGCGCATCTTTGAAGAATGGGACGAGGAAGCGTTTAGCTACGCCCTGGCGGCCTACACACGATTTGACAGGTCCACCGTATTCGATGAGGGAACAAAAACGTGCAAGTCGACGCTCGGCTCCCTTCTGAGAGATCATTGAACAAGTGGCGCACCCGCGCATTCAAGCCCGGCGCGCTATATAGGTCCTTCAGCGCTGCTTGATTTCGAGCTCATAGCCGCCAGCGTCTTCGCTCAATGAACTCAACCGATCCAGCGCCGATGTTCGCTTGGCGTCACGCACAGCCTTGAACGCTGCGACATCCACGGCTCTCAAACGTCGGTGACTTCCCACTTTTTCACCAGCAAGCTCGCCGGTATCGACCAAACGCACGAGATATTGCCTCGATACGTTGAGAATATCGGCCGCCGCCTGCGTTGACAGCATCTCTTCGTCGNNTCTTCCGTCTGCGAGAAGCTCCGCGGCCCGATACATGATGTCGGTCAGCGCATCTGGCAGGTCCAGGCGTTCGCCATCGGCATTGACTACCTGAAACGTTCCATGCTGCTTTGCGGAACGGGAAACCAACAGCGATGCGACACGGGCCGCAGCTGACCGCTCGAGAGCAGGAACGGCTTTCGAAGTCTTCGAGGGCTTTTTGTCTGACGATGTGCGATGTGATATGGCCATGCCGGTAATATGGCGCATAAACGCTATAAACGCAACCACATCCCCGAATGATCAGGGGGAATCTTGATGAGTGCCTATGCCAATCGCCGTCCTCGATGCCGACGTCCTATTCCCCATGATGCTGCGCGACACATTATTGCGCGTGGCTGCGGCAGATTGCTATCGCGCGCATTGGTCGTCGCGAATCCTGGACGAAGTCACGCGCAACCTTATCAGCGACTATGGAATGGAGCCCGCCAGAGCGGGGGTATTGCGCACCGTTATGGAGGAGGCGTTCCCCGACGCGAATGTCGAAGGCTGGGAGCCCCTGGAGCCGGCAATGCGGAACCACCCCAAGGATCGGCACGTGGCCGCAGCAGCTGCAGCGATCGGGGCTGGCATCATCGTCACATCGAANNACCCGACGATTTTCTTGTCTCCCTGTTGAGTAAGGGGGCGGACAGGCTCCTGGAGGCGCTCGTCGCACAGGCCGCAGGCTATCGTCGACCAACATTGTCCGTCGTGGAATTGATGGAAAGGCTGTCAGGGGTTGCGCCGGAATTTGCCGCAAAGGCATTGTCCATCTTAGGCACAAAAGCCAAATGACCGTTCAGAGGTGTTTTACTGAAAATTCCGGCTCTTCACCTTCAACGTATCGATGTGCAAATCGGGCACGAACAAATCCCGCGGTTTCACACCCACCGACGGCCGCTGACGGCTATCCGGGCTGCCGGGCGCTCCGTGGGCGAACTCGTCGCCCCGCCCTGAAGGCAGCCGGAAGGTGTCCCGCTCGCCAAGGCTTNNGATGCACGACGCCCCCTTCCCGCTGGATCTTGCCGTTGATCGCCATCATTGCCGATCCGAGCACGACACGACGCTGTTTTTCAAAGAGGCTCGGCCAGACGACGATATTGGCAACACCCGTCTCATCCTCAATAGTCATGAACATGACGCCTTTGGCGCTACCCGGCTTCTGACGGACGAGAACAAGGCCGGCGGTCATCAGCCAGCGACCGTCGCGCGCCGAGGTTGCCTCGGCGCAGGTGACGATATTTCGGCGGGCGAGATCCTCGCGCAGGAAGCTGACCGGATGGGCACGCAGTGTCACACCGGTATGACCATAGTCCTCGACGACATTGGCGCCTTCGGTCATCTGCCGAAGCGCTACGTCCGGTTCCTGCTGTTCGGCAATCACCGCCCGCTCGCGATCGGCCGCCGCGGCAAACAAAGGGAGTGGCTCGTCGCGCAAGGCCTTGATCGCCCAGAGCGCATCGCGCCTTTCANNGCATCGGCTTCGGCGAGCTTAACCAACGAGGCCGACGACACGCCGGCGCGCCGCCACATGTCATCGATGGAAGAGAAGGGCTCGTCACCCCGCGCCACCGCGATTTTTGCCGCATCCTGCTCAGGCAGCCCCCTGACCAGGCGCATCCCGAGACGCACGGCATGGCGGTCGGTCCCCTCGATCTCTTCCAGCGTGCAATCCCACCGCGAACGATTGATGCAGACCGGCAGGATCGCGACCCCATGGGCTCGGGCATCGGTGACGATCTGAGCCGGTGCGTAAAATCCCATCGGTTGCGCATTGATGAGGGCGGCACAGAAGACATCGGGATAATGGCATTTCATATAGGAGGAGGCGTAGGCGATGAGCGCAAAGGAAGCGGCATGGCTTTCGGGAAAGCCATAGGAGCCAAAGCCCTCGAGCTGCGAGAAGGTCTTCTCGGCGAATTCCTCGGTGTAGCCATTCTTCACCATCCCCTGGACCAGTTTGTCCTTGAACTTGCTGACCCCGCCGGTGAACTTGAACGTCGCCATCGAGCGTCTGAGCGCATCGGCCTCGCCGGCGGTAAAACCGGCACAGACGATCGCGACTTTCATGGCGCTCTCCTGAAACAACGGCACGCCCAGCGTCTTGCCAAGCACGGCCTCCAGTTCCGGCTTCGGATAGACGACCGCTTCCTTGCCTTCGCGCCTTCTGAGATACGGATGCACCATGTCGCCCTGGATCGGACCGGGGCGAACGATCGCCACCTGGATGACCAGGTCATAATAGGTCTGGGGCTTCAGCCGTGGCAGCATCGACATCTGGGCACGGGATTCGATCTGGAAGGTGCCGAGCGTGTCGGCCTTGCGGATCATCGCATAGGTCGCCGGGTCTTCCTGCTCGATGGTGGCGAGATCAAGCTTCACTGCCTTGTACTCTTCCAGCAATGCAAAGCCCTTGGCCATGCAGGTCAGCATTCCCAAGGCCAGCACATCGACCTTCATGAACTTCAACGCCTCGATATCGTCCTTGTCCCACTCAATCGTTTGCCGATCCTCCATCCTCGCCTGCTCGATCGGCACGAGTTCGTCGAGCCGGTCATTGGTCAAGACGAAGCCGCCCGGATGCTGGCCGAGATGACGGGGCGCGCCCATCAACTGCTGCGCCAGCTCCAATGTCAGCCGCAGGCGGCGGTCGGACATGTTCATGTTCATCTCGTTGACCTGCTTTTCGCCGACGCCCTCCTTGCTCCAGCCCCAGACACCGGCCGACAGCGCCGTGATCATGTCTTCGGGCAGGGCGAGCACCTTTCCGACATCGCGAAGCGCACCCTTGGCGCGGTAGCGGGTCACGGTCGCGCAAAGGGCAGCTTTCTGCCGACCATAGGTCTTGTAGATCCACTGGATCACCTCTTCGCGTCTGGCATGTTCGAAGTCGACGTCGATGTCAGGCGGCTCGTTTCGCTCAGCTGAGATAAAGCGCTCGAACAGCAGATCGTTTGCAGCCGGATCGATCGCGGTAATCCCCAGCACATAACAAACGGCGGAATTGGCGGCACTCCCACGACCCTGGCAGAGGATATCCTGAGATCGCGCGTAGCGGACGATGCTATAGACCGTCAGAAAGTAAGGCGCGTAGTCGAGTTTGCGGATCAGGTCGAGTTCGTGATTGAGGGTCTTCACCACGTCATCCGGCACCCCCTCGGGATAGCGATCGCGCACGCCCTCCCAGGTGAATTTCTCCAGTGTCTGCTGTGCCGTCAGTCCGGGGACGATCGCTTCCTCGGGATATTGGTATGTGAGCTCGCTCATGTCGAAGCGGCAGCGATCGACGATTTCGCGGGTGCGGGCGAGCGCTTCCGGGTAACGGCCGAACAGCCGGTGCATTTCCTCCGGCGCCTTCAAAAAACGATCGGCGTGCCGTTCGCGCAAGAAACCGGCCTGATCGATGGTGGTGCGATGGCGAATGCAGGTGACGACATCCTGCAATTGCCGCCTGCCCGGCTCGTGAAACAGCACGTCATTGGTGACGACAGGCCGTACCTTGTGCCGGATCGCCAGAGTGTTGAGCTCGTGCAGGCGCAATTGGTCGTTGGGCCGCCGTCGCAGCGCCAGCGCCATGTAAGCGCGGTCGCCAAATATCTCCTTCACCTTGCGCAGCTGGACGGCGCATGCGTCATCGGCCTCGTCGGGAACCAGGACGGCTAGCAGGCCCTCTGCATAAAGGGCCACATCCGTCAGATCGAGGATGCATTTACCCTTGCCGCCCCGCTCCTTGCCAAGGGACAAAAGCCGGCACAGCCTGGAATAGGCAGCCCTTTCCGTCGGATAGACCAGGATCGACATGCCGTCCGCCAGATCGAGCCTGCAGCCGACAACCAGCCGGACACCGGTTTCCTTGGCCGCTTCCCAGGCACGCACGATGCCGGCAAGGCTGTTGCGATCGACAATGCCAAGCGCCTCGATGCCGAGGGCTTTGGCAGTCGTGAACAGCTCATCGCAGCCTGAGGCGCCACGCAGGAAGGAGAAATGACTGGTGACCTGGAGTTCGCCGTAGCGCATCAGCCATAGATCCCGTGCAGGAACCATTTGGCCGTTCCGGTCGCGGGATCTACACCGTCGCCGGAGCGATAGACCCAGAAGCGATTGCCGTCCTCGTCCTCGACCGCATAGTAGTCCCTGACCGCCTCCATCTCGGAGGAACGGACCCACCACTCGCCGAATACCCGTTCTGGCCCATCGCCGCGCCTGATGCGCCGGCGTTTGCCGCGCCAGGTCATGGAGGCCGGCGGATGGTCGGGCGTGAGCGCAATCACCTCGATCCGTTCCGGGTGCGCCAGCATCCGGCTCGGCCGGGGCCAGCGGGTCGGCCAGGCGTGACCCAGCTTTTCGGAAACGGGGGAGACGCGCCCGACATTGCGCTCGGGAACGTCGCTTTCGACAGGCGCCAGTCGGTACATGCGCTGGCCGCGATTTCCAAAACTGTCGAGCAGCGGCGTGACGTCGACGACGGTTTCTTCGACAAGCGAGGAGATGGACTGCTTTTCCTCGAATGGCTCGATCATCGTCGCGGCAAGAGACAGTTTCTCGATGCCGAAACCGGGATCTATCTTCTCGATGCTGGAACAGAGAAGTTTTGTCAGACGCTCGATATCGCGCACCGGCTTGGCCGTTCCGGCACGCAGAGACTGCAAAGTGTTGTCGACGCGGTAGATAACCAGATCGGCCCGACGAACGCCCTGCCCGCGCGTCTCCAACGCGGCGCAGAGTTCGACCACCAGCTTGCCGACATATTTGGCGATGGTCTCGGCAGCCCCGATCGGCTCTGAAAAGGATCGGGCCACCTCGATCAGGTCCGCTGTGCGAATGGGATCGATCGGTTCAGCAAGGCGTCCGAACATCTGATCGAGCCTGCGCCCCACCTCTGGCCCGAAACGCAACGTCAAAGGCGCCCGCGGCGTTGCTGAGACTTCGCCGACGGTTCGGAACCCAAGTACGGTCAGACCGCTGACGATGTCGGAAGGCAGACGAAGGCTGGAAATCGGCAGGTTGACGACGGCCTTGGCCGCTTCTCCAACCGGCACGATGATGACCTCGCGCCGCGTGGCGCGGGCGATCGCGTGGGCGCTGCCCCAGGTGTCGGCGATGGCGCCGCGGGCCTGAAGACCACGACCTCTCAGGGCGTTGACAAGGCCAGTGAGCATCGCCAACTCGCCGCCGCGCAGATGGTCGGCGCCCTCGGTGTCCATGACAATGCCGTCCGGACCGTCCATTGCCACCACCGGACTATATTGGCGCAGCATCCACAGCGCCAGACGCTCGACCGCCGCGGCATCGCCGTTCGGGTCGGCATCGACCAGATGCAGGCCGGATATCATCGCCTGGGCTTTGGCGGCGGGCATGCCGATGCGAATGCCGGCCTTGAAGGCCGCAGCGTCAATTGCGGCCACGGTGCGTTTCGATCCACTGCGCGCGACGACCACCACCGGTGTCTCAGCCGAAATTCCAGGATCGGCGCGCCTGATCCTGTCCGTCGCGAGCGTGGGGAGAAAGACTGATACGACCCGTGGCATCGCAGGCACCTATTTCAAATTCCGCGGCTTCTCCCGCTCTTGCTCTGATCAATTCAGCCAGCCACCGCGCCCGGCCGATGCCCGGCACGGGAAGCGGTTCGGAAGGCAAAACGCTGATGCGCCAGCGTGTCGTGGCGGCCGTCGGCTGCCCAAAATNNGAGGCTTCGGCGGCCAGCTGCAGCCGCCGTGAGGCGGTCATGGGCAGACGTACGAGCTCAGCAACGACGGCGCCAAGCCCGCCGAAACGCAAACCCTCCTCGAAATTCGTGAGCACATCCTCTTCCCGGTCGGCCTCGACATAGATCACCCGATCATGATGGAGGCCCGCCTGTGCCAATGCCGGCGCAAACAGATCCGGCCGTGTCAGGCACCAGAGGACGTCCCCTTTCGTGCGTGCGACAATCCCGGCGACAAACAGGGCGGCGGCCGCGCCATGCACAGCATCGGCGCCACCGCCGGCCACCTCATGCAAGGCGCCGCGGGCCAGCCCACCGCCGGGAAGCTTTGCGTCGATCTCGGCTATTCCGAACGACAACACCTCGCCCTTGCGCGCAGCTCTCCCTTCAAGCCGCCGGATGCGGTCCTGAAGCTCGGAAATGACGGGGTTGGCGGCAGTGATTGGCATTGAGTTCCGACTTCAAGAGTGCATTTGCATCGCCACGAAAGGCTAGTATGTTCTGTTTTTGTTCTTTAAACGGCGGTGAGTCAACGGGCAAGCATCGGGTGGACTGTAGCCAGCATCACGAGTCGGCTGTCGCTCAATCGATTCATCAAGCAGATTCAATTCGATGCTGAATGTGACGAAAAATATCGTAGATGAGAAAATAGAGATATGCCCGGCCTGCTGACGCTCAGAGATTTCAAGGGACCGGTGATTACCGTCCAATGCAAACCGTGCGGGCAACAGGGCGAGCTCGATCGCAAGGCGCTGGTGAAACAGTTTGGCGCCAGCATGCGTTTTGTGGATCTGCGCCGTCGCATGGCGATGAGTTGCGATAAGATGCATTGTTCTGACGGGCAGGATAGATGCGGGACGGGATTTCCCTGTTTGCTGGAGGAGGGCGTGGCTGTTGAGCCGCAAAAGCCCACGTGATCGCTGGAGCTTTCAAAGCTTGATTGCGTTCTGAAAGGGTCGGAAACTTCGCCTTGACCCGCATTGGATGGGAGGACGGCAATGTGTAACCTTTATAATGTGACGACCACGCGCGACGCGGTTCTGCAATTTACAAAGGCCTTCCGGGATCGAGCCGGCTGGAATGAAGCCTCGTTCGATGTTTATCCAGGCTATCAGGCACCGATTGTCCGCGTCGCCGAGGACGGGAGCCGAGAGATTGCCCGGGCGACCTGGGGAATGCCGTCGCCGCCGGCTTATGTCAAAAACTACGATCCGGGCGTCACCAATATTCGTAATGTGAGTTCGCCGCACTGGCGGCGCTGGCTCGGCCCAACCAGCCGCTGCGTCGTGCCGTTCACCTCTTTTGCCGAACCGGACCCAGCCAGCAAGATTGAGGGCGGGCGTGTGCCGAACGCCTGGTTTGCCGGCAACGAAGATCGGCCGCTGATGTTTTTCGCGGGCTTCTGGACGCCATGGAAGGGCGTGCGCAAAGTCAGGGATGGCGAGCAGGAATACGAACTGTTTGGATTTCTGACGACCTCGCCCAACGAGATTGTCTCGCCGATTCATCAAAAGGCCATGCCCTCCATCCTGACCACGCCTGAAGAAGTCGAGACCTGGCTGACAGCACCGTGGGATGAAGCCCGCCACCTACAGCGTCCGCTCCCGGGCAACATGCTGGTGATCGTCCCGCCACAGGCTAAACCGAGGCCGGACGAGGAAGGTCTGTTGCTTTGATCACCAGCACTCTGCACGACGACGGCGGTCAGACGCCTGTCCACGAAATGTCTGTTTCCCGTCTAGGAACTGACGGAATGGGAAGCGTGCAACCCGTGCGCAAAATCATCCATGTGGACATGGACGCATTTTATGCGTCGGTCGAGCAGCGAGACAACCCGGAGCTGCGCGGCAAGCCATTGGCCGTCGGTGGATCGGCGGCACGTGGCGTTGTGGCGGCCGCAAGTTACGAGGCCCGTGTCTTCGGGGTGCATTCGGCCATGCCGTCGGTCACCGCGAAGCGCAAATGTCCGGATCTGATCTTCGTCCCACCGCGCTTCGAGGTTTACAGACAGGTCTCGCAGCAGATCCGGGAGATCTTTGCCGAATACACGCCGCTGATCGAACCGCTGTCCTTGGACGAAGCCTATCTCGATGTGACCGAGAACCTGAAGGGCATGGAGATCGCCACCGCAATTGCGCTGGAGATCAGAGCGAAGATCAAGGCGGTCACTGGCCTCAATGCGTCGGCCGGTATCTCCTACAACAAGTTTCTGGCCAAGATGGCGAGCGACCTGAACAAGCCAAACGGCCAAGCCGTCATCACGCCGAAGAATGGCCCGGGTTTTGTCGAAGCCCTCCCCGTCAAGAAATTCCATGGCGTGGGGCCGGCCACCGCCGAGCGGATGAAACGGCACGGTATCGAGACGGGGCTTGATCTCAAGTCAAAATCCCTCGCCTTCCTTCAGCAGAATTTCGGCAAGTCCGGTCCGTATTTCTACGGCATTGCCCGTGGGATCGATGAACGCCGGGTCAGACCCGATCGCATTCGAAAATCGATTGGCGCGGAGGACACGTTTGTCGAGGACATCGACGATCTCAATCTGGCCAAAGCGGAGCTGCGACCATTGGCCGAGAAGCTCTGGCGCTATTGCGAAGCGCACGACATCACGGGAAAGACGATCACCGTCAAAATCAAATATTCAGATTTCAGTCAGGCGACACGCAGCAGGACCGTGGCGGAATCCGTTTCGGACATCGACATGATCCTGGAAATCGCCGAGACCCTGCTTGCCTCGGTGTTTCCGTTCAAACGTCCGGTCCGGCTCTTAGGGATCACCCTTTCATCGCTCAACACCGAAGAGAGCGGGCAGGAACCGCAGCTCGCTCTCGGGCTCTAAAGCGACGGTCCTGAAACGAAAAAGCCTGCCGCGGGAGGAGGTGCGGCAGGCTTTCCGAAAAGAACCGAACAACGGCTGGGAGGAGGAGTGCCGCTGTTCCGACAGACGTCCCTTGGGAGGAGGAGTGGGCCGTCTGAAATCGAAGCTCTGCGGGAGGAGGTGCATCGCTTCGATGAATACCAAGGTACCAGTTTCCACCGCACACGAAACAGACTTTGCTGCAGCGCAGCTATGCAAAGGACGCAAGGCAATTTTGCGGGTTCAGAAGTCCCGAACCAAGTCCCGGGGTGGGAGAGCACATACAAAAACGCCCGCGTCATCAGCGGGCGTAGTGTCAGTTGGGATAGCTTGGAAAGAGCCGCTTAGCGGGCGACCGACTGGCGGGCCACGCTGCGGATGTCGGCGCGATCGATACCGAGGTCCTGCAATTCGCGCGAGCTCATGCGGCCAAGTTCGGTAACGATCTGACGGTACTTGCGCCAGTTGTTGAAGGAGCGTGCTATGTTCATGATGATCCCCTTTCGCGAGGCCTCTTGACGCCAGCAACCTTGCTTCGGTTCCAACGTCGTTTCGATGATTGGTATATGGGCTCTCGGCCGCCGAACGATAAGGCAGAAGGGTTCAGGTCGCCATGCATCCAGAGCATGGGTCTTCTTAAAGACTGCTCAAGGGGATGACATCAAGCCCGGAAGCGGTCGAAGGCGGTCAGGCGTTTGATCGGTGGATCTGCGTCGGGATAGCGGTAGATTTCGGCCCGGAGATAGCGGAGCTCATCATCGAGCGCTTCCTCGCCCACCTCGATCCACCAGGATTTCGGGCGGCCGTCGCTTCCGTCAGACCAGCGATAGCCTCGCGCCTTCAGGTGATCTTTCATGTCGAAGGGGCTGTTCTCAGCAAATATCCGGACACGCGACCTCTGGCTTGCTTCGTAGAGTTCCGCGAACGCGGTGAAAGCCGATCCGTCGACTTCCCGGGCGAGGACCTCCAAAAGCGCGAAACAGTCATCGACCGCGCGATGACCATCATGGAAGTAGCCCGCCTGCCCGATCAGGTAGCCGAGCTTGGTCCCTTCATAGCCACGCGACGACCAGTCGATCTCGAAGTTGGAGCAGGCCCAGGCCTTGCCAGAAAACAGATGGGAAAACGCCTCGCAGAATGGCCGGTCGAAGCCGGCATTGTGGGCGATCACCAGATCCGCTGGCTCGATCAGCGCCTCCAGCGCCGCCATGTCGATCGCTTGCCCGGCGACCATGTCGTCGGTGATACCGGTGAGCCTGGTGATCTCAGTGGGAATGGAAACGCTCGGCTGTTGAAGCCCACCATAGATGCCGGTCACGTCACCAATGCTTCCTGTCGCGTCGAAGGTAAAAGCGATCACGCCAATTTCGATGATCTCATCCTTGCGAGCATTGAGGCCCGTGGTCTCGGTGTCGAGAATGATGCCGTTGAGGGGGTATTCCGGACGCCGGAATGGTGCGATCGCGCGCGGCACGAGTTTCGTGAGGATGCGGTAACGGCCCGTCTCCAAGAGATGTCGGACCATGTCCTCTTCACTCATGGCGACGGCATGCTGTCCGGGCTTGAGTGTTTTGGAAGTGTCCCGCGGGACCACCCGGTCACGGGCAACCTCGCCCGAAAACATGTCGAATTGTTCTGCCATTCCTGTGGTCAAAGCCCCGCCCCGCCAATGTGCCCCCTTCAAAACACGGCACGATCGGCAGATCAACCTTGTTGGTGGAGGCGCGATTTCAGTCAACCTGGTGACCAAAGCATACAATCGCGAAGTTTCACGCAGTGGCCACTCTTGGGTCGATGGGCAGCAGCGTCCAAAACAGGAAAGGGCATACCAGC
>DBUL01000191.1:29338-33675 GCA_002307905.1 Rhizobiaceae bacterium UBA1291
ACCCCCGGCGCGCGGGGCCGCTTCTCACATTCCAGAGCCCCCACCTTGCCTCCATGACCAGAATTGACGGCAAAGAGATCCCAAGCCCGCCCGCGATGAACCAGATTTGCAGCATCCACCAGGCACAGGGTCTGTTGGTTGGCGCTATCAATGCCAGGTGCTGCGTCGTCCGGCGCGGCGATTTGCAAACCGCAGAATGTGCTGTTGGCCGAGCATCTGTCGTGCGACGACAGATGCGCTGTCGTGGACGTCAGAGTGCCCGCTACGCAAGAGCCACGGCGCGGGTCCTTGGTCTTATCAGTGGAGGATAACAGCCTCGATCCCGATCGGAAGGCCGATCCTGAAGNNTGAAGAATTTATCGAACAACACCGTCTTGCGAAATTGCCTGTCCATCATCGACATGGCTGGCACGGTCTGCGGCGAGCTTTCCAGTACGCCTAGCCAGGTCAGCGGGCGAACGAGATTATGTGCGATGAACCAGCCTGCCTCGTGTCGGGGGCCGAGCGGTCCCCTCGCCGGGAAAATCTCCACCGGGAGTGCCCATTCAGTATAATCGCTAAGCGTGACCCAGTCGCCCAACCGGGTCGAGACGATGCCCAGCATATGCCTAAGATCCCAGAACAGCGCGGCAGCTTCTGGGGAAAGGGCGTCCTGCAGTGGAGCAGCCAGCATCCATTCTGCGAGAACAGCCTGAAGCTCCCCGTGATTGCCGAGGATCGACCTGCCGCGCTTCGTGAGCAGTGCCCTACCTTTATAGTGGCGGATGAGACGAAGGTCCTGCAGCGCCCAATGCAGGATGGAGAGCGGAGGGAAATCCGGTTCGTTGAGAACCTTATTCACCAAATAGAGGATTTCCGGTTCATACCCCGGCCACTGGAATTCATGTGCGGCCCATTCGACGCATTTCCTATGGAAAGCGCCCAAGGATTGCGTCAGCGGAATGCCGCCGTTTTGCTCGACAGAACGGAGAAGTTTCATGCCATTGGTGGCAAGTGGGCTAGCTGCCAGTTCATCCTGATGAAGAGCCGGAGACAAATACACAAAGGGGGAGAGCGTGGATGGGCGGAACATGGTAAAGGATAATGCCGGAATAACTCACCGCCGTCATCTGCCCTGACACGATTTGATTTCGGACCACTGGGCCGCCCCATCAAACCCAGGCGCCATGAATGGAATCGAGCTCCCAACCCGCCGTCACCCGAACTTAGCTCATTCGCATCGACGAATGTGCCGCTTCCTGAAGGGCTCGTTCCAATCGGCCAACGGAAGGACGCTGCGGCCGGTCTTGAGGCTGTTCAAGATAGTAGTTTCCCGGACCAGGCGTTCTAGGAACGAACGGGCAAACGACGAGGCCAAGGGAAGCGGCAATCGGACCACACACCGGAAGGTGACCGATCGCAAGACCAAGGCCCTGACTGACCATCATCAATGACAAGGGGGTGGTGTCAACGGTCTCGAGTTTGAGGTGGCGACCTGGCTGGGGACCGAAATTGTGATTGAGAAGCGCTGTCCAGCCAATGGCGTGTGACGCCACATCATAGAGACGAAACGACAACAGATCCTCCACGCTGCCGATGCGGGCGATATCCTCTTTCCGGCACATGACGACATGGGACATGCCCATCAACCAGGTTGGATGGCGCACGAGATGCGGCTCCTCGCCGAACCGGATCGTGAGGTCCGGCTCCGTCTTGCGCTGGGTTCCCTCCATCAGGAGGTCGATGCGGATCGTCGGGTTCGCCGTTTCAAAGTCCGCCAGCACGCGCGGCAGCCAGCTCATCGCCATCAACTGGCTCGCAAGCAGGGTGACCCGTTCAATCCGTTGCCGCGCAAAGAGCGACTCCGCTTTGCTTTCGATCGCCCCCAGGGACACCTGGACCGTCGGGAGGAAGTCGCTTCCCTCTGCAGTCAGGTTGATCCGGTTGGCCGCACGTTCGAACAGCGGGCGCCCGAGATGCGTCTCCAGCGCCAGAACCTGCTGGCTGACGGCCGCAGCAGACATGTTGAGTTCCTTTCCGGCGCGGGCAAAGCTCTGGTGCCGCGCAGCAGCCTCGAACACGCGGAGCCAGTTCAGCGAGGGGATCATCGTTGTACGCATGCGCACATGCATAAGTTCAACTTAGTCTGAGGTCAATCAGATACCGTATCCAAACATGCTCCACGTAGTGTCATATTTGCCTCACGGGTTACGCAAAGCCCGAGCCAATAAACACAAAGGGAACGAAGATATGCTCAGACGCCGTATGCTGCTTACCCTTGCCCTGACGCCCCTTCTTGTGGGCGCGGCAATCGCTCAGGACCTGCCGGATCACATCACCGTTGCGACTGAGGGCGCCTATCCTCCATGGAATTTCAGCAATGCCGATGGGTCCCTCGGGGGCTATGAAATCGAACTGACGAAAGCCCTCTGTGAGCGCATGAAGATCAAATGCGATCTCATCGCCCAGGAATGGAACGGCATCATCCCGGGCCTGACGGTCGGCAAATACGACGCCATCATCGCATCCATGGGTGTCACCGAAGAACGCAAGAAAGTCATCGGCTTCTCCAAGCCCTACGCCAGGGCGCCCAATGGCTTCCTGACCTCCGGTGACAATGCGCTCAAGGATCTTCCGGATCCGGGTCAGGCATTTGATCTTGCGACGGGCCCGAAGGAGGCCGAGGCGGCTCTGGCAGCCATAAAGCAAAAACTCTCCGGCAAGATTATCGGTGTCCAGACAGGTTCCACCGCGGCGACCTTTGTGGATGAATATTTCAAGGGCGTGGATATCCGGGAATATCCCTCCTTCGAACAGCTCGGTCTGGAGCTGACCGCCGGGCGTCTCGACCTCGCTGTAGCAAACGTGACGGCGTTCAAGGCGGTGATCGATGCCAACCCGACGGGTACGCTGGTCTTTACCGGCCCCACCTTCGCTGGCGGTGTTCTCGGGCTGGGCACGACCAATGTCGCCTTGCGGCCGGGTGACGAAGCTCTTCGGGCGGCCTTTGATGCCGCTATCACGGACATCAACAAGGACGGGACCAACAAGGCCCTGACTGAAAAGTGGTTCGGCGTGGATATTTCGATCCACGAGTAACGCACGTCATCCCCTCCTCCCCAGGGAGGGGATTGCCGCCACGCGACAAACGCGTCGAAGCACATGCTTCAACGATTGCACAGGTGCCGCCATGTTTGAGCCCGTCGGGTCCGCCGAGGTTACGATTACTATTTATCTGGATGGCCGAGCCATCCCGGCACGGGCGGGTGAAAGCATCGCAGCATGCCTGTTGCGGGCTGGCGTTACCCACTTCCGCACGACACCGGTCAGTGGCGCCAGACGATTGCCCTATTGCATGATCGGACACTGCTTCGATTGTCTGATCGAGATCGACGGCATCGGAAGCCGTCAGGCATGCCTGTCCCAGGTCGAGAACGGCATGAAGCTTCGCACCCAGGATGGATCTGCGACCATTCCCGGAGTGGATTTGCAATGACGCTTGCACCTGATGCTGACGCCATCATTATCGGAGCAGGCCCGGCCGGAATGTCTTCCGCGATCGAACTGGGCTGCGCCGGATATCGCGTGATTGTGCTCGACATGCAGGCCGCGCCCGGCGGGCAGATCTTTCGCGCCCTTGAAGCCAACATGCAGGCAATCCCTCAGACGGAGAGCCTTCTGTCCGCTCTCGGGCCGACCTACAAGGCCGGCCTCACCCTGATCGAGCGATTCCGAACCACACCCGGTATCGACTATCGGCCGGACACCACGGTCTGGGACTTGCGTGCAGACGGTACGGTCGGCTGGCTGAAAGGCGACGCGGCCGGATATTTGCGCGCGCCGCACGTCATACTCGCCAGCGGCGCGATGGAACGTCCGACGCCGTTTCCGGGGTGGACGCTACCCGGCGTAATGACCGCCGGAGCGGTTCAGACATTGCTGAAGGCGGGGCGCCTCAAGCCGGAAGGCAGGATAGTCTTGGCCGGAACCGGACCTCTGATCTTCCTACTCGCCGATCAGTTGCGGCGCCTTGGTGTGCGGCCGGCATTGATCGCACGCACGGATCGGTTGAAAGACAAGTTTACCGCCCTCAAAAGACTTCATCCGACAGGCGTTCCAGCACTCCTCAAGGGTCTGGGCTGGCTTGCCCGATTGCGCCTGGCTGGTGNNACCGGTTACTCCGGGCTTGAAGCAAAGGGTCTCAACCGCATCGAGTCCGTCCGCATGACTGTCACTGGCAGAACAATCGACCTGCCCTGCGATCTCCTCGTCGTTCATGACGGTATCGTGCCGTCGACGGATCTGGCGCACGCCGCCGGGCTTGCCCTCGAATGGAAACAAGACGATGCAAGCTGGCA
>DBUL01000191.1:33728-36988 GCA_002307905.1 Rhizobiaceae bacterium UBA1291
GATGGGCGGGCCGAAGTGGCGCCCGGCCCTGCACTGACCACGGGACCTTGCAGAATCCGCATCACGGGCGATGCGCGCCGGATCGGCGGCGGCGACGCGGCAATTGCTCACGGACGTCATGCGGCTGGAGCCATCCTCGCCGAACTGGGCCATGCCGCCGGCAAGCCGGCCGCCGGTCGGACGGGCATCGACGTCCAGCGCGCCCTCGCGGCGCGCCCCTTCCTCGATGCGGCGTTTCCGCTTGGCCTGACCGCACAATTGCCCGATGACGCAACCATCGTCTGTCGCTGCGAAGAGATTACGGCAGGCGCGCTGCGCGCGACGATCATGGACGGCGCAAGGGACATGAACCTGATCCGCGGCACCCTGCGCTGTGGCATGGGCGCCTGTCAGGGCCGAAGCTGCGCGGCCACGCTGGCCCGGCTTCTTATGGAAGCAGATCCCGACAAGCTCGCGCCTCCCTCTCCCTTCCGTGCGAGGCCTCCGGTAAGCCCCCTGCCCCTCGGCGCGCTCGCCAACATGACGGGTCTGGACCCGGATCTGGCACAAATCGAATCCCTCGACGACAAGCCTCAAACCATCGTCGGAGATGACGCCCATGCGTAAGGCCGGCAGCGATGTCCTCATCATTGGCGGCGGGTTGCAGGGATGCTCGATCGCCTTGTTCCTCGCCCGCGCCGGCTGGCAAGTGACCGTCGTTGAGAAGAACCTGGCCGGGCGGCATGCCTCGGGTGTCAACGCTGGCGGCCTTCGCTCCCTCATGCGCGATGTCCGCGAATACCCCCTGTCACTACGCGCCATGGACATGTGGGCCAATCTTGCAGACTTCGTGGGAGATGCCGCAGCCGAAGCCTGCGAGGTCCGGCTCGAAACGTCACAGATCGCGCTGGCGATGGATACGGCCGAGCTGCAATGGTGCGAGGCACGGTCTCAGGATATGCGCCGCCGGGGCATCCAATCCGAAGAGCTGATTGCGCCCGCCGAGCTCCATCGCCTCCTGCCAGGTCTTGCCAGCTCGGCACTCGGAGGCCTGATTTCGCGGCGTGACGGCCATGCAAACCCCGCCAACGCTGCGCGCGCTTTCCGCAAGGCGGCGGAGGCTGCCAGGGTGCGGGTCCTCGAAGGATGCACGCTACACGATCTCGCTCCCAGGCCTGCGGGCGGGTGGCGGGCCGATACGGATGCGGGCAGGATCGAGGCGGATTGGGTAATCAACTGCGCGGGTGCCTGGGGATCGGACGTCGCGGCGCGCCTGGGCGAAACCCTGCCAATCAAGGTCACGGCGCTTTCGATGATGGTGACGGCGCGTGTTAAGCCGTTCATTGCCCCCGTGGTGATCGGGATCGACAAGCCGCTCTCGTTCAAGCAGAGCGCCGTTGGCTCGCTGGTCATCGGTGGCGGCATCTTGGGTAAGCCCTGCCTAAACGAGGATACGTCATTCACGATCATGGATCGTATGGCATCGAGCGCAGCGGCCACGGTTGCCGCCTTTCCAGTCTTGGCCGGCGTGCCTGTTGTCCGAACCTGGACCGGCCTCGAAGGCGCCACCCCCGACGGCATACCGTTCATCGGCCCTAGCCGCCGACATGCCGGCCTCTGGCATGTCTTCGGGTTCTGCGGCCACGGTTTTCAGCTTGCACCCGCCGTGGGGGAAGCTGTCGCACAGTCGCTTGCCTCGGGAGACCTAGACCCGAGGCTGGCACCTTTCGCGGTCGATCGCCTGCCGCCCCAACAGTCGCGCAAAGATGAGGCTTCCCCATGACACCGGGCATATTCAGCCTACTGGGATTCGGACCACAAGGCTGGGGACTGCCGCTGCTCCAGGCCGCCGGTATCACGATTGCTGCCGCCCTCTGCGGCTTTCTTCTGGGAAGCGTCTTCGGGATGGGCGGCGCGTCCCTCAAGCTGGCTCGTTCGCCTGTCCTGCGCCTGATCGGCCAAGCCTACACCACGATTTTCCGCGGAGTTCCGGAAATCCTGGTGGTCTACCTGTTTTATTTTGGCGGAAGTGTCGTTCTGACCAAGCTCATGAACACCGGGGGCTTTACCGGCTTCTACTCCCTTCCCTCCTTTGTTATCGGCGTGCTTGCGGTGGGCATTGTCTCCGGCGCCTATCAGACGGAAGCCTACCGATCCGCATACCTTCGGCTGGATCGGGGCCAGATCGAAGCAGGCGCTTCGTGCGGCATGTCGAAATTCCTGCTGCTGCGCCGGATCATTGCCCCTCAGACACTCCGTTTTGCCCTGCCTGCACTCGGCAACATCTGGCAGTCGGCACTCAAGGAAACGTCCCTCCTGTCCGTCATCGGGCTGACGGAACTGTTGCGCCAGGCCGGCACCGCTGCGGGGTCAACCCGCCAACCCCTCCTGTTCTACGCCGTTGCGGCTGCAATGTTCCTGATCATCGGGCGCATGACAGGCGCCGTCCTGGGCCGGATGGAAAACCATCTCGCCAAACCCTGGAGACGCTGATGTTGGACTGGCCCTTTCTAACGGACGTGCTCGGTCAACTCTTGTCGGGCTTGCCGCTTACGCTTCAACTGGCGGCGTTGTCCCTCTCGATCGGCTTCGTACTGGCCGTATTCGTCTCCGCCGCCGCCGGCAGCGCATTCGGGCCGCTGCGGTGGATCGCGAAAGCCCACGTGGAGCTGTTTCGCGGCACCCCTCTCCTGCTGCAGATCTTCCTGATCTACTACGGCCTGGCCCAGTTCGAAGCCGTGCGGGCCAGCGTGTTCTGGCCCTTGCTGTCCAGCGCGACCTTCTGCGCGTGCCTGGCCTTCGCCATCAACACCAGTGCCTACACCGCCGAGATCGTTGCCGGCAGCCTCAAGGCCACGCCTAACGGTGAGATCGAAGCGGCCAAGGCCATGGGCATGTCGCGCNNTCCTGATCTACTACGGCCTGGGTCAGATTGCCCCGCTGCGACATTCCGCCCTCTGGCCCTTCCTGCGCGAACCCTACTGGTGCGCTATTCTCGCCCTCGCCCTCAATACCTCTGCCTATACCGCCGAGATCATTCGCGGCGCGATCCAGGCCGTGCCGCCTCACGAGATTGAAGCCGGACGGGCCTGCGGCATGTCGGGGTTCCTGCTACGCCGCCGCATCGTCTGGCCCATCGCGCTACGCCAGGGCCTGGCTGTCTATGGCAGCGAGGCGATCCTGATGATCAAGGCGACCTCGCTGGCCAGCATCATCACCCTGACCGAGCTCACCGGTATCGCGCACAAGCTGATTTCCTCGACCTACCGCGTGTTTGAAAT
>DBUL01000191.1:37096-47676 GCA_002307905.1 Rhizobiaceae bacterium UBA1291
CGACAATGCCGCCGCGGTTCCCGCCATTGCGGTCGATGATCTCCACAAGCGCTACGGCACGGTCGAGGTGCTGAAGGGTATCGACTTCCGCGCCCATGACGGTGAAGTCGTTTCCATCCTTGGCGCATCCGGTTCAGGCAAGTCAACGTTCCTGCGCTGCCTCAACCTTCTGGAGCTTCCTTCGGCTGGCCGGCTACAAATCTTCGGCGAAGAGGTCGATCTGCGACCAAGCGGAAGCAACCTTCGTATCGGCGACCGGAAGCAGGTGGATCGCCTGCGAACCCAGGTGGCGATGGTGTTTCAGAATTTCTGCCTGTGGAGCCATATGACGGTGCTCGAAAATCTGATGGAGGCGCCCGTGCATGTGCAACGCCGCAGCCGCGGCCAGGTGCGCGACGAGGCCGAGGCGATGCTGAAACGCGTCGGCCTGATGGACCNNGCTATCGGGTGGGCAGCAGCAGAGAGCGGCCATCGCCCGCGCCCTGGTCATGAAGCCCCGGGTCCTTCTCTTCGACGAGCCTACCTCCGCACTTGATCCCGAGCTTGTCGGGGAGGTGTTGAAAGTAATGCGCGACCTGGCGGCTGAGGGACGGACGATGCTGATCGTAACCCACGAAATGGCGTTTGCCCGGGACGTATCGAGCCGGATCGTTTTTCTCGAACAAGGTCGGATCAATGCTGAAGGCTTGCCACAGGAGCTGTTCCGAGGCGGCGTCAGCGAGCGCTTTGACCAGTTCATCGCGCGGTTCAACCAGGGTTGAGGAAGGCACACAGCTGGATCGAGCACTTGGCGCCGCAATAACGCGCGCAGCGGGTGGCCAGTCCAGATCCTGCGCCTTGAAGGGATGTGAACCGTCGGCACGTCCCTCTATTTTATAAGCTATCGGATTCGCTCAATATTCTCGGCGCAAGCCCAGTTATGAGGTTGGCAGGCGTTCTGCACATCACCTGGTGAAATCGGCGCCAATCAGTGGAACGACCCTAGCTAACGCCACCTTCGAGACTGCAGTGTTAAACGCTGCGATGCCACGATGCGCAGATGGTTGAGGCTCAAACCGCTCGCTAAGCGGAGCGATTTCCGATGGCTCAACTGGTCGAGAAACGCCCTTCGCGGTTCTCCTCAGGTGCGCGGTTAAATTTTTCGAGCGTTTCGCGATCAGTTGGATCGAGGTCCGGCCGGGCCAGTATGGCAGAAACTCTTGCTTTAAAAGCCTCAACATCCAACAAGGGGAGCAAGCTACTGAGGTCCACATATTCGTGCTTCTTGGAAACCCGATCTCCGAGTGAGCCAAAGCCGCCCATGCCGTAGGACCACGACTCTCGTAATACGTCTTTCGCCATCGCGGCGACGAAGGCATCCTTTTCCAGCTGCCGATCAGTCCAGGCCCGGACCTCTTCCGGGGTTGCACGATCCCGCCAGCGGTAGAGTGCCGATTCAAGGTCGGGGGCTTTCAGAAGAGACCCGTCCTCGGCTGCAATCCGGATGCGATCTCTCGACAGCTCGAAGAGCCAATCAACGGTTTCATCATCGGCAAAGTTTTCATATCCGCGATCCTTCTCTGTGCCGCGTTTGATCTTGACCGACATGCATCGTCCCGAAAAACTGATCAGCCAGCCAAGGCTGGCGGACGGCGCGACGTCCCGAATGATGGACGTTCTGGTTTCAAGGTCGAAGCGATCCAGCAGCAGGCTGTTCAGTAGCCAGTGGATGCGGGTATCATTTGAACCGTAGTCGCCAACCCCGCGGCGATTGTCCGCTTTCACCTCCAGTTCGTCCGCGATCGAGAATATGTCGATCAGAAACGGGCGAATATGGGCTTCGGGGATATCAGGTGCGCGCACCCTCAGTTCCTGCAGAGCGAGCGCGGCGCGGGTACCACCTTTTCGCTGCGGCAGCCGCAAAAATTGCCGCAGCGCTGCCGCCGTTGCTCCTGGTTCGCCGGCGCGGGCGATCAGCGTGTCGCTTTCGGAAGCGGTGATTCCGTCTTTTGTGACAGCGAATGCAAAGTAAGTTGTGAAGTGGCGTGACGAACACACTAGACGATCGCGCGTCCACTGTGCGTCGTCGGAATACCACATGTTGCCCCAGATGGAATCCAGTCGTGGGAACAGCCGTCGCAGTGCGATCTTCATAACTTCCCGTTGACGCGCGGGCAAACCATCAAGAAAGAGGACGTCATACTCCGCCTTGAGCTGCTGCTGATCGTAATTTGCGTCAGGCCGCCGCCCGGTCAGCAAGTGACCATGAGTGCGAATAGTCTGATGGATATCCGGCAGAAAAATTCTAAGAGCCTCGATTGCGAGGAAATCGGCCCTGTCAACATTTTCGCTGACGGCCGGCCAGGACACCTTGATGACGTTGGACAGCCGAACCGTGTCTCTTGGCGTCTTTATCAGTGGGGCCACGACGTCATGAAACATGTTCCAGAAACGTTGCATCTTTTCGGCCGGTGGCGCTCCCATCACATCGCCGACAGTCGACAGCAGCTGCTGGCGTAAATCATCAGGATCAGGCGTAGGAAGATCGAAGGCGCCTTGAATGACCTTCTCGAGATAGCTGGCGCCTTCTGCCGGAAAACGCTCCGCTACCATTTTTTCTGCCAGGTGGCGGTCAAAGGCGAGGAGATAGATGACATTCGGAAGCCGCCCTACCGATTTGATCAGTTTGAAGACCTGCAGCGCGTCATCGGTGCCGAGGCGGTCGATATCGTCAAGGATGATCAGGAATCGAGTATTCTGGGCGGCCAGCGCGGCGGAGAGCTTGCGATGTTCCTTCTCGACGGTACTGTCCATACGAGTCAGTTTTTCGATGAGCGCCGCTCCCCCGGTAACCGCGGCCCCCGCCGCAGGGGTTGCGATCAAAGACGCAAGGCCGCCAAGTAATGGGCCGGCCGACGACAAGCGGCTTCCCAGGCTTGCCATGGCCTCTCGCGCCTTTTCATCGAGAGACTTCCCAACTGTTGCGCGAAGCTCCTGGAAGAAGGAGATCGTCAGGGCCTCGGCGCCGGAAAACCACCAGGGGTTAAAGACGGTCGTCACGATTTTTCCGTCCGCGGCGCTCTCTGAAAGATGGTGAAGGATAAGATTGACCGCGCTGCTCTTTCCGGCACCCCATGCGCCATTGATCGCATAGACAAGGCCGTCGCTTGCATCGGCCGCTGCTATGCTGCGCGCGATCGCCTTGGCAAAGGGATCGATGCCAAGCAGATCATGCTCCGGCAGGCGTATGGGCGAGTCTCCGGACAGGCTGATATCTATGTCGGAGCTGCTTTCGGGTGCGGCTGTTTCGGCGCGCCCTTCAGGCTTGACCTCAGCATCATTCGAGGCAGCACCAATGGCCTTTCTAATTCTGTTGAACCACTGCCGCATCGCCTGTCCTTCGAATGAATCCTTTTCGCTTCTAGATTCTGCACCTGATTGGTCTCCACAATCCAGCGGCGGCGAAGAGAGAACGGCGAACAAGCCAGCCTATCCAATGCTTTTTGCGCCTCCAGCGGTCAATAGGGCCGCGTTTTCCATGAACAAGCCTGATTTCCAACAAGCAACTATTGCGTGTTTCTGCCGACGTGTAATATCTGTTTAGGGATTTTCTTGGGGGGGAGAAATGGCGCGCAAAGTATTTTTCAGCTTTCACTATGACCGCGATGTCCACAGGGTCGTCCAGGTTCGCAATTCCTGGGTTGTCCGCGCGGCTGGAGAAGCTCCTCCATTTTACGACAAGGCAGAATTCGAGCAAGTGAAGCAGCGCGCCGGCGGCATAGAGAAGTGGATAGAAGCGCAACTCCAGGGCACATCGGTCACTGTCGTCTTGTTCGGCGCTGAAACCTACAATCGACCCTGGGTCCGACACGNNGCTTATCCGGTTGGATTGAGGCTGCCGCTACGGCGGCGGGCCGATAGAGATGGTTGCAAAAGCAGGACGAGCGCGTTTTCTCAAGGAATATCCGGCAGCGCTGCACGAGGGTAACGGAGCGATTTTCGTCGGCGCCGGTGTTTCGATCGCGGCTGGGTATCCGTCATGGACGTCGCTACTCAAGGACATCGGCGAGGAACTGGGCATCAGCTCAAGCGACATCCAGGATCTGGCCGCGCTGGCGCAGTGGCATATTCTTGAAAGCGGTGGGTCAACTGGCGTGCGAAACGTTATCAAGGCAGAAATCGCGAAGGAACATGCCGTTCCTGAAGCACTCGAGATCCTGGCACGCCTTCCCATCCGGCACATCTGGACGACTAATTACGACCGGCTGGTCGAGCGAGCCTTTGCCGCTATTCGACGGCCTATCGACCCCGTCTCGGGCGGCAAGGACCTGTCGCTCAAATCGACGCCTGGCGCGGTGCGACTCTACAAGATGCATGGCTCGATCGATCGGCTCGACGACATCGTCATTTCCACCGATGATTATGAGCTCTACAGGAGCAAACGCGGTCAGTTCCTGCCGCTTCTTCAGGCACATCTGAGCAGCATGTCGCTGCTGTTTGTTGGGCTGAGCCTGACAGACCCCAATGTTCGACATGTGCTGTCGCTCATTCGCGAGAGCTTTACCGATGCCCCGCCGGAGCATTTCGCGATCCTGCGGCCGCCCAAGCGCAGCGACTACAAGAGCGACGACGAGTTTCGCGCGCGAGCTGCCCAGCATGCATTGTGGTCCAAAGACCTGCGTCGCTATGGTCTAGTCGCTGTGGAAATCGACGACTACGACGAGGTGCCTTCCCTGTTGCGTGAGGTCGAGCGGCGGGTTGCTGCTTTGAGGATCTGGGTCAGCGGAAGCTGGCCGATCGAGACCGGGGACGCAGAGACCGCAAAGATCTATCACCTGGCTGAAAACATAGGCAGACTGATCGGCAAAACAGGCCGCGATCTGGTCACAGGCTCAGGGATGCTTGTGGGATCCGCGGCGATGGCCGGTTTCATCGAAGCCTTGCGAGATGGTGGGGGCTGGGATCTTGATCGGAGGCTTATTGCTCGTCCGTTTCCACAGCCACTGCCGGGCAAACATCCCGATAGTGTGCGATGGACGGCGTTACGCTCCGAGCTGGCACGCCAATCGGGTATCGTTATCTTTCTCGGCGGGGTCAAGACGATCAAGGGGAAGCCGGCTGTTGCAGACGGAGTGCTCGAAGAATTCGACCTGGCGAGGCAGGCAGGAGCATTTCTGCTTCCCGTCGGCGCCACGGGCGGAGCCGCAAGGCAGTTAGCCGACCAGTTGTTGGGTTCGACGATCCCGCATACCGGCAGCGACGCGCAGCGGCCGACGGACAAGGAAATTTCGGCGTTGGCGGACGCTACTGCCACACAGGAAACCTTGCTGCGGATTATCGATGACATTCTCAAGCGGCTCGCCAGAACAGCCTGACATTTTCAAGGTAGTCATATCATGCAGTTCGTCACCCGCGCCGAGCTTCGCAGTTTCGCCGCGTCCAAAACCGCTTCAGAACAAGCTTCGATCCGCAAGTCGGCAGCTTCGCAGACGCTGGTCGGATCTACATTCTTGTCACACTCTAGCAAGGATGAGGATCTTGTCATGGGTGCCACGATCGTGCTCGAAAACCACGGTGCTCGGGTTTATACCGATGAGGTAGATCCCGAAATGCCGCCCTACACCAGCGAGGAGACGGCGAGGCTACTGAAGTCCCGGATCAACCAAACTAAACGTTTCGTCCTGCTGACCAGCCAGAACAGCAAGGAAAGCCGCTGGGTGCCCTGGGAGCTAGGCATCGCTGACGGCTACAAGGGCCTTTATCCGATCGCGCTCTTTCCGTCCTCGGATAATGCCAACGATATGTCGTGGGCCTCCTGGGAATATCTTGGCCTCTACCAGCAGATCCTCTGGGGACAGATCAATGGACGTGAGGGAAAAGAATGGATTGTTCTGAACAGGGAAAAGTTCACGGCGATAACCTTGCGGGATTGGCTTTCAGGCAATTGACCGGAGTTCGGGTGCGTTCCGGACCATCGGAAGAGATGACGACATACAACGCCTTTCGCTGACGAACGTGCTGAGCGAGCGCACCGATGGTTCAGATCTAAGACCATCTTCCTCAGCACTCAATTGACTGGGCTTCACACAACCAATGAGCAAAATTCACTCCCGCTGTTTGTATCTAGGCTGGTCACCGACATAGTCGTCCGTGCCAGCGCGGGATCTCTGAGTATATGCGAACAAATTGCTGTTCGTAACCCTCTGTCCCCACCTTTTCCATCCAGTGCAGGTCGGGATAGATTCCCAGCTTCACTCCGACTACTGCGCTGCCACCACTTATGGTTTTGCAGGATCTGGAGGCGAGTTTTGCCATCCATCAATGTCGGCCACGCCAAGCAAGTGTGGGCTCGTATCATGATTGCAGTTGCAAAGAAGGCTATCCGCAGTAACATTCAGAACATGGCAAGGGAGTAAGTAAATTTGAGTGCATTGGTCTTTGCTAGGCGATCGGCGGTCGAGCTAGGCGGCTTTTTCAAAAAGCATGCAAAAAGACCCACATTCGTAATGTTCGTGCGATCTTTTGGATATATTGGCGCCCTTGCGGTCACCGTCATATTATTTATTCTCTACACCACCTACGCGCGGCCACGAACCTGGTGTCATGTGCCCAACTTCAGGTGGGGATATTTCTGGTATGATTTGTCGCCATATATTCTGGCAACGTCATTGATCGTCGGTATCTTCGTCTTTTCGTTCCAGGTTCTTCGCGCGGACGCGAACATCGGCCACCGCTTCACCGTTCTCACTTTAATCTACGCCATGTCAGCCGTAGTCTTCGCGCTTACCTATTTTTCATTTGGGATCACGATCGAAGGGGGCGATGCAGCGGGACAGGTCTCACCGAAGGCCGCCGACTATCTGTACTTTTCGCTTATGAACTCTCTAACGTTCCAAGAAACAAAGGGTTTTGTTGAATGTGACAGTTTGCGTTTTATCGTATTTTTCCAGAAAGTCTGTGGGCCTCTCTTCGGGTTCTTCTACCTGAATCTTGCAACAGAAAGTGTGGCGAGGAGTTAAACCCCAGGAGGTAGAAAGCCGAAGGTTTAGCTGGCACGTCACGATGGAAAATAGCGGCCCACCGCGTTGTCGCGAGGCTCGACTTCCTGAGAGTTGAGGAACCAGACGTCTTCCATTCGAACAGTACCCAGAGTCTCGCTTTCCATGGATCCGACAAGCGTATTAACCCCATAGCCAATATCTTCTTCGACAAAGGTGGTTTCGATCGAGGTGACTTTTAGGTCGGAAACCGTCTTGAACTCATCGGGTGAGAACTTTGCATCACCATCATCGACCCAAAACCCGATTCCGGCAAGCTCAGCGCCGTCTATTGCCCCGCTTTCATCCACATCGAGCTCCGAAAGCCTGACAAATCCGTTCTCGACGGCGCCGTCTACGCTGTCTCCAAACAGCCACGTTCCATCAATGTCCCGAGGGGGCGTCCCGCGGCGGATATCCAGAACAAACGCGTCGGTATTGGGATGCACCCAATCGATCTGGTCAGGTACTCCATCTCCGTTCACATCGATGGTGACATATTTGCCAACTGAGAACACGGTATAAAGTTTCTGACGCGACTGCGTGTGCCCGGTGATGTCGATCCGACCATTGCGGTTAAAGTCGATGATCAAAGGGCAATCCCCTGCTCGGGCGATGGTCTGTTTCACCGTTGAAACGTAAATCAGGAGCAGCACTGCTGGCATCATCAGCGTTAGCTTAAGCACAAGCTTGTCCAAGGGATTTTTCAGAACCTGTTTGCTTTTGGCTCGACCCGCCATCCCACCATCCCCGCTCATTTCTCGATCAAAGAAGCTGCAGTTTTTTCTTTCCGTCAAGTAGGCTTGCTTGCTCGCCTTTCGGCTCCAAATAGCAACTTCGCTGGAACCCCTGCAAATCCAGAATATTTATCCTGGCGACGATGAATGGTACGCATCGCACTTCATGTTCGCCTCAGCTTGTGAGTCGAAAAAATGTAGAACGGGAAGCAATCTTGTATGCCCTTTATAACGGAGTCGCAGGTAAGAAACAAAGTTGCGGATGTCTCGCCGATGTTCCACAAACTCTTCCTTGCAATAGACGCTGCGACATCAGTGCTCAGGGATAGCTTCGATATTTTTCTTTCGCATTCAACCCGCGATGCTGAAATCATACTTGGCCTCAAGCGCCTCTTGGAGGAGACGGGAAAGACCGTTTACATTGACTGGATCAACGACCCTGATCTCGATCGTGGAGGCGTGAGCGGGGACACGGCGGAGGCACTTCGAAAGCGAATGCGGCAATGCAGTTCGCTTTTTTACGTCTATTCGCGAAGCTCTCAAAAATCACGGTGGATGCCATGGGAGCTTGGCTACTTCGACGGCATCAACGGGAATGTCGCCGTCCTGCCGGTTATCCCGGAATCGGGTGAGCTCGACTTCGAGAACGAAGAGTATCTGCAGCTCTATCCAAAGGTCGACTTCATTAATATTGCATCGGAACCGCGCATGTTCGTCAACAAGTCGCAGAAGCTGGAATCCGGGACGTATAAGTCTTTTGACGACTGGCGTATTGGCGAAGATAAGCTGAGGCCGGTTTAGGCTGAATGACTTCGATTTCTCAGCGTCCCTTTTCGGTTCTCCGCGGACGGACGTTGGCAATCATACTGTCAATCTTTTTAAGTTCCATGACATGGTCAATGCGGTCAGCCCCTTCACATTGGCTTGCAGTTCCTTGTTGACGTCGGCCACCGGAATCTGGACTATCCGAATGGGAAATCGCTGTCTTGAATTTTTAAAGGTTTCGGACTATGTATTGGACGTGACCTGTCAGGCCGTGTGCCGGGCAGGAGCGGTGGTGACCCGGGCCTCACAAAAGGACCGGTTGACAGCCACACCAGAAGCCGCCTCAGGGCGGCTTTCTTTTTTCACAAGATCTCGATCTTGTAGGCTTCCCGCAATCCCTTCGCATTTTCTTCGCCATTATTTATCCAGGCGCGCGAATGCGCGACTACATCCGCCAGCTGAAGCATTCTGGAGACGGCGGAGTCGATTGCGACCACCCGCGTCACAGATTTGAACAGGCCGTCATGTTCGCGCGCTTTGGCAATCAGCTCAACAAACTCCGGGTGGCTGTTCTGTTCATTGACATCGATCAGCACCTCGACATTGTTGATCTGCCGACCGAGCTGGTTCCCGCTGCGGAACCGCTTTACAGCGACCTTGACCGTCTCTACGAGGGCTTTGGCGTAAATCTCAGGTCGCCCGCCCACTGAAATCTCGTTCAACTTGTTCACCATGCGTATGCTCGCCGGCATCTCCGTTTGAGCGAAGCGGCTCATGATCCCCTGCAACTGCGGCTTACTCCAGTTGGCAGCATGTACCTCATTTACAGAGGCCGGCAGCAGATCGCTGAACGCCTTATCGGCTTTTCCGCATTCATGTGCCCACACAATCGCGCAGCCAAGTGCGAACCCTCGCTCGCCCGCAACGCCATACTCGTCCACGAAGCATAGAATCTTTTTGTTTAGCCTGGTCATGTCTCACCCATTTTCGACAGGTTTTGCCGAACGACGGGCATTACGTCGCGCATTCGGGGTTTCGGTCTTAGTTCGGGCGGCACGCCTTTCGTTACGCTCTTCGTCGAAGTCGGTCACAAGGTCCCGGAGCTTGGCAACCAGACCATCTAGTCGGTAGATGTTGGAACCGTAGTCTCCCGCAGCGGTCTTTTGCTGGACGCGTGCGATATAGCCTTTGTCTTCAAGAGCCTTGATATTGATACGCAGGGTCTGCTGTGTGATCGACATCCGCTGGGCCAGGTCCCGCTTCGGCGGGAAGGGAGGACGAGCAGGATCAATCCAATAGCTCAGCAACTGGACGATGATATTGAACTGGGTCGTGCTGATGCCCAACCGGGACTGTGCCCGAATGAGGATGTTCGGTACTCCGGTATATCCGTGCGAGATCACATCAGCGCCGAAGATCTTCTCTGTCGAAGACTTCGGCCGCTTGTCGGAATCGGTTTTGTTTTCCTGCAATGGCTCATCGGTCATGGTGCGTATCCTTTGCACCGAGACTTACGTTTCCGTCCGTCAGCCGGCAAGGTGCTCAACTGGTTTGGCGTTGGCAGGTTTTCCACCATACACCCATATCGGTATTCCGCTGTTCCCGTCTCACGGTAATTGCTTCACGATGCTTAGATGTCCGGAAATCCGCCAGGGGTGTATAAGGAAATCCACCATACGGTATGGCGGATTTTAGCACAACGCAAATGCACTTTTTCTCCCGTTGCAGTTTACGTTCTCGCTCAGGATGAAGCAAAGGCTAACTTGCAGACTCTCAACCGGGTTCGGGTTGCAGAACCTACCACCGGGCATTCACTGGAAAAATGACGGCGTGCAGCTAGGCGCTTGCGATCGTCTTGCTTGCAAGGGAGCATAGCTGCAGCCCAAGCCGCGAGCGGATTTCGAACCCGAACCAAAGGGGCTCTGTGGTCATTTCTACATTAATACACGCTAAGGGCATTTTGCAGGTGACGGGAAACACATGATTTCCGCTCACCGTGATCGCGGGGCAAACTGGCCACGCAATAGGGCCATTTTTTGCGCGACAAACCCTGTCGGAATGT
>DBUL01000191.1:47807-50998 GCA_002307905.1 Rhizobiaceae bacterium UBA1291
CCTGTTCGGCTCGCTTGCAGAATACGAGAGAGTGCTGATCACCGAGCGGGTCAATGCCGGCCTGGCGGCGGCTCGCCGACGTGGCCGTAAGGGCGGGAGACCTCCAACGATCGATGCGGAAAAGGTCGAGCAGGTTCTAGCTGCTTTGGAAGCTGGCGCCAGCAAGGTGTCCGTGTGCCGGACGTTCAAGGTGGCGCGCTCGACCTTGATCGACACGTTGAAGCGGACTGGATGGACAGGCCCCGGCAAGACCGGCACGCCCGAAACCGTAGTTTGACGAGTGACCGTGGCGGATGGCGTTTCTCGATGAGCAATCGCGTGCCGTTTTATTCGAACCACCCGAAGCTTATGAAGATGCGCAAGCGCGCTATGCACTGACTTCCGAGGATATTGTCTTCGTCAAGGAGCATCGCCGGTCGCATAATCGGCTTGGCTTTGCGATCCAACTCGCACTGGTGCGTGATCTGGGCCGTCTGCTGCGAATAGGCGAAGTTCCACCTCAGGCGGTTGTCTCTGTTGTCGCCGACCAGCTGGGCATCGACCCTGCAGTGTTCGAGTTCTACGCCCAGCGCGACGAAACGCGCCGGGAACACGCGCGCGAGATCGTCTCTGCACTGGAGCTTCAGCCTGTCCGGACGAGTGACTATCGCGAGTTGATAACGGCGGCGGCACGCGAGGCGGCGGCCACTGAACAAGGTGCGCCGATCGCCAAGGCCGTGATCGAAGCCTTGAAGGAACGAAAGTTGCTCGTTCCTATGCCGGAGCTGCTGATCCGTCTGGCACTGGCCGGCCGGGCGGCGGCGCGTCGACAAGCCTATCGCGAATTGATCCGGGATCTGGAGCAGCCTTCGATCGAGGCGCTTGATCAGCTCCTCGCTGAGCGGGCCGGCGATCGGAGCCACCTTGGCTGGATTGCGGAAGCACCTGAAGGGGCGAAGCTGAAGAACCTCAAAGGCTTGATCGCCCGCCTCGAGGTATTGCGCTCAGCCGCCATTCCCGACGACCGTCGCAAGACGATCCATGCCAATCGCTACGGCATCATCGCCAGGGATGCACGCATTCTGCATGCCCGGGAGATACGACGCCTGACATCCGAACGTCGCTACGCCACGCTGGCCGCCTTCGTCATCGAGAGACAGGCGTCGATCACCGACCTGACGATCGACATGTTCTGCAAAATGATTGGGAGCAACCGCCGCAAGGCCGAGATCAGCCGCACGGAACGCCGGCTAAAAGAGGCCGAGGTTCTTGATGGGGTGGCGCTTGAGCATCTCAAGCTCGGCGAGGCGCTTCTGGCCGCTCGTGCGAGCAAAACCGATCTTGCATCGGCGATCGCAGCCTCCCTCGGCTGGGACGGATTGGTCGCCAGCATGGCGGCAGCCAGATCTGTCGTCCACCCTGATCGCAGTAACGAATTCGACGAGCTCATCAAGCGGCACAAATCGTTGCGCAAGCTGGGCAGACTGATGTTCCGCACGTTCTCGTTCCGGTCGTTTCGTGCTGATGATCCGATCCTTGTAGCAGTGGACCATCTGCGCGCGCTCTATGGCGGCCGGAAATTGCCGGCGCAGGTGCCGCTCGCCTTTCTGACCCGCAAATGGCGACGCTGCGTGCGCCCGAACAGTGCCGATATCGACCTGCGCGCCTGGGAAGTGGCGGTCCTCGTTCACCTGCGAGAGCGTCTGAGGGCCGGTGACATCTGGGTCGAAGGCAGCCGGGCATGGCGCAGTTTCGAGGATTATCTTCTGCCTCGGCCGATCNNGGCTGAAAGAGCTGGCAAAGGCGGCGGCTGCCAATGCTATTCCGGATGCAGCGATTTCCGACAAGGGCCTGTCGATCTCGCCGATCCGCGAGGAGGAGCGCGACAGCATCGTCGCGCTCAGCCGCCGACTATATGTTCTGGTGCCACGGATCAGGATCACCAGCCTGCTTGCCGAGGTGCAAAGCTGGACCAAATTCCTCGACAGCTTCACGCATTATCGTACCGGTGAGACGGCAAACGACGAGGCAGCGCTGATGGCAGCGATCCTTGCCGACGCCACCAATGCCGGAGCCGAACGTATGGCGGAAAGCTCACGCGGCGTCACGATCCACCAGATGATGCTGATGGTGGACAGGCATATGCGATCGGAAACCTACGCCACGGCGACCGCCGTGCTGGTCGATGCGCAGCAGGCCCATCCCTTTGCCGCGATCTGGGGTGACGGCCATATCTCCTCCTCGGACGGACAGTTCTTTCCGGCTGGCGGGCGTGGCGAAGCCAGCCTCGACTACAATGCAAAATACGGCAAGCGACCGGGGGCGTCGATCTATGGCTTCCTGTCCAACCGTTTTGCTTCCTTCTTCTCCCGCATGATCCAGGCATCCGAGGGCGAAGCCCCCTACGTTCTCGACGGCCTCCTTCACAACGAAAGCTCCGTCGAAATCTATGAGCACGCAACCGATACCGCTGGCGCCACCGAAACGACGTTCTCCATGTTCCACGCCTTTGGCTACAGGCTCATTCCCCGTATCCGCAATCTCGGCAATCGCAGGCTCTTTGTCATTGATCGCGATCCGGCTTACGAACCGCTCGACGCGCTGATCGCTGGAACCGTCAACATGGATGTCGTCGAGCACCACTGGGATGAGGTCTTGCGGCTGAAGGCTTCGATCGCTGCAGGTTTGGTGCCGCCTTCCGTCATCCTCAAGAAGCTGGCAGCGTCGCCGCGACAAAACCGGCTGAACCAGGCCCTGCGCGAAATGGGCCGGATAGAACGCTCGATCTTCATCTGCGACTGGCTGCTCGATACGAAACTGCGCCGCAGATCGCATGCGATCCTCAACAAGGGTGAAAGCCGTCATGCTCTCGCACGCGCCATCTTCCTCCACCAGCTCGGCGAATTGCGCAACCGCGTCGCCGAAACCATGGCTTACCGCGCGTCCGGTCTTAACCTCGTCGTCAACGCCATCATCCTGTGGAACACTGTCTATCTCAGCCGTGCTGTCGATTATATCAGCAGTCAGGGTATTATCATTCCGGACGAGCTGCTCTCCCAGGTCGCACCACTACCATGGGCGCATATCGCGCTCACCGGCGACTACCTCTGGAACGAAATTGACCGACCCCTCGAACGCTTCAGGCCAATCCGGGCTAACCGCTTCAATCCAAACAACTTCAAATTCCCTTAGCGTGTATTAATGTAGAAATG
>DBUL01000191.1:51075-51524 GCA_002307905.1 Rhizobiaceae bacterium UBA1291
CCGCAGGAGGTTTAGCAAAGCGACGGCAACGCCGGAAACCGGGACCGACAGCCCCCGGCGCGCGGGTCCGCTCTAAAACCAGCGACTGCCGCAGTGCCGCTTTTGGGCCGTCAAATGTGAACGCTTTGGTGGGAATCGAACCGTCGTTCCTTCGAGCAACCAATGGTGTCCACGCTCACCGAGATATTTCCGTTTTCGATGCCAAAAGAACGGCAATCTGCCGACTAAAAAATCTCTAAACCCGTTCTCAAGTCGGCTGGAGTAGTGTGCTGGACTAAGGCACAAAGATTGTCTGGAACAAGGGCGCGACATATGACCGGCACATCCGACACATTGGCTCTCCTCATCGACGGTGATAACGCCTCCCCGAAAATTGTCAGTGGGCTCCTGGCCGAGATCGCCACCTATGGCACCGCCAGCGTGAAGCGCATCTATGGGGACTGGACCAA
>DBUL01000191.1:51533-69451 GCA_002307905.1 Rhizobiaceae bacterium UBA1291
TGATCATCGACGCCATGGACCTACTCTACACCGGCCGCTTTTCCGCATTTTGCATCGTTTCCAGCGATAGCGATTTTGCCAGGCTGGCCTCGCGCATCCGCGAACAGGGCGTCACCGTCTACGGCTTCGGCGAACGCAAAACCCCGCGCCCCTTCATTACCGCTTGCGACAAGTTCGTCTATTTCGACGTCCTCAACGCCAACTCCGTCGAGCCCGAGGCGCCGCGCCACGATCCGCAACCGGTTGCTGTAGCGAAAGCCAAGCAGGCCAAAGCATCTCCAGCCAAGGCGCCGGCAAAACCGAAGCTTGACGCTTCCGCGTTGAAGATGCTTGAGAATGCCGTGACGGCGTCGGCCGATGAAGACGGCCGTGCCAATCTGGCGCGTGTCGGCGCCCATTTGGCGAAACAATCGCCGGACTTTGATGCACGCAACTACGGTTTTGCCCGCCTCACCGACCTCGTTGAGGCTTCCGGCATCGTCGACGTGGAGAGAAGTGGCGACAGCCCGAAGATCGTCACGGTGCGCATGAAGGGGAAGGCAAGGCCGAAGCCCAACGGCTAGGCTCGGCCGCCAATGGGATCGCGGCGGCCTATCCAAAATGTCCCGCTCCAAACCACAGGTGTCGCCTTGGTGAAGGCGCTCGCATGAAAAAGATGCTTGAAGATGCCACGACGGAAACTGTCCAGAGAAGAACTCTTTGCTCTCGTATGGGAGAAACCGACCAGCGAGATCGCCAAGGAACTTGGCCTTTCGGACGTGGCGATCGGCAAACTCTGCACCAAGCTGCAGGTCCCAAAGCCACCTCGGGGCTATTGGGCTCGCATGCAGGCCGGGCAGCGACCACGTCGACCGGCCCTGGTTGCTTTCCGCGAGGAACTCGACACCAAGCGACGCGACGAATTGCGCGCAAAAACAGCAGAATCGCTTTCGAAACTGCAGCGCCAGTTCCTTGAAACGGCGTTGTCGGAAATGAACAATCGGGGCGCCGGTCTTGCTCCCCCGGCAGGGGCGCGGCCGCTCGCCAATCTCGATCGCGATGTGGCAGCACAGGTCCTGCTGCTCATTCAAGGCCGGGCACAGGCCTGGGTAGAAGACGGTCGCATCGCCACGCTATGGGGACCGTCTGTTCGCAACAGCGTTGCCAAACTCGTTGAGCGCCTGCTGCCAATGGCGCGGCAGCAACTCGTGGTATTCGAGACCGAGAGCAAACGAACATCGTTCATGGCGGACGGGCCGGTGATCTTTGTCCGTCTGACAGTGCCGTTGCAGGAGCGGATTGCCGCCCTTTCGGCGATGGTCAGGGATCAAGAACTCCAGCATGTGGTGATGCCGCTGGCGGCGGCAGATCATGCCTGGTCGACGCACCACCTCTATTCCCCGGAATCGCACTTGTTCCTGGACAGTTGGCTTTGCGTTTCGGCGCGCGAGATCTGGGTGGAATGGAATCGCACGTCTTGGCGCGAGGAAGAGCCGCCCGAGCGGCATGCGACCAACAAGATCAGCCTGCGGGAGGTGATGCCGGTCGACTTCTTGTCCGCTTGCAACAAGGTGCTCTCGCCGGTCATTTCGAGGGTGGCAATCACGCCCTATGCGGACCGGCTTCGCGCCCTGCAAGAGGCGGAACGGATCCACGAGATGATGAGCACCGCCGCTTACGCAATGCAGAGGGAGGTCCCGGGAGAAATCCTTTCGGTCGTGGATCGCCTTTGGTTTGGGGAGGAACGTCCCTTCCAGGCCGCGCGAGACGCGTTCCGCCATGTCGAAACAGAGCTGGAGCGATGGGATTCCCAACTCGAAGCGGAACGATCAGCGCTTGCCCGGTCCATCCTTGGAATCGTGCCAAGAGACATCGTCACGTTGGAAAGCCGCGGGAAACTGTAGCGGCTGTCGGTTACGGGCGTAACCCTTTATTCGGGCGGCAGCAGCGTCAGCTTCATTGTGTCGGGAATTCGGTTTCGAAAAGATGGAACGTTGGGCAAGCTGCAGGAAACGCTGAACTTGTCTTTCACAGACGAGAGACTCGCTCGAAAATGAGGCCGTCAATGCCGGACGAACGCAGGCTCCTCAATCGAACCGGGATGAACGAGCAGTACTCAAACCGGCAATGTTTCAAGGGAAGTCGACCAGGCTCACACGCAGGTCATTGATGACCGCGGCAAGCCCTGGTGCGCCGATCAGCGGCACGACCCGGGCCGGAGCCAGCTTTGAGATCGCACGCTCGAAGACAGCAATATTCGTGTGGCCGTTCAGGCGAGATGGATAGATGATGCCGTCGGGAAGCGCCTGGTGCTCGTGGAAAGCCAGCGCCCAGAAGCGCGCCAGGTTTTGACGCGAGGATTTCGCCACGTCCGTTGGAACTCCCATCCTGATGGCGTGATCGTCGCGCAGGTCAACAAGGCTGAGGTCTGCGATCGTCTCGACCTCAGCGTAGCGCCGCGCATAAATCTCTTTTTCTTCAATCGGAAGATCGCCGACAAGACCGTCGCGGCGATCACGCAGAACCGCCTCGAGGAAGCAGACCTTGAGTGTTTCGCCGAGATAAAGAACGCCGAAGCGCTTCGTTGCATCACGTCGGCGGGGATCGCTGAAACGGCTCGCCGCTTTTCCAAATCCCAGCGGGTTCGGATAGGCGCTTGCGTAGATCCGGCCAAAGCGACGCCCTGAAGGAATCGTTTCGATATCGAGCGGCTGACGCTCGAAACCGGCTGGCGGTTTGATACCAGCCATTTAGCGGAAGTCACCGCGGGCAATGCCCTCGGCTGCGGCGATCACGTCGCTATCCTGGCCCCGCTTCAGGCCGTCGAGCCCGGTGCGACCGTCAAGCGCACCGTGGGGCGAAACAAGAAAGCGGTAAACGGCCCAGGCACCCGCCAGGATCTCGTGCAATTTTGGAAGCACTGCATAGGGCCGGCCGTCCCGGTCGAGCTGCCAGGCCGGGAAACGGAACCCTCGCTTGGCGCCATCCAGGCCGAGCACCTGGCCGTTTTGACGCTTCGTATTGACCGTGACCCGCGAAACGCCAAGAAGATCGGAAAAGGCGTCGGCGCTCAGCATGTCGTCCTCGCTGAGAATCTCTGCAACGCGGCGATGGCCGCGCTCTCGTGCGGCGGACAGGGCTGCCTTTAGTTCGTCATTCGGTTCTCCAACCTCTTCGACCGGAAACACACTGTCTCCAACCAAAGGGTCTTCCTCGACGATCGAAATTGTCTGCGCTCCGGCGCGCGGATCCACGACGACGCGGAAACTCACCTGATGGCCAGCCTTCTGGCTCAACTGCACCGCCTTGGTGTACTGATTGAGCAGCGCTTTTTTGAAATCGGCCTTGCGGGGCAGCTTCATCGTTAGCGCGATGTTTGGAGTTTCGCTTGCTGACGTTTTCGTGACTGGCATGACAATCCACCTTTCGAAAGCAATGTAGCCAGTCGCTGTCAACTCGTCAAGTTCGTTAATCTGGTAAAGATAGTCAACCGACGTATCCAGACCAGTGTGTTTCACACAGAGCCTACCGCCTTGAAAGGAGTCGAACCATCGGCATGCTATTATTTCGGATGCGTGCCGGAGGATAACCTAGGCAGATCAAGAATTTAATTTAGCTTGAACGTCCAGCAAGGGGCCGTGTGCAGACGGACCGGTATCGGCGGGGCAACCGAGAAAGCTCACATCCGACAGGGACTCATTCCGCGCGGCANNCCGGGCTAGAAGTGCAAATCAGCGAGAGCCCTCTGTTATGTGCCTTATTTGTTGGGCTTGCTGGATTTGCTAGGTTTGAGGGACGGTGTATTCCCTGGTGTGGTTTTGTTATCACGGCGCCGCTGATCCGGTTTCCCCGTGGATTTCGCTATCGGCTTTGGTCCTGGTTTAAGTGCCATGAATGCTCTTCCTTTTTGGTTTGAGAAAATAAGCCTGCGCGTACCTTCAGAGGGGGTGCACTCAACGGGGGCTTATGACACAGCAATACTATTTGGCAGTCCACACTACTTCTGGCTGAAGTCAAGGCCCAATGGATACTCAGTGATGCGATCTGGGCTATATGTCTACAGGGACGATATATTCAGAGAGATGGGCCTCGAAATCGGCGGTGGTTATGGTTCGCTCGATCAATTCGATGAAGGAGACGGCCATCAGTTCGGTGTCTGCCTCCGGGTGGATCGTGAGTCCGTTCGCGCCGAGGAATGCAAAGCCGGCGTCAAAGCCAGTCCGCTTGTTTCCTTGCTCGAATGCGTGGGCTGAGGCTATGCCATGCATGTAGGATACCGCCAAGCTGACGGCGTCTGGCTCTTCATAGTCCCAGAGGTTGAGAGGGCGCAACATGGCGCCCTCCAACTTCTCAGGAAAAAGCAGCGCGTGATTTTCACCAAGCGCTGCTGTATTGATGAGGTTGATCTTTACGACGACTTCAGTCGGTAGCCAAAGCGGTTCACTTTGCAAGGATTGCATGCACCGTGGGGAAACGTTCAATAGCCTGAGAAATCAGGGCGTCGTAGTTCACAGGAACCTGCGACGGGCGCACGTCGAAGGTCTTCCGCGGGGTAGTCGTAGCGGTTGCTTTCAATGCACTCACAGCTTACCTCCTTCCGGTCTAGCCTACGATCGAATTTGACAACACCAAATCCATAGCGCGAATTGACGGGCTCGTCAAATAAACGTCGCCACTGGTGACATGTTCCAGCACAGCGGTAAACGGAACGTGTCTCCTGGTATCCATGTCAGCTCCCAGGAATTCACATTCATGACATCGACGACTGGAGTAACGGCCCAATGCGGTCGCAGAGTGGGTACCCAAAAATGCTTGGGCCGGGAGGAATAGGCCGCTTCGGTTGCTTAATCATTTTTTCAATCACGGCTGCCAATCCTTCATCTGCAGCACATTTCCTCCGAGCTTCTGAAACGCCCGCTGGCGGCAGGAGAACACGATAATCTGCTGGTCTCGAGACTGCCTGTGGAGTGCGTCGAACATCTTTTCGATGCGATCGTCATCCGAATAGACCAGCGCATCATCGAGAATGACAGGGGCCGGCCGGCCGTCACGGGCGAGAAGCCGCGCAAAAGCCAGCCGCGTGAGGACGGACAGCTGCTCGCGCATTCCGCCGCTCAGGCGGTCGACATCCTCTTCCTGCCCATTGCGCAGGATGGTCTGGGGTAGAAGCGTCTTGTCATCGAAGGTGATCGAAACATCGTCGAAGAGCAGTCTCAGCAGCGGCCCGAGCTCAGCCATGACAGGTTTGAGGTAGAGTTCTCGAGCCTCAGACCTGGCATTTTCCAAGGCGGTGGTCACACGCTGGAGGACAGCCACCTCCTTCTCGAATGCCGCCACCCGCGCAATCGCCGCAGTGAGTGCCTCCGAGGTCTCTCGCCACTTCTCTTCTACGGCTTCGTCGGATTGTGCCCGGATCTCTGCGTTCAGGCCGGCCATGGTCTCCCGAAGTGTATTGATCTCCTTGTCGACCGCAGCTTCGATCGAGCGAGCACGGGTCAGCGCCGCCTCTATAGACGCGAGATCACCGGCATCTTCAACCAGTTTGAGGACATGGGCCTCTGCCTCAAAAAGCGATTTATCCAGATCGCTTAGCTTGGCAGACAATGTGTGCTCGCGCTCTGCACGCGCTTCTTCCGGCCCGAGGATCACAGCCAACTGTGCCTGATCGGAAGTCAGAGACGCCAATCGCGTCTCCGCGGCGACGAAGGCGTCATCGGCACGAGACTGGTCTGGCTCTACCTCACGGAGGGCGAGACGCGCCTGCTTGCGGCGTTCTTCGGCTTGTGCCAGCGCGGTGCGAAGCAGCGCCGGATCCTCATCCAGGTCGAGACCCTCAAGGCTCGTCGTGTTACCTGCTTCGACTTCCTCTCTAAGTTTCGCCAGACCCTCTGGAGCAATGAAGGACAGCCGGTCTCTCAATCCCCGCGAGTCAGAATCGGCCAGTTGTGCCCTTGCCTGCCTGTCTCGCGCTGCAGAAAGGCTATCGACGCCCATTGACGCAAGAAGGGCGGTTCTTGCCGCTTCTGCCTGCACCAGCTGGTTGTCGCTCCGACCGGGGCGGTTCGAACGCAAGGTAATTGTCCCAATTCCTGCGACTTCAAGCCGAGCATGTCCGTCGTAGGTCCGGTTTTCGCCATCTACCAAGGGCTGGCCGTCGAGGATCACCGTTCCGGCCGTATCGGCTTCGTAGTGAATTGAGACTGACGGGCGAGCGGCCTCATCGATGGCACGCAGCTTGGCGATTTCGACTTCGCATGCTTGCAGTTCCTCGATGGACTTTGTCGGGATTTGCAGAAGTGCGAGTTGAGCCTCACCCTCTTCAATGCTCTGACGTAGCTTCTCCGCCTCGGCCAATCGCTGCTTCAGGTCAGCCAGGCGTTTGTGCGCCTCGTGTGCCTTTGTTGCCGCGTCGAAGCGGGTTAGCTGCTCGCGAAGCTCCTGCTCCTCAGCCTCAGCGAGATCCACGTTTTCGCGTGCCTTTTCGATCGCGTCTAACACCTCACGGCGCCGCTTTATCGCTTCAACCCTATTGTTCTCAGCAGAAGCTACATCTTCTTGCAAAAGGGCTGCCTTCTCCCGAGCTTCGGTAAACGCCTTGAATTCCCGCTCTGCCGCGCTTCGCCTTTCGCGGGCAAGCTTCAGTTCCGCTTCTGCCGTTTTCAATTTCTCGTTCTGCGCCTTGGCGGCATCGAACCTGCTCTGGGCTGCCTGAATGGCCGCCCTGCGCTGTTCTCTCTCTGGAGGACTGTCGAGTTCGACGAGCTTCGCTGTTGCGTTCGCACGTTGGTCTAGCGCTTGGCGCAATCGGGCCACCTCAGCTGCCAGCCGCGCCTCCTCCGCGGCGAGCCTATCACGTTCCTCGATCGCAGCCGCGTAGCGACCGCCAGCCTTCGGTCTGCCGGTCCCCGTGACCATGTCTGACAGGGCCTCTTTCACGGCCGCCATAATCTCGGCCATCCGACGCCCACCAGTGACTGCCTCCACTTCGCCTTGGACGGATTCGAGGAGGCTCTGGCGTACCTGTTTCTCCCCCTCCTCCTCAGTCCGGCTTCGCTTTTCAATGCCCGTGATGCCTTGGCGCACCCAGAGGAGGCCTGCAGGTCCAGAGGTCCCTCCCCTGATCAGGCTGCTGATGAAGTTTTCTGCCTCATCTGCCTGGGCGACGAGACGGCCGGATCCAAGATCCAGGACACGGGCTGATCGCCCACCATAATACTGCTTGGTAATTCGGAAGCTGCCCGCGCCCGTCGTGATATCCGCTTCGACCAACGGGTTCCCACCGCTATAGGGGCGCAGTCTCTGTACATCGCCCGGGGTGCCGGAATGAGGTTGGAAGAAAAGTGCATGCAAGGCTTCAAAGCTCGTGGACTTGCCGTACTCGTTGGCGGCGCAAAGCACGTTCACGCCATCTCCAATGCCTTCGATGGCAACGCCGCGACCGCCAAACCGTTTGACGTTGAAAAGGCGCAGGGCTGAGATCTTCATGGCGTGATCGCCTGTGTGTAGGAGTAGAGACGCATCAAGGCCGCTCGCGCAATCTCACGCTCAGACAAGGGTCTACGCTCATCCATAGCCTCGGCAAGCAGCGCATTGGCAGCTTCACGCAGGGCGCCGCCCCGATCTATCTGGTCCAGGTCTTCGAGCTCGCATTCCGTGACCAATCCATCCTGGTCTAGCTCCAGAAAAGCGAAATCCGGAACTGCCTTTTCAACGGCAGCGAAGAGCTCCGTGCGCGCTGCGAGGCGAGTGTGCCCTGATGCCACCACACGGATCAGCGAGTTCCTGCGTTCCCGCGAAGCCGGCAGCAGGGAATTGAGAGCAGGCTCTGGAGCGTCGCCTTCGAGCAGATGAAGATCGAGGCTTCGCCAAGCGAACCTTGCCGTGGGCAAGGCCTGGATTGCGGGCAGCATTGAGGGACCGGGAATCGTAACCAGGAGCGCCGTGCCTGGCGCATTATGTTTGAAGCGGTCCGGCTCTGGCGTGCCGCAATAATGGGTTCGCGGGTCCACACTCACCATGCCGTGCCAATCGCCGAGCGCAAGATAGTCAAGCCCCGCGCGTCTTGCCCGGTCTGGCGCAATCACCTCGGAGGCGGCACCCTCTTCTGAAAAACTGCGAATGGCTCCATGAGCCAGACCAATCCGCAGCGTCCCATCGGGTGTAGCTTGGCCATCCATCCATTCCGTCAGGTCTCGGCCGGGGCGACGGGTGGTGCACGGTGCGGGCAACAGGACGACACCGCTCGCCAATTCGACCGGCTGAGGCTCCACCACGAGCACAACGTTTTCAGGCGCTTCTGCCTTCAGCGTCGTCCAGAGTTGGGAGGCCTGCAGGGAATCGTGATTTCCCGGCAAGATGACCCATCTGATCGCGGGATCGTACGCCATCTCGGCAAAAGCCTGGCGTCGCACCTGCGCTGCAGGCGTCTCGGTATCGAATGTGTCTCCAGCGAGCAGCACTGTTGTTGCGTTTTGCTCGCGGGCATGTGCAGCCAGCCGCGTGATTACAGTGTGTCTTGCTTCCCGCAAACGGCTGGGCAAGTCACCCTCGAAGTTGCCGAAACGCTTTCCAAGATGAAGATCGCTAGAATGGATGAATCGAAACATGACTACTCAGGTGTTTGGATGATTGACGCATGCGACCGCGCCACTGCAATTGCTTCGTCCAGCCTTGTGCGGGAAACGGCGGCGAGGCGCTCGACACCAAGCAGCCGAGCCAGATCACGCGCCGGATCTGGCTGATCCAGCAGATCTGGATTGTCGGAGACGACAGAGGCAAGTTCCGCAAGCGGTATATCTGCGATCGACCTGCGCGCGTCCCCGCTGGTCGGCTGCCGATACGGCATGATCTTTGAAACGGTGCCCACCTTCCATATAAATTCGCCGCTCGACTCCTTTGTGGTTTCGTACCGGCGGAGGTGGATATCTATTCTCTCCCGGATCTTTGGCCCGGTACGCAACCAGCCATGCGCACGAGATATACGCTGGGCAAGAATGTCTGCGCGTAACGGGCTTTCGGTTTCGATGACTGCCTCGATCATTCTGCGCAGGGTATCGCGATAGCCAAATTCAAAAAACTGATCTGGCTCGGCGCGGAAACTGGAAAGATCGGTCACTCTGTATTGCCACTCGTTCGAAGTTCTGTTGTCGACCAGCGTGGGACCGGGTGATATTTCCGGAGTTTGAGGCTTACTGGACAGTGGCAGCGCCTCGGCAGAAACGCGTTCGGTCTCGAAGGCGGCCGGCGGCAACTCGATGGGCTCAACGGACGTTTTAGCGTCGTCGATACGATCTGCTTCGGTCCCTTCAACCTCGTGTCCCATATCCCAGCGGGTCACAGCGGTTTCCGTTTCTGCAGTACGACGGGCCCGGCTCTCCTCCAACAGTGCCTCGAGGCTGCCGTGAAGCCGCTCGGCGCAGCCTGTGGCATCGAACCACCAATCGGTCGACCAGACGCGGAGGATGTTCCAGCCGAGACCTCTCAACACCTGTTCACGGACCTTGTCGCGGTCTCTGGCGGTGGCGGATCGGTGATACGTCGCCCCGTCGCATTCGATGCCGGCGAGGAAGGTGCCAGCCAGATCTGGGTGGCGGATGCCGAAATCAATCCGGAATCCGGAGATGCCGACCTGCGGCACAATACGCCAGCCACGCCGTTCCAGTTGCGCTGCCACGGCCTCTTCAAAAGGAGACTCGAAACCGCCGACAGAGCCGATATCGGCAGCCGGCAGGGCGACCGGACCGCGCTCGGCATAGTCAAGGAAAGTCTTGAGGTGATGCACGGCCAGTGCCTTGGTGCGTGTCGGGTCGATCTGGTCGGCCGTGAATCCCGAGAACACGACAAGTTCCTGCCGGGCACGTGTGACTGCGACGTTCAGGCGACGTTCGCCTCCATCGCGGTTCAGCGCACCGAAGTCCATCGTCAGCTTGCCTGCGGTATCCTTCCAGAAGGTGATCGAGAAAAGAATGACGTCACGCTCATCGCCCTGAACGTTCTCCAGGTTCTTGACGATGGTGGGCTCGACCCGTTCTTCGGCAAAAAACCACTCAAGTTCCGGCTCCTCGCGGCGCGCGGCGTCAAGAAGATCAAGAATCAGCGATTGCTGCTGCGCGTTGAAGGTGATCACTCCCAACGTCGGGCGATCGGTTTCGGGCAGCTTCAGCCATGCCTTCATTCGAGAAACGGCTTCTCTTGCGACAGCATCCGCTTCTGGTCGATTGGTGCGGCTCTTACCGCGGTCATAGACCCCCGTTGGGACTTTCCGCAGATGCACGGCACGGTCTTCGACGACCGGCGACGGAAAAGTCACCAGCCGGTTCTGATAGTAATGATGATTGGAGAAGGCGATCAGGGACTCGCTTCGGCTGCGATAGTGCCATCGCAGATCGCGCGTCGGGATACCGGCAGCCTTCGCCTCGTCGAGAATGCTTTCTAGGTCTTTCTCGTGATCAGCGACGTCCTCCTCTTCCTCGTTGCGTCCGAAGAAGTTCGTCGGCGGCAGCTGCTTTGGATCGCCGACGATGATCGTCTGACGGGCCCGCGCGATCGCGCCCACAGCATCCCAGGTCGTAATCTGCGACGCCTCATCGAAAATCACAACATCGAACAACGCCTGGTTCGGTGGCAGATACTGAGCGATCGACAAGGGTGACATCAGCATGCAGGGCGCGAGCTTGGAAAAGTTCTGCGGCATCTTGCTGATCATGTCCCGTATGGACTGGCTCGGTCGCTGCAACTCCATCTGATAGCGCAGCAGCCCGAGCTCTGAATTGCGGGGAACGCTTTGCACGGGCGGCAATCCGTGGGCGATCGCACTGATGACGCGAGATGTCGCGTGTGAGCGCACGAGATCGTCAATGTCGCGAAATTCACTGATCGCGTTCTCGTGCTGGAAACGCCTAAAGTTTCGCAAAATCGGGTCGGCATCGAGGACCTTTGGAAGCCACCACCTGGCATAGGCCAGGCGAAACGCAGCCCGTGTTTCATCAGGTCGGATTGCGCCTGTTTCGAGCTGTTCGACCAGCGATGACAGATTCGCCTGCACCGCCTGATTTCTGATCCGGCACCAGGCTGACCAATCACGAAGCAGGTGCCTTGCGCCGATAAGGGCATCGAGTTTGTCCCTCAGCGTCGCGAGGTCGGCACCATCCTTCCCAAAAAGACTGTCGCGCCCGGCGATCGTGCTGAAGCGCGTTTGCGCCTCCTTCATGCCGTCGACCGCCGCCAGCAACCTGTCGCCTGTATGCCGGACCACATCGTCTTGGACCACCGCACGAAGACACGGCGCAAGAATGCGGAGCGTCGTCCGCGTCTCTTCCTGATCGCGGCCCGGTAGCGGGATTGTCGCACGAAGCTCCCGCGCGATTTCCAGCACTGCCGCAACGGCTCCAACATCTGTCGCCAGACCACCGACCGGTAGAGGCTTGCCGTTCAAGAGATTCTGATCGATCGCTGAAAGGCAATCCTTCATGCGCCGCAAAAGGGGAAGATCCCGTTCCGGATCCACGGATCCCTGCTCGGCATGGCTCTGGAGGAACTTCTGAACCTTGCGCTTGCCCAGCATCGCATTCGGCCAGAATGAAGCACTGGCCTCACGCCACTGGCGATCCAGGACGTCAGCCTCGAGGTCGCGGACGGCGGCGGCACTGTAGGAAGCAGCAGCCCCGCGCTCTGCTTCTCGATAGGCATTGATGGAGCTTGCGAGACTTTCCAGCGCTTCCGCGCATCGGGGAAAATCTCGATCAAAGACGATCGATACGTCATGGCCCCGCGATTTCTGCAGCACCCCTGCCAAGCTTAACAGTGCCTGCAGCTCAATTCGCGACAGCCGCTCCTGCGGTTTGAGGCCAAGGCGGGCGACAAATCCATTCGCCGAGTCAACCAGCAGTTCGATCGCATTCAGCAGCGACTGTGCTGCCGCCATCACGCCATCCTGCCAGCCGGAACTCCATTCGTTGACATTGATGAGGTCGAGTGCCGGCTGACGTTCGACCGAACCGAAGACGAGACCGAGTTCGCTGGCGAGATCTTCGAGCTCGCGTAACGTCTGTGAGTCATGTGCGTCACGTTCCAACCACGACAAGCCTGGTGCCGGCGCCTCCGCAGCTTTGAGAGCGATGNNTCCGTTTGAGTAGCGTTTGTGCAGTGCCCCGACATAGGCGTTTAGCTCGTCGCGACGCAACCGAAGGCGCTCGTTGATCGCGATCCATTCGGACGCATCATTCCGTCCGCCATGCTCCCAGGCCGCTTTCAGCTGACCGAGGAAATGGCGGCGGTCCGCCTTGTTCGAGTGCAGTTCGACGCAATGATCTCCCAGACCATGTGTACGCAAGCGGCGATATACGACGTCGAGCGCGGCGGTCTTTTCAGCGACGAACAGCACCGTCTTTCCAACGGCAAGACAATTGGCAATCATGTTGGCGATCGTCTGGCTCTTGCCCGTGCCGGGCGGACCGACGATGACAAAATCCCGCCCTTCGGCTGCGGCCAAGCTTGCTGCTGTCTGCGACGAGTCTGATGGAAGAAGACAGATGATGTCCGCTGGCGCATAAGCCTGATCGAGCTCACGCTCGCCGCGGAACGTCGTTTCTCCGCTTCCTTCATGAAAGGCCTGCTCAGGCGTGTCGATCAAGTGCCGAACGACCCTGTTCTCGCGCAAGGCGTCGGTGCGTTCAACGAGATCCTTCCACATGAGAAATTTTGCGAAGGAGAAGGTCGACAGAGCCGTTTCGTCCACAACCTCCATCCCCGGAACATCGCGGATTGCCTGGCGCATCAATGCGAGGACTCGCGGCACGTCTATCCCATTGTCGTCGAGCGGCAGGTCGCCGTTGAATTGTGGGAGGGACAGGTCAAAATCCCGTTCCAGAAACTGAAGAAGAGTCGCATTGAACCGCGGCTCATCTTCATGGAAGCGGATGGTGAAGCGTGAACTGGCGCTGCGGCGCTCAAGTTTGACAGGGACAAGGAGAAGCGGCGCACGATAGCTGCGCTCGTCTTCCGGCTTCTTCTTCCACCTGAGGAAACCCACAGCCAGAAAAAGAGTGTTGGCGCCACCCTCAGCATAATCGTTGCGAACCTGCCGATAGAGATCGATCAACCGAGCTTCGAGCTGGCGCGCGTCGAGTGTTGAGGGCAACTCGTCCCGCAGCAATGCTTCCGCCGCGAAGCCACGCTGGAGATCCCGGCCATGGACATCCCGATAAAGTGCTGCATCTCGTTCGCCGAGCGGGTTCTGTTCCGGCAAGGATATGATGCGTATTGCGGCGCCGTTCGCCAGCCGATCTTCGAGATAGGCAACGTCCGTGCAAAGAAAGGGGATCGTTTTCTTGGAATCCGGGAAATTGAGAAGTCGATTGCGAAGCGTCAGATCGAGCAGCTTTTTCTGCCATCTGTCGATGCGACCGGCAGCGTTGGTTGGTTTTACCTCAACAGTTTCAGCCGGCATCTCAGCAAAACTGGGGGCGGAGGGAAGTGGCAAGTCGGCCACAGGGGCCGAGTCATCTTCCTGAACATTGCGGCGGATAGGCTCATGTGAGGCAAGCGGCATGATACCGCCGCTACGTGATCGCCTGACATCAATAGCGGCCACAAAAGCATGGGACTCGTCCACTCCAAGCCGGCTGTCCAGGGCCCGAAGCGCGCTGTCAAACGTCATGGCAGGCCGATGTGTCACGCCGGTCGTTTCAAAGACGATCAACTCGCGCGATGCCAAGGCCTTGCGAACCTCCATCTGGTCCGGTTCTACGGCATGAGCGAAGGTTCTCTTCGCAAGCCAAACACCAACGGCAGCATGCCCCTCGAACATCAAGATCACGGGGTTCAACCCAGCGGCTTCCAAGCCGGCGGCGAAAAGAAGCGTGGTATCGAGGCAGGTGGCGAGCCGCTCCTCAGCGACCGTGCTCGGACGCCGGATCTTCTGGCCGCGATTCTCGAAGCTTGCAGGCGGCTCTGCATAGTGCAACCCGATCCCGGCAATCGCTGAGTAGACTGCCGCAGCCAGTATATAGGCGCGCTGGGGATTGTTTGACTGGTACCCATCAAGTCCACCTGAATGGCCATGAGCATTGAGCCTTTCCGCAGCCATTCGCAAAACGGTGGCCACACCAGGATCGTTGGGCATGACGAAGGCCGGGAGCAGCTGCACCATGTCGGCCACCCCTCCCCATTCGTCGCGTGCAAGCAGTCTGACGGGAAGGCGCCGCTCGTCCAGAGTTTGTCCGCCGGATGCAATGCGAAGTGTGATCTCGCCGCGCTCTGCTTCGTTCAGCCCCGAGAGATACCCTGGATCGAATTCCACTTTTCGATCTGCGAGCACAAGCCGATCCCCCGGCACCAGGCGATCAACGATCCATGACTTCGGCCGCAGAAAAGCTGGCGACGCCGTCAGCTCTATGCGGCAGTTCTCGAAGTGTCTGTCCGTATTGTTCTCGACCGAGATCGATCGGATGACCGGGATTGCGTTCTGGTAGGACGCATAGGTGAAGCATGCGGCAATATCGGCAACAATTGCAGGATTGTCGGGTTTACTGGCCTCTTGGTTCTCCGTCCCACTCATTTCTGAAAACTGCATCGCCATATCCCCCTAGCGGGAGATTAGCGACGTTTCTCAACTTTAAGAAGACCAATATTAGGACCAGAGTAACTTTTTGAATGGTTTTATCCGCCACTGCGGCACCTGGTTTTTAGTGCACGGACGCCTTTGGTGCGCGCTCGCGTAGCAAACGAAAAACAACGCGCCGAACAGCATATACAGCTCCTGAGGCCTTCGCGGCTTGCATGCTTCGAGGGCAAGAACCCTCGGACGCCGATTGCGTCACTCGTCAGGAGCACAAATTCGCGCACAATATATGCGTCCGTCCTTGGCCAAGAAGCTAGCGAGTGGTTGCCGGTGAGTGCCAGGGCTAGGTATTCAATCTCTTTTCGACACGACGGCCCCTTGCTTGGCCGTGATTAAATCACAACCTACAATAGGGTGCCGAATCGAGTAGCTCGTCATTGAAAAACCAAAGGCTCCATGGCGCCGCTGTACTCGGAGGCTAGTACGACCTTGATGATGTTTGTGGATAGGGGCGACCGTTGAGTGCTCGATACGTAAAGCCATTAACGAAATGCAGATCTGACGGCACACTTTACACGCGTCGCGCGGATATTGAGGAAGCGTTGGCGAGACTGCTTGAGCAGTCCCGCGAGGAAATCATAGCTGCCCTGAAGATCCGCGACACGTCATCACCGCTCTACGTGAAGTCCGAGTGTATCGTCTATTTGATACGCGACACTCGGCATGACAATGACGAGAGCTATTTCAACGACCTTTACCGCGAACTCATGCGCCGTCTCTCAGCTGCACTGCCACGCATCTGCGGCGAGCGCATCGACGTGTCCGAGAGGGTTCATGCCGCAGATGCTCGCGATACGGTAAGGGATACCTTCGTCCGCAAGTTGATCGAGGATCGAGCCGAGCCGGGGTCTGCCCTCGACTATTTCGAGGTCATGTTTGCCGGTGCCATTGCAGGGCTCCGCACGACATCCATGCACAGGGCGAGGAGACAGACGGCGCGCACCGAAGCCGTTGAGGCTGACCAGGAGACAAACGAACCCTCGCTGGCGGTAGAGCGCGCGGTCGGGAGTTTAGACCTCAAAGAGGAGTTGCTGTCTGACGATCCGATTTACCGGTCGCGCGTAGCCGACGCGATTAGGTCCCTGCCAGACAAGTTACGCAGAGTCGTTGAGTTGATCATGAGGGACATGCCAATCGATTCGTCGGACGATAGCGTCATGACAATTCGAAAGGCGATCGGCGTCAAATCCGAGAAAACAGTTCGGAACAGACGTGACGAAGCATACCTATTGATACGCCAAGCTCTGTCGATTGGAGACGACCATGACTGACAGCCGTAACGACAGCGCAGAGGAGATCCTGCTCGCATTCGCAGTTGAGCAGGCGCATGACAAAGCGACTCTTGACCGCTACCTTCAGCTATACCCTCATCTTTCGGGCGAGTTGATCGACCTATCCCTTGATCTGAGACTGCAGCGCGCGACTGGAGAGATTACCACGCCGGCCGATGAGGCGTGGGTAGAAGCGTCCCTTGCAGCCTTCCGAGCCACGTCGCCAGTTCAGGCATCCACCGCTGTGGTCGACCCCTTCGCCAACGTTTCTTCCCAAGAACTGGTAAGTCTTCGCCGTGCCCTCGATGTGCCCAGCGGCGTGATCCAGGGATTTAGCTCCCGACTCGTGGACATCGCCAGCGTGCCCGCCTGGTTCGTCGACGCTCTTGCGCGCGGCCTACAATCCACCGTGGACGACCTGCGCCGCTTCATGGCAGCACCACCTCGACTTGCGTCTAGCGTCAGCTACAAGGCCGACGATGCACCATCAGCCGAGCAGAAGAAAATCACTTTCGAGGACCTGCTCAAGCAATGCAAGGTGCCGGATGAGCGACGGCAGCAGTTGCTGGCCTCACGGGAGTGACCCATGGACGCTGTCGAACTTGCGCGGCAGCGTGCCGCGGCGCTTCACGATGAGGTGGTCTCCAACGGGGCTGACCCGTNNCATCCAGTCTGGAATTGGACATCGAGCTCGTCGAGCCAGGCAGCGCGATCCTGGAGGGCGGTCGGGCACAGTTCGATCCCATAAATCGTGCCATCAGGCACGAGGACTCGGGAACAACCTTCTTCAAGGCCTTCCTGGTGGGCCACGAACTCGGCCACGCCACGCTCGGCGACGACCGGATCGAGCACGTCGCCCACGACGTCGATCCCACGCGGCCAGCGGAAGCTGCCCCCGTTGGCGAGGATCGGGTCGTCGACTACAGCCGGCGGCAGCGCCGCGAGATCCAGATGGACCTGTTCGGTCGCGAACTTCTGCTACCGCGCAACCGGGCTCGCTCACTCCACCTTGAGGGCATGACGGCGTCAGAGATTGCGACGAAGCTGGGGGCGCCCTTCGACGTCGTCGCGCTGCAGCTTCTCGACGCGTTGCTTCTTCCTGCGGTCGAGCCGGAACCCGAGCAGGCCGAGGCAAGACCTCCAAAGCCGCTCAACGACGAGCAGCGCGAGGCCGCGCGGCATCGTGGGGTCCCCTATCTTCTGGAGGCCGGACCGGGAACGGGGAAGACGCAGACCCTCGTCGGGCGGGTCGCCGGCCTCGTCGATGAAGGAGTCGATCCCCGATCGATCCTTGTGCTGACCTTCTCCAACAAGGCTGCCGGAGAACTATCTGAGCGCATCGCTAGACTGCGGCCAGAGGCAGCGTCGGCGATGTGGATCGGGACATTCCACGCCTTCGGTCTCGATCTAGTGCGAAGGTACCACAAGCAGCTGGGCTTCCCGAGAGAGCCCCGCATGATGGATCGCAGCGAGGCGATCGCGATCATGGAGCGCGAATATCTCGCCCTGGACCTCACCCATCATCGGGAGTTCATGAATCCCGATCGTCCCCTCAAGGACATGCTCACCGCGATATCCCGGGCGAAAGACGAGGTCGCGGACGCTGACCGCTACGCCGCGCTGGCGCGGGAGATGCTGGACAAGGCCACCGACCCCGAAGCCCGCAATGCCGCTGAGCGGTGCGCCGAAGTCGCGCTTGTCTATAAGAAATACGAGGAGTTGAAGCTCGCGGCATGCGCGGTGGACTTCGGCGATCTCGTGTCTCTGCCCGTAAAGCTGCTCGAGTCCGATGCCGAGGCAGTCTCGATTCTGCGCGCCACATATAGCCATATCCTCGTCGACGAGTATCAAGACGTGAACCGCAGCAGCGTGAGGCTGCTTCAGCGACTGACGGATGTTGGTAAAAACCTTTGGGCCGTTGGTGATGCGCGTCAGGCGATCTATAGGTTCCGCGGCGCGTCCTCATTCAACATGTCGCGATTCAAGACCGAGGACTTTCCTGGTGGTACTGGTGATCGGCTGCGTCTCAACTACCGCTCGACGCCCGA
>DBUL01000149.1:0-380 GCA_002307905.1 Rhizobiaceae bacterium UBA1291
GGACGGGAAGCGATGGCGAGCACGATCTCCAGCAGCCGCTGCTTGCCATAGGGCAGGAGGGAGGTGGCGGTGCCCATCGTATCGACCAGACGGAACCGTTCGAGGAGATGCGCCGCCTCGTCCGCTACTTCGCGGTCGCCCGACAGCGGTCGCCAGGCACGCCACCCGTGCACTTTACGCTCGCCAATCGCCAGCATCATCGATTCCAGCGGGGTGAAATCGCCAAAGAGCTGATTGATCTGGAACGTACGCGACAGGCCACGGCCAACGCGGACGTGCGCCGGCAGGTGCGTGATGTCCTCGCCTCCGAGCAATATCTGGCCGCTGTTGGGCGTCAGGACGCCGGTCAGAAGATTGATCAGCGTGGTCTTGCCCGCGCC
>DBUL01000149.1:495-16566 GCA_002307905.1 Rhizobiaceae bacterium UBA1291
ATCACGCAGCACGGTAAAGATCACCGCGCCGAACACACCGCCATAAAGATAGCCGACGCCGCCGATCACCAGGACCAGAAGCACGTCGGCAGAGCGGTGGAAGGCGAGCACGTCGGGCGAGACGAAACTCGTCGTCTGGGTCAGAAGCGCGCCCGCAATGCCGGCATAGGCTGCCGACAGGGTGTAGATGGCGACGATCCGGCGGGTGGGCGAGATGCCGAGCATGGAGGCGCGCCGCTGGTTGCGCTTGATCGCTTTCAGGGACAGGCCGAAGGGCGAATGAACGATGCGGCGCGCGATGAAGGTCAGTACCATCAGCACCACGAGCGCGTAGATGTATCCGTTGCGGCCCCAGAGGTCGAACTCGAAGATCCCGAGAATAGGCGCGATGGTCACGCCGCTGAGACCATCCGCACCGCCGGTCAGCCAAGTCGCCTGGTTGGCGACCTCCGCCAGCAGCATGGCGACGCCGAAGGTCGTCATCAGCCGGGTGAGATCGGAGCCGCGCAGCACCAGGAAGCTGGTGACGAAGCCGAACGCCCCGCTGACCAGTCCGGCGACCACAAGGCCGGCAACGGGCTCGGAGACGTAATCGCGGGCGAAAAGCCCCGCTGCATAGGCACCCAGTCCGAAGAAGGCGGTGTGGCCGAGCGAGACGATGCCGGCATAACCGAGGATCAGGTCGAGCGAGATGGCAAATAGTGCCAGGATGGCGATCTCGGTCAGGATCAGCATCTTGGACGGCAGAATGAAGACCATCGCCACCGCCAGCAGCCACAATGCGATTTCCCAGAGGCGCCAGCGGTTGGCCTGCTTGAGTAGTGCCTGTGCTGTCTCGACGGCGGAGGGGTTTGCACCGGCGCTCATCGGCCGCCCTCGCGCGCGAACAGTCCGTATGGCCGCAGGATCAGCATGATGATCATCACGGCATAGATGATGAACGAGCCCAGTTGCGGCACGTAATACTTGCCGCCCACGTCGGCGATGCCGAGCAGGAGCGCGGCAATGAATGGGCCGGTGATCGAGGACGTGCCGCCCACGGTGACGACGATCATGAAATAGATCAGGAATTTGAGCGGGAAATTCGGATCAAGGCCGAGGAGGTCGACACCCAGTGCCCCGCCGAGACCGGCAAGGCCAGAGCCGAGAGCGAAAGTCAGCGCGAAGATCACCGAGACATTGATGCCCAGTCCGCGCGCGACCCGTCCATCATCGACGGCGGCGCGCAACTGGCTGCCGAACCGGGTGCGCGTCAGCGCGAGTTGCAGCGCGACGGTGAGCACGGCGCAAAGTACGATGATGAACAGCCTGTAGCGCCCGACACCAATGCCGAGGAACTCGAAGCGTCCGCGCAGGAGCGGCGGCAGGTTGATCATCTGCTGTTGGCCACCCATGAAATAGTCGACCGCTGCGATCGACATGAAAACCAGGCCGATCGAGAACAGCACCTGGTCGAGATGCGAGACGCCGTAGAGATGTCTGTAGAGCGTACGCTCCAGCACCGCCCCGGCCAGCGCGGTGACGAGGAAGGCCGCAGGCAGGCACCAATAGAACGAAATGCCGTAGCGGTTCATCAGGATCACTGTGACGTAACCGCCCGCCATGGCGAAGGCGCCATGGGCGAGATTGACGAAATTCATCAGTCCAAGCGTCAGCGAAAGACCGCAGGCAAGCACGAAAAGAAGCATGCCATAGGCTATGCCGTCGAAGAGGATTGTCAGCATGGTCACTCGCAATGGCGTGGAAGGCCTTGGCGCCGGCCCTCCACGCGGCTGTGGCGCTTAGTTGGCGTTCGGGTCGCGGATCTTCTCGTAGGTCTTCAGCTCGACATTATAGAGCTCGCCGTCCACTTCCTTCACCTCGCGGATGTAGATGTCCTGGACGATGTCGCGCGTGGACGGATCGATTGCGATCGGACCGCGCGGGCTCATCCATTCCATGCCCTTCATGGCCTCGATCAGCTTCGTCCCGTCGGTGTCGCCGCCCGTCTTCTCCAATGCCGCATAGGCGAGATGCATTGCATCATAGCCGCCGACGGACATGAAGTTGGGACGCATGTTGTTATTGGCCTTGCGCACTTGCTCGACGAAGGCCTTGTTTTCCGGGCTGTCGTGGTTGGCCGAGTAAAAATGCCCGGTCACCACGCCCATCGCCGGATCGCCGATGCCGTTGAGCAGGTCGTCGTCCGTCACGTCGCCGGTGGCGATCAGCTTGATCCCGGCTTCCTTCAGGCCGCGATCGGTGAACTGCTTCATGAAGAGCGAGCCGACGCCCGAAGGCACGAAGACGAAGACCGCATCGGGCTTCGCGTCGCGCACGCGCTGCAGGAAGGGCGCGAAGTCCGGGTTCTGCAGCGGCACGCGGACCGCCTCGACGATCTCGCCGCCTTCCTTCTTGAACTGGTCGGTGAAGCCCTTCTCGATGTCATGGCCGGGGCCGTAGTCCGTCACCAGCGTGACGACGCGCTTCAGTCCGTTCTCCACCGCCCAGGTCGCAACCGGCACCGCGGATTGGGGGCCTGCCATGCTGGTGCGGACAAAATAGTCAGACTGTTTCATGATCGCCGATGTCGTCGCCGAGGTGATGATCGCCGGCACCTTGGCTTGATTGAGTACCGGGGCCACCGACATGGCAAGCGGGGTCAGCCCGAAGCCCGTGAGGATGGACACGCCCTCATTGACGACGAGTTCCTGCGCAATGCGACGTGTCTGGTCGCCGGTGCCGGCATCGTCGCGCAGCACAAGCTCGATCTTCTTGCCGGCGACGGTGTCGCCGTTGAGCGCCATGTAGGCGCGAACACCTGCTTCTACCTGCCTGCCGGTCGAGGCGAACGGGCCGGTCATCGGCAGGATCAGTCCGATCTTGACCGTGTCCTGCGCCAGTGCCGATCCCGCAGCCAGCATCGAAAGCAGAGTGCCGGCGATGAAAACTCTTCTGGTAACCATGTATACTCCTCCCGTTGATCTTGTTCGCCTTCCCAAGGCCGTATCCGCTGCAGTGCAACGTTTCTCGTCACTCCCAAGACGAGGGGCCGCTGCACGAAAATCGCATCCCGGCATTTATGTATACATATATCGCAGCCAGCTACAAGGCGGACGAACTTGCAATAGGCATTCGCAGCTTCGTCTGACGGCACTCGACAGCTTGGCACGCCCGGCCTTCGGGGGCCGGGCTCGTTTTTCTAGTGGCCCGGCGGCTCAATCGCCGTAGCCGACGATGCCCTTGATCTCAAGGAAGTCGTGAATGCCCCAATCGGCGTATTCACGACCGTTGCCCGATTGCTTGTAGCCGCCGAACGGGGCGTGCGTATCCCAGTCCGGATAGTTAAGATAGACCGAGCCCGCCCGCATTTCGAGCGCCACGGCCCGAGCATGCTCGATGTTCTGCGACTGCACGTAGGCGGCAAGGCCGTAGACCGTGTCGTTGGCAATGGCGATCGCCTCTTCCTCGGTCTTGTAGGGTAGGATTGACAGGACCGGGCCGAAGATTTCCTCGCGGGCGATGGTCATGTCGTTGGTGACGTTGCCGAACACCGTCGGGCGGACATAGTAGCCACGGTTGAGTCCCTCGGGACGGCCAAGGCCACCGGTGACGAGGGTCGCCCCTTCCTTAATGCCGGTCTCGATCAGGCGCTGGATCTTGTCGAACTGCAATTGAGAAACGACCGGGCCGAGATCGGTGTCCTCGGCGGCAGGGCTGCCGACCTTGTGGGCTTCGGCGGCGGCCTTGGCAAACCTCAGCGCTTCCTCATGGCGATCGGCCGGAACCAGCATGCGGGTGGGCGCGTCGCATGACTGGCCGGAATTGCCGAAGCAGCCGCGCACACCCTTCCTGACGGCGCGCTCGAGGTCGGCGTCGGGCAATATGATATTGGCCGATTTTCCGCCGAGTTCCTGGGCGACGCGCTTGACGGTGTCGGCGGCGGTCTTGGCGACGATGATGCCGGCGCGGGTAGAGCCGGTGAAGGACACCATGACGACATCCGGGTGCCCGGCCATGACCTGACCGACATCGGGACCGTTACCGTTGACGAGGTTGAACACACCCTTCGGCACGCCGGCCTCTTCCATGATCTCGGCCCAAACGATGCCGGAGATCGGGGCGATTTCCGATGGCTTCAATACCACGGCGCAGCCGGCGGCAATCGCCGGCGCGACCTTGCAGACAATCTGGTTGAGCGGCCAGTTCCAGGGCGTGATCAGCGCGCAGACGCCGATCGGTTCCTTAACCACAGTGGTCGAGCCGCGCTTTTCGGAGAACGTGTAGTTCTCCAGCGCCTCGATCGTGGATTCCATATGCGCACGGCCGGCCCCGGCCTGGGCGTCGCGGGCAAAGGACAGCGGCGCACCCATTTCATTGGAAACGGCAACCGCGATGTCGTCGAAACGGGCATTGTAGACTTCGAGGATCTTTCTCAGCAGCGCCAGACGCTCTGCAACCGAGGTCTTGGAAAAGCTGGAGAATGCCTTCTTGGCGGCGGCGACGGCCTTGTCGACATCAGCCTTCGAGCCGAGAGAAATCTGGGTGTAGGCCTCTTCGGTCGCCGCATTGATGACATCGAGCGTGGCCGGCACGGCCGGATCGATCCAGGCGCCGTCGATGTAGAACTTAAGGTGATGGGACATGCTGAACTCCAGACATTGGTGGGGTTGGCGAGGCGGACGTCGTCCGCAAATTCTGCCCGTATCGCCAGGGCCGGCGGTCCTTGTGCCGATTAATAACCGGGTCGATGGCGTCCTTGCCTCCCGTCGTCGCGATTCATCGGATCGTACACTTCATAACGCTTGCTGGGGGAGGCTTCCAGTGCGCGTTCCTGGTTGAGCGGCGCGGCCTCTTCACCTTATGCTGCGGAAGGAGCCGTCGACAGGCTTGCACGCGGCGCTCCTGAGTGTAAACCCAGGGTCAATCGTTTGGACACTGATGCGACGCCGTCGGTAACGTCGTGCCGCAGATGTCCATTCTCGGAGTGTCAAACATGAAGATTGCCATCGTCACCGTGTCCGACCGCGCCAGCCGGGGCGAATACGAAGATCAAAGCGGCCCGGCCATCGAGACGTGGCTTGGTGAGGTGATCACTTCGCCCTACGAGACCGTCAAGAGCGTCATACCCGATGGCGTTGCCTCGGTGCGCGACACGCTTATCGCGCTCTGCGACGACAGCCAGGTCGACCTGATCCTCACCACTGGCGGGACAGGGCCGTCGCCGCGCGACGAAACACCGGAGGCCATGCGCGAGGTTCTGGTCAAGGAATTGCCCGGCTTCGGCGAGCAGCTCAGGCGTGCCAGCCTCGAACAGACGCCGACCGCCATCCTCTCGCGCCAGACGGCTGGCACCCGTGGCAAAACGCTGATCATCAACCTTCCGGGAAAGCCGAGTTCGATCCGTTTCAGTCTCGATACGATCTTTGCCGCCGTACCCTACTGCCTCGACCTCATCGAAGCCGGCCGCATCGAGACTGATCCCGCCCGTATAAAGGCTTTCCGCCCCGCTCCTTGACGGCAGCCTTGCTGGCGTGCGGACTCCCGCAATCAATGCTGCGGGAGGTGAAACGGTCTCTGAGAGACGGTGCTTAGACGTCCCGCACCTCGACATCGAGGAAGGGTGCGTATTGCTGCGCACCGAAAATGTCGGCGTCGCCCGGGCTGCCGCTCGGGCGGATGCGCAGGATGGTGAACTTGATCGCATAGGCTGGATCGTATTCGACGAAGTCGGTGAGCCGTCCCTGGTCGATGCCGAGGATGGCGCAGACCGTTTCGGGCGTCAGGGCGCCGGAGCGCTTCACCTTTTCATAGGTCTCCCGCTCACGGAAGATGATGTCGAAGGTGATCTTGTCGGTCCCGGCATTCTTGCTGCGGATCGTCTTGGCGAGGTCGGAGAGTTTGGTCACGGTCATTGCGCAGCCTCGAGCTGTCCGTTGCCGATGATGGCGGTGTGGGTGGGGAATAGCTCCAGCGGATCGCTGACAGCCATGGTGTGGTTGAGTGTCCAACGGTAGGCGGGGCTGGCCTGCATCACCTCGTCGAGGACGAAGGAGACGCCGCCGGCGGTGCCCTTGACGTCGGGAAGGCGGGCGTAGAACAGTTGGCGCGTGCCTGTGATCGTCACTTCCTCGGCCATTTCCTTGGTCGGGGCGACGCCCTGGACGACGATCATCAGCTCGTGACCCGGCTTGTCCTTCAGCGGTTCCATGTCGCCCATGATGCCGTTGCGGCCGAAGACGTTATAGTGCAACTCCCAGCCGTCCGGACCGAAGCGCTCGCGCACCTGGGTTTTCGCCCATTCGATCACCTCGTCGACATGGGCGATGGTGTAGGGATCGCGAATGCCGGCCATGCCGACGAACCGCTCGCCAAGCTTGCCGGAGCCTTCAAGTTTAACCCTGAAGTCGGTTGCAGGAACGAATTCCATGCCGGTGACGCGGGTGGTCTTTTCCGACACCTGTTCGTAGATGCAGTTCGTCATGTCGAGCATGCCGCCGGCGACATATTCGAAGAAGGGGTTGGAGCGCTCGTACATGGCGTGGCCGGCAACCGAGGCCACGGTGCAGCGCTGTTCCGGCGCCATTGCCGTCACCTCTACCCAATCCTCGGTGATCTCGCCGAGGACCGTTTCCTTGGCGCCATAGGGCTCGGCGCAGAACGACGCGCATTCGAGAACCTTGCCGAGATAGTAGGACTGGGCTTCGGGGAAGCCGCGGGCAAGGGCTGCACAGGCGAAGACGGCGCTGTCGGAGGAGCGGCCGCCGATGATGACGTCGCAGCCCTGATCGAGCAGCGCCCGGAAAGGATGAACGCCGGCCATGGCGACGACGCGCTCGGTGGCGTCGAGTTCCTCTTCGGTCAGCGCCGAGCGGGCGTCGAGCCCTTGGATGGTCGAGCCGGACCGGATCTTGGCGCGCACCAGTTCCTTGTCGACCTCGGAATAGAACCAGCCGATCCTGAAGGGCGGCAGATTATGCTTGGCGGCGATCTCGCGGATCATCTCGACATACATGTCGACCCGGCTGTTGGTACCGGTATCGCCGGCCGAGCCGATGATCATCGGCACGCCGATGCGGCGCGAGGCCAGCAGCATTTCCTCAAGGTCATGCGCCTGCCAGGCCTTCGGGCTGGCGCAGGTATCGTTGCCGAGCGGCACCGGACCGATGTCGTCGCTGCCGCTGTCGGCCGCGATGAAGTCGGGGCCGGCCTCGACGCCGATGTGGAAACTCTTGGGTTTCAGCGGCGCAAAACCCAGATGCCCGTTGGGGCAGATGATCTTCATAGATCGCATGCACTTTCTCCATTGAAGAACGAAATCCGTCTTGTTCTGGTGAATGCATGCACCGTGCCAACCGCGAACGGAACTTTAAGGCGCTGTAATTCTTCAGAAAAAATAGCTGACCGAGATTGGCTTCAGGGAGCTGCGCGAAACGCACGCGGCGTGTCGCGCAATGCGCGCCGCCTTAATCGGTGATGAGGCCGAGCTTGATCATCTGGTGGCGCATGGCGTGCCGGCTGATCTTCAAGCTGGCCGCGGCGCTTTGCAGATTGCCGCCGGCTGCCGCAAGCGCTGCCTCAATGAGCTTCTTCTGGTAATGTGCCGTGGCATCGTGGAAACCGAGCAACAGATCGTCGGCGCCGGGCTGGCTGCGGGCAAGGGAGGAGACGCCCGCGGCCTTCGCCTTCACGGTGCGCAGGATACGGTCGGGCAGGTGCCGTGGCAGGATCACGTCGTCGTCTTCGAGGATGAAGATGCGCTCGATCAGGTTTTCCAGTTCACGGACATTGCCGGGCCAAGGATACTGCAAGAAGATCTGCTGTACTTCCTCGCTCAGCCCCCTGATGTTGCGCTTGTACTGGGCGTTGAACTTGTCGACGAAATGCTGCGACAGGATCAGGGCGTCTGAGGCGCGTTCCCTCAGCGCCGGCAGGTTGATCGCCACGACCTGGAGCCGGTAGTAGAGATCCTCTCGGAAGCGGCCGGAATTGACTTCGCCAAGCAGGATCTTGTTGGTCGCCGTAACGAGCCTGACGTCGACCGAGGTCGAGGTGACCGCGCCGACCCGGCGGAAACTCTGGGTGTCGAGGAAGCTCAGGAGCTTGGCCTGCAGGACGAGGTCCATCTCGCGGATCTCGTCGAGAAACACCGTGCCGTGGTTAGCCGTCTCCACAAGTCCGGCCTTCTTAACCTGGGCGCCCGTGAAGGCGCCGCGCTCATGGCCGAACAGTTCGGATTCGAGAAGGCTCGAGGGAATGGCCGCGCAATTGATGTCGACAAATTCGCCGGCTGCGCGCACCGATTGCTGGTGCAGCATGCGGGCGACCAAGCCCTTGCCGGTGCCGGTCTCGCCGTAGATGAGCACGGTGCGTGCGGGGCTCTTGGCGACGCGCGTGATCAGCTTCCGCAGGGCATCTATGCTCGCATGCTCGCCGATCAGATCGCGCTCGTAGTTCGCCATGGGCCGCCCTGGTTGAGACATGGCGACTATACCGGCATTTCGAACAACTGCCACTGCCCCGAACAGGGATTGCCCTCGAGAAAATGCAGGCTCGCATTGTCGCAGCGGTAGATGACGGTGGAGATGGTCTGGGAATCGTTGCGAACGGCATGCTGGCAGAGCGGACCGATGCCAGGCCCGTCCTCGGCGTGGCTCGCCATCAGTGCGGCCGCCGCTGCAATGTTCCAGCGCCGGCTGGGAACCATACGCGACAGGAAGCCGAACCGGGCCGATGAGTTCTCATCGATCCGGTCGCCATCCTCGAGAAGATTGCAGCCCGCCATTTTCGCTGTCACGAAATGATTGGTCCGCCACGAAGCTGCGCCCCTCTCGATGCCAAATGTGTCGGTGCCGAACTCGATCGCAGCGGTCGCGCCGCTGCGGTCTGCAAGCACCAGGTTTCCGCCGCCCGCATGGCGTCGCGCGGCGATAAAGTCCACCGCCTCATCGACCGTGCGGCAGGTGGCGAGGATCCGGGTCATGGCGAAGTAGCGCAGCCAGCCGACCCCATGGTTCCTGGTGCCGACGTGATTGTCGACAAGCGCGAGGCCGGCCGCATTGATCCCGCTCGAATAGGCGCCGGGGCTGCCGGCGCTGCCGACACAGATCATCCGGTCCGTCGCGATGTCCGGCCCCTCATGCAGAAAGACGCGCTGCACGCCGAGATGGGTGCCGGAAAAATCGCGGTTCTTGACCACCAGCGGCCCGTCGTCGCTGTCACCGACCGCCCAGGTGCTGCAGCCGTCGGTGTCGATCTCCGCGGCCGCCTTGAGGTCGCGCAGGATGGTGATGTGCTGGTGGACGAAGAGATCGTCCTCCATCAGACCGAAACCGTCGGCAATGCCGGCCAGTTCCGCCATCGTGTCGGGATCATGGGTGCTGAGGAAAGCGCGTTGCGCCTCGATGTAGCGCAGGCCGTCGGTATCGAGCAGGCCGGCGGCACCTGCCTGGTCGACGCGGCCGAGCACGGCAGTGCGGATCTGCTCGTCGCTCACGCCGGCTTTGGTCGCCTGGGCGCGTCCGCGCTCGTATGGACTGCCGGACAGCAGGACTGGATTGGCGCGCTTGGCGTCGAAGGGCAACATCACACTACCTCAGGATCGAGAGATTGTCGTCTATCAGGTGACAGGTGGCGGTGTGGCCGTCGCCGAGATCGTGACGCGGCGGCGCCTCAACCCGGCACAGATCGGTCGCCAGCGGGCAACGGGTGTGGAACTTGCAGCCGGGCGGCGGCGACTGCGGTGAGGGCAAGTCGCCGGTCAGCCGCACGCGCTGGTGCTTGCCCGGATGGTCGACATCAGGCACCGCCGACATCAGGCTCTGGGTATAGGGATGGCGCGGATTGGAAAGCACCGTCTCGACCTGCCCCATCTCGACGATCTCGCCGAGATACATCACCGCCACCCGATCGCTCAGATAGCCGATCACCGAAATATCGTGGGAGACGAAAAGGTAGGTCAGCCCCATGTCGCGCTTCAGGTTGGTCAGCAGTTCGATGATCTGCGCCTGGATCGACACATCGAGCGCCGAGACCGGTTCGTCGCAGACGATGAACTGCGGATTGCTGATCAGGGCCCGGGCAATGCCGATGCGTTGCCGCTGGCCGCCGGAGAACTGGTGCGGGTAGCGGTCGAGATGGCTGGTCTTCAGCCCGACCTTCTCCATGATCGCCGCCACCTTGTCGCGCATCTCGCGCCGATTGGCGGCGAGCCCGTGCAGCATCAGCGGCAGGCCGATGATGTCGGCGACGGTGCGGCGCGGATTGAGCGAGGCATAGGGGTCCTGGAAGATGATCTGCATGTGCCGGCGCATTGCCTTCAACGCGTCCGGCTTCAGCGCCGTGATCTCGGTCCCGTTGAAGACGACCTTGCCGGAGGTCGGCTCGTGGAGCCGAAGCAGCGTGCGTCCGAGCGTCGACTTTCCGCACCCACTCTCACCGATCAGGCCGAGCGTTTCGCCGCGCCGGACCTCGAAGGAGACACTGTTGAGCGCGCGGATGTTGATTGGCGGCTTGCCGGTCGCCCAGGAGATCGGGCCGCGCCGCCCCCCGTAGTGCTTCACCAGGTTTTCGACGGTGATCAGCGGCGTATTCGAAGTCTCGCTCATGCCTTGACCTCCGGCAGGCGGATGCAGCGCGCCCGGCGCAATTCACCGAATTCGCGCATGTCGATCCTGTTCATGCAGGCGTCCAGGCGTTCGCTGCAGCGGGAATAAAAGCGGCATTGCGGCGGCAGGTCGATCAGATCGGGCACCTGGCCCTCGATCGGCTTGATCTTCTGGCCGCGCAGCGAAAGCCGCGGGATGGATTGCAACAGGCCTCGCGTATAGGGGTGCTGGGGCTTCTGGATCACCGAGGCGGTCGGGCCTTCCTCGACCACCTGGCCGGCATACATGACCATGACCCGGTCGCAATATTCCGAGACAACGCCGAGATCATGGGTGATCAGGACGACGCTCATGCCGAGACGGACGCGAATGTCGGCGATCAGTTCCAGCACCTGGGCCTGGATGGTCACGTCGAGTGCTGTGGTCGGCTCGTCGGCAATCAGCAGCTTCGGCCGGCATGCAAGCGCGATGGCAATCATGATCCGCTGCCGCATGCCACCGGAGAACTCGTGCGGATAATTCTTGAGACGATCGCCGGCCGAGGCAATGCCGACGAGTTCCAGCATCTCCACCGCCTTGGCACGGGCGGTCTGCCGCCGTGCCATGCGGCCTTGCGGAAGCGTGTCGTCATGAGCGTAGAGCACTTCAAGGATCTGTTCGCCGACGGTCAGCGCCGGATTGAGTGCCGTCAAGGCGTCCTGCATGGTCATGGCGATGTCGCGACCGCGGATCTTGCGCATGTCCTGCGACGATAGAGCTCTTAGATCGCGGCCCTCGAAATGGATCGAGCCGCTGTCGATGCGACCCGGTGCACGCACCAGCCCCATGACCGAGGAGAAGGTGACGCTCTTGCCGGAGCCGCTTTCGCCGACCACGCCGAGGCATTCGCCCGGATTGACGGTGACGTCCACGCCGTCGACGGCGAAAACTCGCCCGGCGCGGGTCTCGAACACGGTTCGCAGGCCCTGGACCTGAAGGAGGGGGGAGGCAGTGGTCATTATTCGTTGAACCTCGGATCGAAGGCGTCGCGCAGGCCCTGGCTCGCCACGTTGATCACCAGCACGAGTAGCAGGATGGCGAGGCCGGGGAAGGTCGAGACCCACCAGGCTTCGAGGATGAAGGCGCGTCCGTCGGCCACCATGGATCCCCAGGAGGCGGTCGGCGGTTGGACGCCGAGGCCAAGGAACGAGAGGCTCGCTTCGAGAATGATGACGTCTGCCATACGGATCGTGGCAACGACCAGCACGGCGGACAGGACGTTCGGCATGATCTCCTTGAGCATGATATGGAACCGCGAGGCGCCAAGCGCGCGGGCGGCCTCGACATACTCCAGTTCGCGCACGGCCAGCGTCTCGCCGCGCACCACCCGGCATGGAATGACCCATTCCTTGTAGACCAGCGCCAGGATGATATTGAACAGGCCAGGTCCCATCATCGCCATCAGGCCAATGGCGAAGATCAGGTAGGGAAAGCCGAGCAGGATGTCGACGAGGCGCGAAATGACCACGTCGACCCAGCCCCGCAGGTACCCGGCTGCAAGCCCGGCGAGGATGCCGATGATCGTGGCGGCGATGACGACAACAGTGCCGATGAAGATCGAAATGCGCGCGCCATAGATGATGCGCGAGAAGATGTCGCGCCCCAGAGCGTCGCAACCCAGCAGGAAACCCCATTCGCCACCCGGCATCCAGGCCGGCGGCTGAAGACGGCGGAAAAGATCCGTCTCGTAAGGGTCTTGCGGCGCGATCCAGGGGGCAAAGATGGCCATGACCGCGAAGGCCAGCAGGACCACGGCACTTGCCAGCGCCAGGCGGTTTTCCGCGAAGGTGGCGAGGTTGCGCCTGAAGGGCGAAATGGCGGGTGCGGTCGTGATCGGATCGGACACGGAACTCATAGTTTCACCCGAGGATTGAGGACCGTATAGAGAATGTCGGCGACGAAATTCATCAGCACATAGGTCACGGCGTAGAGCAACACGGCTGCCTGAACGAGCGGGTAGTTGCGTACGAAGATGCTCTCGACGACCAGACGACCCAGTCCGGGCCAGCCGAAGACCGTCTCGACGATCATGTTGCCGCCGAGCAGCGAGCCGGTTTCGATGGCTGCGACGGAAACCGTCGGGATCAGCGCGTTCTTCAACGCATGACGGTAGAGAATACGGCGGCGGCTGAGGCCTTTGGCCTCGGCGAAGGCCACATAGTCCTGTCGCATCACCTCCAGCATGGCGGTCCGCGTGACGCGCGTCAGGATCGCTGTCATCGGCAGGCCGAGTGTAATGGCAGGCAACAGGATATGCTTGAGGGCGTCCCAGAAGGCGGCGAAGCGGCCCTGCACCAGCGTATCGATGAGCAGGAGGCCGGTGATCGACGGCACCTCGCTATCAAACCCGATGCGACCCGATACCGGCAGCAGTCGTAACTGCACCGCGAACAGCATGAGAAGCAGGATGCCGAACCAGAACCCCGGCAACGACACGCCGAACAGCGAGCCGACAGTCGCGATCTTGTCAATGATTGTGTTCTTGTGGATGGCCGCCGCCACTCCGAGCGGAATGGCGGTGGCAAGGGCGATGATCATCGCCACGAGGCTGAGCTCGATGGTGGCGGGCAGGCGTTCGGAAATCACGTCGATCACCGGTCGCCGGTGAAAGAAGCTCGTGCCGAATTCGCCCTGGACCGCATTACCGAGAAAGCTCAGAAAGCGTTCCGGCAGGGGACGGTCCAGCCCCAGATCGCTGCGCAGCAGGGCTTCCTGCTCGGCATTCATATTCTGATCGCCGATCATGATTTCCACCGGGTCGCCCGGCGTGAGCGCCAACATCATGAAGACGATGAGGCTCACGCCGAGGAGCACGGGGATCAATTGCAGCAGACGTTCGAGGAGGGTACCCAACCGCATCGTGCTCTTGTCCCGTTTTATTCGACGCAGGTGTCGTGAAGATTGATGCGGCTGTCGGCGCTCGGCTTCCAGCCCTTCACCCTCTTGGAAACGCCGTAGATATCCTGGGGAACCCAGAGATAGACGTAAGGCACATCAGTGTNNTCAGTGTTGATGATGGTCTCGGCCTGCTTGTAGAGGTCGGCGCGCTTGGCCGCGTCAAGCTCGACGGAGGCCTGATCCAGCAACTTGTCCAGCTCCGGGTTGGCGTAGTAGGCGGAATTGCCACGATCGCCGCTGCGGTGGGTCGGCACGAAGATGTCATAAGGATCAAGCGAACCGTTGCCCCAGGAACTGAAGTACATGTGGCCGGCCGGCGTCTCGCTCTTCGGATCCCACTTTGCCTTCAGGAGCGCATTTTCGCTGACTTCCACTTTGGCCCGGATACCGCTTTTCGCCAGCACCGAGGCGATCGCTTCGACGGTGTCCTTGAACGCGCCCTCGGTGTCTATGACGACGTCGATGCCGTCGGGATATCCGGCTTCGGCCAGTAGCGCCTTGGCCTTTTCCGGATCGTATCCGGCTGCTGGCAGTTCGGATGCGCCAAAGGCCGCCGGGCTCAGAATGCCTTCGATGGAAACGGCCTTGCCGGCAAGGATGCGGTCGATGATCAGTTTCTTGTCGAGCGCGAGGGTTACGGCCTGACGCACCTTGATGTCGTCAAAAATCTCGCCCTTGTTGTTGAGAGCGATGAAGAAGCTGCGCGTGCCGTTGACCGTCATGACCGCCGTGTTCGGATTGCTCTCGACCTGGGCGATGGAGAAGGGCGGCAGTTCGTTGATGATGTCGACGTCACCCGACAGCAGCGCTGCGACGCGCGAGGCGGTTTCCGGAATGACCTTGAAGATGGCGCGGTCGACGCAGGCCTTGCCGACAGGAGCGATATCCGGCGATCCGCCGTAATAGTCGTCGAAGCGCTCCATGATGATGGAGTCACCCTTGCGCCATTCGACCAGCTTGAAGGGGCCCGTGCCGTTGACCTGCGTCGCGAGGCCGGAGGAGCCCACCTTCTCGACAAAGGCCTTGGAGACGACTTCCTGCACCGGCAGCATCGCCGGCAGGATCGGCCACGGTTCGCTGAGCGTGACGGTCAACTTGTCGCCATCGACAGCGACGGATTGCAGCGGTCCGAGCAGGCTCTTTCGCGGGCTGGTCTGGCCGTCGCCCATCGCGCCTTCGACGGTCAGGCGGTCGAGTGTGAACTTGACGTCCTCGGCCGTCAGTTCGGAGCCGTCGTGAAATTTGATGCCTTTGCGGATGACGAATTCGAAGGTGGTTGGCGAGGTCTGCGTCCAGGATTCTGCGATTTCCGGGACGATCTTCATGTCGCCGTCGCGGGTCAGGATCCCGTCATAGAGATTACGGATGATGGTTTCGGTATCGCGATTGCGGTGATTGGCCGGATCGAGCGTCAGGGCATCTGTGGTGAAGCCGACACGAATATCCGAGGCCTGTAGCCCTGCGGAAGGCAGGAATGCCGCGACCGCGGTGGCGAGAAGTAGGCGCTGAAAGTTCCCCATTATATATCTCCTTGTTCGAGAAGAGCCGCGGCATTGTTGTCTGTCCGCTGGTTCATGGCTTGTTTTGCAAGCGCCATGCCATCTCTGGCCAGCAGCGGCTATCCGGCAAAAAATCAAGTATTCTCAGCGGTTTGAACTTGCCTTGCCGCGTATCCCTTTGCACACTACGGCTGTTGCGCGTGAAGTGCACGCGCGATGTGTCAAATCTGCGCGAAGGAAGGCGGGGGAGCCTGCTGCAGCGGCGGCGGATGAGACGGAGTGTTCGTGAAGGCGGCTTGGAGCGCTGATGGCTCCGTGTTCGCCAGAGCCGGGCTGGCACCAGCCGGTCTGGGGCATGAGTTTACATCGCTACCGGCAGAGGTGCCGGGAAGACCTTTCCGTCGAACAGTTTTCGGGCGGTCCGCAAGGTGCCGATGCCGGTAATGTCTCCGGCCTTGTTTCGCTCGACCAGAACCTCGGCGGAGCCTGTCGGGTGCTCGATGAGAAAGCGTCCGTCGGCCGGGTTTTGCACCATCTCCGCGGCGACCGAGCCGTCCAGCGTGCAGGCTGTCGCGACGCTGACAGCTGCAAAGACGCCGATGGAGGCGTGGCAGCGATGCGGAATGAAGCTGCGGGTGCCAATCGTCCCGCCATTGCGCGCCGCAGAGACCAGGGTCATCTTGGGCACGGAACTTTCTCTCACGTCGCCAAGCTTCATCAGTGGCCCGGCTTGAAGACGGATCGCCTCGAGTCGTGCCTTGAGCGCGTTGTCGGCATCCAGAGCTTCCCGGCTTTCGTCGCCGGTCAGGCCGAAATCGGCGGCGCGCAGGATGACGATCGGCATGCCGTTGTCGATCAAGGTGCAGTCGATGCCGTCGATCACATCGCGGGCTCGGCCGGTCGGCAGAAGTGCGCCGCACATCGAGCCCTCGGTGTTCTGGAAGAACAGCGGCACAGGTGCGTGGCTTCCCGGAACGCCGTCGATCCTTGCATCACCGCGATAGGTTACCCGGCCGTCCGGCGTGGCAATCTGGGCGAGCGACACTTCG
>DBUL01000147.1 GCA_002307905.1 Rhizobiaceae bacterium UBA1291
AGCCCGCTCTATTTCGCCGAGCGGCTGACGGAAGAGCTGGGCGGCGCGAAGATCTACTTCAAGCGCGACGAGCTCAATCACACCGGCAGCCACAAGATCAACAACTGCCTTGGCCAGATCCTGCTCGCCAAGCGCATGGGCAAGACCCGCATCATCGCCGAGACCGGCGCCGGCCAGCATGGTGTCGCCTCGGCAACTGTTGCCGCGCGTTTCGGCATCCCTTGCGTCGTCTACATGGGCGCGACCGACGTGGAGCGCCAGGCGCCGAACGTCTTTCGCATGAAGCTGCTGGGTGCGGAGGTCAAGCCGGTAACGGCCGGCCACGGCACGCTCAAGGACGCGATGAACGAGGCGCTGCGCGACTGGGTGACCAATGTCGACGACACCTATTACATGATCGGCACCGCTGCCGGTCCGCACCCCTATCCGGAAATGGTCCGCGAGTTCCAGTCTGTCATCGGCCGCGAAACCCGGGAACAGATGATGGCGGCGGAAGGCCGGCTGCCGGACATGCTGGTGGCTGCCGTCGGCGGCGGGTCGAACGCCATCGGACTGTTCCATCCCTTCCTCGACGACGCTTCGGTCAAGATCGTTGGCGTCGAAGCCGGCGGCAAGGGTCTTGAGGGAGAAGAGCATTGCGCATCGCTGACGGCCGGTTCGCCGGGCGTCCTGCATGGCAACCGCACCTATCTGCTGCAGGACGGCGACGGGCAGATCAAGGAAGGCCATTCGATCTCGGCCGGCCTCGACTATCCGGGCATCGGTCCGGAGCATTCCTGGCTGAAAGATCAGGGTCGCGTGGAATACGTGCCGATCATGGACACGGAGGCGCTGGCTGCGTTCCAGATGCTGACGCGCACCGAGGGCATCATTCCCGCGCTCGAGCCGAGCCATGCGCTTGCCGAAGTCATCAAGCGCGCGCCGAAGATGGACAAGGACCAGATCATCGTGATGAATCTCTGTGGCCGCGGTGACAAGGATATCTTCACCGTCGGCAAGATTCTGGGTATGGGGCTCTGACATGACCGCTCGTATGGACAAGAAATTCGCCGCACTGAAGGCTGAGGGCCGGCCGGCGCTCGTCACCTATTTCATGGGCGGCGACCCGGACTATGAGACCTCTCTGGAGATCATGAAGGCGCTCCCTGCCGCCGGCGCCGATGTGATCGAGCTCGGCGCACCGTTTTCCGATCCGATGGCCGATGGCCCGGCCATTCAGTTGGCCGGCCAGCGCGCGCTGAAGGGCGGCCAGACGATGAAGAAGACGCTGCAGATGGCCCGCGAATTCCGCAAGGGTGACGACACGACCCCGATCGTCATCATGGGCTATTACAACCCGGTCTACGTCTACGGCGTCGAACGCTTTCTTGACGACGCGCTGGAAGCCGGCATCGACGGCCTGATTATCGTAGACCTGCCCGCCGAAATGGACAATGAGCTGTGCATCCCGGCCCGAAAGCGGGATATCAACTTCATCCGTCTGACGACGCCGACCACGGACGACAAGCGCCTGCCCAAGGTGCTGACCAACACGTCGGGTTTCGTCTACTACGTGTCGATGACCGGTATTACCGGTTCGGCGCTGCCCGATCCATCGAAGATCGCCGGCGCCGTCGGCCGCATCAAGAGCCAGACCGATCTTCCGGTCTGCGTCGGCTTCGGCGTCAAGACCGCCGAGCACGCCCGCCTGATCGGCGCCAATGCCGACGGCGTGGTTGTTGGCACCGCGATCGTCAATCAGGTTGCGACCTCGCTCGACAAGGATGGCAAAGCGTCTGCCGATACGGTGCAGTCGGTTGCCACCTTCGTGCGCGGCCTGTCGGCCGGCGTTCATGCCGCCCGCCTTGCCGCCGCCGAATAGTCTTCCCATATGGACTGGGACAGTCAGGAGTTAGTCAAGTGAACTGGATTACCAATTACGTGCGCCCGCGGATTAATTCCATGCTGGGCCGCCGCGAGGTTCCCGACAATCTTTGGATCAAATGCCCCGAAACCGGCGAGATGGTCTTCCACAAGGACCTCGAAGAGAACAAGTGGGTGATCCCTGCCTCCGGCTATCACATGAAGATGCCGGCCAAGGCACGCTTGACCGATCTCTTCGATGATGGCCGCTACGAGGCCCTGCCGCAGCCGAAAGTGGCACAGGACCCCCTGAAGTTTCGCGATTCGAAGAAATATGCCGACCGTCTCAGGGACAGCCGGATCAAGACCGACCAGGAAGACACCATTCTTGCTGGCGTCGGCACGGTGGAGGGCGTCAAGCTCGTTGCTGTTGTGCATGAATTCAACTTCATGGGCGGTTCGCTCGGCATTGCTGCCGGCGAGGCGATCGTGAAGGCGTTCGAACGCGCCATTGCCGAAAAATGCCCGCTCGTCATGTNNTCATGTTCCCGGCCTCTGGCGGCGCGCGCATGCAGGAAGGCATCCTATCGTTGATGCAGCTGCCTCGCACCACGGTTGCTGTCGACATGCTGAAGGAGGCGGGTCTTCCTTACATCGTTGTCCTGACCAATCCGACCACTGGTGGCGTGACGGCCTCCTACGCCATGCTGGGCGATCTTCACATCGCCGAACCGGGCGCCGAGATTTGTTTTGCGGGCAAGCGCGTGATCGAGCAGACGATCCGCGAAAAACTGCCGGAAGGCTTCCAGACCTCTGAATACCTGCTGGAACACGGCATGATCGACATGGTTGCCAAGCGCCACGACATCCCGTCGTTGCTCGCGCAAGTGCTGAAGATCATGCTGAAGCGTCCAGTGAACGCCGATGCCACCGCGTCTGCTACCAAGGCGCTTCCGGAGAAAGCCTCGGCTTGAAGCCGAGGCTTGGTCTGCCGACCGAGGCAAAGAGCGGAATCAAGAGCATGGCAGAGCCCGCCTCAAGCAAGGCAGAACAGCTGATCGACGAACTCATGGGATTGCATCCCAAGGGTTTCTACCTTTCCCTTACTCGCATCCGGCGGCTGCTGGAACTGCTCGGCAATCCGCAGGACAGGCTGCCGCCTGTCATCCATGTAGCCGGCACCAATGGCAAGGGGTCGGCTACTGCCTTTTGTCGGGCATTGCTCGAAGCCCAGGGCTTGAGCGTGCATGTTCATACCTCGCCGCATCTGGTGCGCTGGCACGAGCGTTATCGCATTGGAGTCAAGGGCGGGCCGGGTCAGCTCGTCGACGACGAAGTATTTGCCGATGCGCTGCGCCGGGTCGCTGCCGCCAATAGTGGCCAGCAGATCACGGTGTTCGAGATACTGACGGCCGTGACCTTCCTGCTTTTCTCCGAGCAGCCGGCCGATGTGGCGATCATCGAAGTCGGCCTCGGCGGCCGTTTCGACGCAACCAATGTCATAGAGAGCCCGGCCGTTTCGGTCATCATGCCGATTTCGCTCGACCATCAGCCCTATCTCGGTGATCGGGTCGAGCTGATTGCCGCAGAAAAGGCCGGCATCATGAAAAGGGGTAGGCCCGTCGTCATCGGCCAGCAGGAATATGAGTCTGCACGCGACGTCCTCGTGACGACGGCCGAGCGGCTGGGCTGCCCGTTGGCGGTCTTCGGCCAGGACTACGGGGCGCACGAGGAATTCGGCCGGCTTGTCTACCAGGATGAATTCGGCCTGATGGACCTGCCGCTGCCACGGCTCCCCGGGCGTCATCAGCACGGCAACGCTGCTGCAGCGGTCCGTGCCGTAAAGGCCGCAGGCTTCGAGGTCACCAATGCCACTGCCGAGGGGGCGATGACATCCGTTGATTGGCCCGGCCGCCTGCAGCGGTTGATCGAGGGCAGGTTGATCGCCTTTGCGCCGGCCGGAGCGGAGATCTGGGTTGACGGTGGCCACAATCCCGGCGCCGGCGAGGCGATTGCCGAAGCCATGGCCGGCTTTGAGGAGCGCCAATCGCGTCCGCTCTATCTGATCACGGGGATGATCAACACCAAGGATCCTGTCGGTTATTTCCGCGCATTCGCCGACATAGCCCAGGATGTGTTCACCGTGCCGATCCGCGGAACCGATGCAGCGCTTGATCCGGTCGCACTGGCCCAGGCGGCTTTTGACGCCGGTCTGGTGGCGGCACCTATGGAATCGGTAGCCGAGGCCCTTCGGGAGATCTCCGAGCGGATTGATCCCGATGCGCCGCCGCCACGCATCCTGATTGGTGGCTCCCTCTATCTCGTCGGCAATGTCCTTGCCGACAACGGGACGCCCCCCAAATGAAAAAAGCCGGGCTGATCCCGGCTTCCTTCATATTCTTGATACTTGCAGCCGATCAGGCTGCGCCGACGATCCAGCTGGACAGGGCCGTCTTCGGCGCGGCGCCGACCTTGATATCGGCCACTTCGCCGCCCTTGAATATCGCGAGCGTCGGAATCGAGCGAACGCCGAACTTGGCAGCGATTTCCGGGTTCTCGTCGATGTTGACTTTCACAACCTTCACCTTGCCGGCCATCTCGACGGAGATTTCCTCAAGGCTCGGCGCGATCATCTTGCACGGACCACACCATTCGGCCCAGAAATCAACGACTACGGGCTCCGCCGAGTCGAGAACTTCGGCCTGAAAATTGGAATTGTCGACCTTTACCGTAGCCATGGGCTGCTCCTTTGCCGGTATCGATTTATGTCTAGATATGTGATGTCTCGCAGCATATTTTCAATAAGCGGTATCTCACGATGTCTTGAGCGCGGCAAGGGACTGCGACAGCGTGTCTTCCCCTAGAGAAACGACGGAGCCTGTCTCGGTGTAGACCAGAAGACAATCGAATGTGCTGCCCGGATAGAGGGGGCGAAGTATCTCGCGGTAGATCGCGAGCTGCGCGCGATGCGACAGGGGAGCCTCGTCGGAACTGCGGGGTGGGTTTCGGTTCGTCTTGTAGTCAACCAGAACAACCCGGCCGTCGAGCACGGCCATACGGTCTATGCGTCCGGAAACTGCGCGCTCTTCCCCGTTAAGCGTGAAACTGCCCATGACCGAAACCTCTGCCTGCGCATGGGACGTGAAGATGGACTGAAGAGCCGGGTGGTCGAGAACCGCCATGATGGTTTCGACCAGTTTAGCGCGCTCCGCAGGCGGCCAGAAACGGGCAGCCCGTGCCGCGTAGCGGCGGGCGGCCGTTTCCCGTTGGCCCGCTGCGACTTGCGGCAGCATCTGTAGCATACGGTGGATCAGGCGGCCCTTCTGCAAGGAAATGCCGTTGAATTCGCGTTCGCCAAATAGCGGCGAGGTGACCAGTGCGTCATCGGCTTCGTCGATGATGATCGCGCCGGCACCTGAAGGGCTCAGAGGACGCGGCAAGCCCGGGCTCACCGGCAGAGGGCTGAGAAGCGCATCGGGCAGGAGATCCCCGTGCTTGTCGACAACCTTTTCGGTCTCGCTTTCGAACTCCCTCGGGGCGTCGGGAAGGCGCCAGGTCAATCCTTCCCATGGTCCGTCCGGACCGGAGTATTCAACCTCGCGGCAGAAATCCGCCTTGTCGCGCAGAGCGTCGGCAATCATCTGGTGCCAGACCTCGCCGGGCTCGCGAACACCACGATAGCCGCAGACGATCAGGCGATCGGCGGCTCGCGTCATTGCGACGTAGAGGAGGCGCCGATACTCCTCCTCCGCCATCCGCTTGCGTCGTTCGACGTCGGCATCCACCAAGGTATTCCCGAGCGCCTTGTTCGGCACCCAGACGGGAAGCGACGGCACGCTGTCCTCGCCCTCGATCAGGCGGAACTTGGCAAGATGGCTGTGATTGAAGGGCTTGCCGCCGCCATCGACTAGAAACACGATCGGAGCCTCCAGCCCTTTCGAAGCGTGAACTGTCATGACCCGCACCTCGTCGCGGTCCTTGTCCTGTTCGCGCTTCACCTCCGGCGCCTCGGTTTCGAGAGTGGAGACGAAGGCTTGCAGGCCTGGCAGTCCGGCTGTTTCAAAGGCCAGGGCAAAACTGAGGAACTCGTCGAGAATGTCGCTCACCTCCGTGCCGAGGCGAGCAAGATAGGCGCGCCGGCCGCCATGCACGCCCAGAACGCGGGCATAGAAATCATGCACCGGCAGCGATTGCGACAGGGCGTGGAATGTGCGGAGCCGCTGTGCCGTTCCGCTCCAGCGGTTCGCTTCCCCTTCCGCCATCTGCTGCAGGTGGGCCCAGAGGTCGCAATGCGTCGGGCGATTTGCCGCCAGTTCGAAAAGTTCTTCTTCGCTGTGGTTGAACAACGGGCTCTTGATCAGCGCGGCAAGCGATAGGTCGTCAGCCGTAAGCAGAACAAAGCGGCCGAGCGCCAGCAGATCCTGCACGGCAATATGCGCGGTCAGTCTTAGCCTGTCGGCACCGGCGACCGGAATATTGTTGCGCCGCTTGAGGGCGCGGGTAAGGGCATTGACGAAGCTGTCGCGCTTGCGCACCAGGACGAGAATGTCGCCCGGCCGGATCGGCCTTCGCTTGCCCTTGTCGATGATCGTCTCCTGGGCGATCAATTGCTCAACGACATAAGCGATGCGCCGAGCCAGCACGGCCGACGGAGCACTCTCCGGCGTTGCGTCGAAGGGGGCGGTCCAGTCTTCGCTCTTGGCTGCGGCTTCTGCCGCGATCATGTCCCACAGGTCGACCGAGCCAGGATGGCCCATCCGGCTCGACATGTGAACCACATCTTCGCCGAGGGCACTCAGGCCTCGAGCGTTCTCCGCAACGGAAAAGACCTGGTCGACCGCTGACAGCACCGCCGAAGTGGAGCGGAACGACAGGGGCAGGCGTACGGTACTGAAGGTCTGACTGCCCGCTGCCACGGCCCGGGCCGTGGCCGTGGCCTCTTCGGAAAAGCGTTCGGGTCTGGCACCCTGGAAGGAATAGATCGACTGTTTCTCGTCGCCAACGGCGAAAAAGGTGCGTGTCAGGCTGCGCGCGCTCTCACCGGAAAAGAAGTCCTCACGCAGCGAGCGGATGACCGACCACTGAACGGGGCTGGTATCCTGGGCTTCATCGACGAGGATATGGTCGATACCCTGGTCCAGCTTGTAGTGCACCCAGGGGCCCACGTCGCTGCGCAGCAGCAGTTCGGAAGTGCGCACGATCAGGTCCTCGAAGTCGAGCTGGCTGCGCTTCTTTTTCAGCTCCTCGTAGTCGTCATCGAGACGAGCGGCAAGCGTCAGCGCCGCCATGGTGGCCTGGTACATGCGGAATGTGCGCAGTCGATCCTGAATAGCGGCGAAATGGTCGCGCGCTTCGAGTACAGCATCGTGAAGCTGCGGCGCCGCCGTGCTCATCGCCTTGGCGATCAGCGACTTGTCCGCCTTTGGCTTTCCGGCCTTGGTGAAGAAAGCGGCCTCCACGAGGCCAAGACGCTTGCGCGGATCGGGCTCGTGCACAGCACTTTCCAGAAGCTCGGCAATCTCCTGGACCGTGGAGCCCCCCTTTTCTCGTGCGAGAAGGATATAGGACGTCAGCGTCGGCCCATCGAGCGGGGGCAGGGGCCAGCTTTTCGCGAGCAGGCTGTCCTCCGTCGCGTCTGCGTCAATATCCAGCCCCTTGCGCAGAAGCGCATCCGCGCCGCCGCGTGTCTCCGCTGTCCGGACAAAGGCGCGCACGGCATGGCGGTTGGCGACCAGATCGCCGAGCAGTGTTTCAAGCCCGTACTCGTCGGCAATGCTGAGGACCTGGGAAAAGGCCTCGGCCAGTACCGCGTCATCCTCAGACGAGGTGGCGGTCAGCAGCGAGCGGCGGGCTTCAGCCAGAACCGCATGGGCGGCGCGGTCATCGAGCACGGTGAAATGGCCCGCAACATTGGCCTCCAGCGGAAACTGGTGCAGCAGCGCCTCGCAAAAGGCATGGATGGTCTGGATCTTGAGGCCACCTGGCGTCTCCAAAGCCCGGGCGAAAAGCCGGCGCGCCTCGGCAAGCTTGAGGCGATCCGGCTGCCGCTGCTCGATCGTGTAAAGCCGCTTGGCCAGTTCCTCGTCCGGCAGAGTCGCCCATTCGGCAAGACGCGAGAATACGCGGTTCGACATTTCTGAAGCCGCAGCCTTGGTATAGGTCAGGCAGAGGATGGAGGAGGGGCGGGCGCCGGCGAGCAGAAGGCGGATCACCCGCTGGGTCAGAACGTGGGTCTTGCCCGATCCGGCATTGGCGGAGACCCAGGCCGAGCGCGCCGGGTCTGAGGCGACCGCCTGTTGCAGGCTCGTCCAGTCAAGCCAGATCGCCGGGTCGTTGCCGGAGGGCAGGATCGCATCATCATTCGACATCAACTGCCTCCTCGCTTTCGGCGGTCGACCATTCGGCTACCCGCGCCAGATGATCGTATTCACCGCCGAAATCATTCTGCTGCGCCGGTAAAAGGCGTGAGACGAAGCCGCGTTCGCCGCTGCGCAGCGCCTCGACGAATTTGGCCAGTTCCTCCACCGATTGCTCGGCCAGATCGACCGCCGATTTCTTGTTGTCACCGCGGCCGGAGAGTTCGTTATTGACCAGATCGACGATCAGGCTGTGCGCGGGCTTGAGGCGGACATAGAGAAGGTTTTCCGGCGTCAACCGGCCGGCGTCGCGGAACGCCCCTGCCCGAAGCGCTGCCGCCTCCAGTGCCAGCTGCGGATCGAGCAGGCTGCGGGCCTGCGCCGGGCTGGGGCTGAGGCCCGTCTTGTAGTCGATAATGTCGGCATGTCCCGCACTCTTGAGGTCGATGCGGTCGGCGACGCCGGTGAGCATGATGCCGTTCGCAAGCTCGATCCGCCCGCGCACCTCGGTGAGCGTCCTGCTGATTTCCGGTCGGCGGTCACGTTCCCAGTCGAGAAAGGCACGGGCAATGGCGGCGAAGCGCTGGCGCCAGACGATGTCAATATGGATCGGCAGGTGTTGGGCGTCGAAGAGTTCGTCGGTGATGCGTTGCATCGCCTGAGCCGCATCGGGGCTGGTCGGGTCATGGCCTTCGCTGACGAATCGCTCGACGATCTTGTGACAAAGCGTGCCACGCTCGGCCGCGCCCGGATCCTCGTTGAAACCGTCGACCGGGTCGAGCCGGAGAATGCGTCGGGCGTAGAGTGCATAGGGGTCGCGACGGAACGGTCCGACTTCGCTGAAGGAGAATTGCGTCGGCTGCAATTCGGCCGGCGGCTTCGGGGCGGGGCGCTGTGCGGGAGCCTGGCTGTCACTGCGGTCGATCAGAGCGGCATAGTGGCGGAAAATGTCGCCGCGGGCTTTCAATCTGCGCTCGAAATCCTGACCGCCCAATGCCAGCAGCCGTTGCAGCCAACGGGAGGCAACGGTGGGAGCGGAACCCTGGCGTAGCGCACGAGAATAGACGAGATGGCGGGTGCCGCTCGCCATTTCGAAATCGTGGGCGAGCTGGCCGATCCGCCGTTCCGGCGGCTCCAGACCGATCTCCGCCTTCATCATGCGCGACAGGAACGGATTATTGGTGGTCTGGCCCGGCCAGGAACCCTCATTCATGCCACCGATCACCAGCGTATCGACGCTCTGCAGGCGCGCCTCGAGCGTGCCGAAGACGAAGACGCGGGGATGGCGCATCGCTTTGGGCTTCACAGCCTGGCTCGCCGTCAACGCGGCGAAGATGTCGATCCATTGCGGGCCGTCGGCCTCGATCAGCCCGTCCGCCGCTATGATCTCGCCGAGCTGGGTCGCCAGGGTTTCCCCTGCCTCGTTCGACCACAGGGCCGACAGATCGCCGCGTTCGTCGGCGCAGACTGCCTCAAGGGTGCGGCCGGTCCGCGCGGCCCAGTCGCCGAGTGGCAATTTGTCCGTCAACACCCGCCCGTCGGCAATCCGAACCAGCACCGACACCAGTGGCTCAACAGCTCGGGAAATTCGGGCCGCAAGGTCGCGTGCGGCCTCGATCGATTCCGGGGGAAGCGAGAGGCGCCATTGTGGTGCATGCCGGTCGACAAGGTGGTCGGCGAGCCGGCCTTCGAATAGGGCCGGGAGTTCGCTGAGATCGACCGCCTGAATGCCCCCCCGAAGCGAAATCGCTTCCAGGGCATCAGCTGCGACGCGATAGGTCTCACAACTCATGCCGAAGCGGGCGAGGGGATGTTTCAGGACGGAGACGAGGGCTACCGGATCGCCCGGGCGAAGGGCTGCTTCGAGCATGAGCTGAGTCAGCACACCCTGCTGGGTGGCGCTGAATGGCGTCCCCGCCGAGTCGTCGGCGACGATGCCGAAACGGGCGAGTTCGGCCGTGACCCTTCGGGCGAGGGCACGGTCGGGGGTGATCAGTGCCACCCGGCTTTCGCCGCCGTTGGAACCCGGCTTTTCAAGCCCAAGACGAAGGGCGATCGCGATCGAGGTGGCCTCCTCCCGCTCATTGGCGGCCTCGATCAGTAAAACCTCGGCAAAGGCCGAGTGGATCCGGGCATCGCCGAAGGCGGATCGCCAGGCCTGCCAGCCGTCGGTCGCGCCGGCCGGCGCCATGGCCCGCGACAAGATTTCGGCCCGATCCGCCAGGGCGGCGTCCACGGTGCCGAGTGACCCGACTTCGGATCGGTCGACATTCAGCCGCATGAGGAGCCGGAACAGCCCGTATTGCGGATGCCCGCGGCTCGCCGGCTCCGCCGGTCGCCCGGCTCCTGGCTCGAGCCCGACCTTCAGCCAGTCCTCGGGCGGCATCGTGCCATCAAGACCGGGGAGCACGATCACGCCTTCGCCCCGCGAGGCTATGGCGGCGATGAGGTCGGCCGCAGCGGGGATCGAACCTGTCGATCCGGCCACGATCACCGGATGCCCGTCCTCAAGCCGGGAGAGGCGCTGTGCCTCTGCCTTCAACACGGCGTCGCGATGGCGGGCGGGCGAGGACCGCATCAATTCTTCGAGCCGTGCCGGCCAGAAGGCTGTGGCGATCTTCAGGAACTCGACGGTCAGCTGCCACCACGAGGCGAAGTCGCGGACATCGAGCTTGGTGAGATCGGCCCAGTCGCAGCCCTCCGTCTCGATTGCATCGATCAGTTCGGCGAGCGCACGTGCCAGCCAGACGGCGTCAGCCGGGCTTGCCGGAGCGACCAGCGGCGTGTCGGCATGAATGCTACGGACGATGGCCGGCAGCTGGTTGCGCCAGGCCAGGATGAGGCGGGCAAGCTCCAGCAGCATCACGGTGCCGCTGATTGGGGGAGCGAGGTCGAGCAGTGCCGGTGCGTCGGCGTCGAGGAAACCGGCATCGTCGTCGGTCTCGCCGAGCGGGCGGATATTCGGCAGAATGGCCGAGCGGCCTCCGAGGAGCTCGACAAATTCCGATCGCAGGACACGGGCAGCGCGGCGTGTCGGAACGAGGATCGTCACCTTGGCCAGCGATAGGGGATCGGTGGGCTCATAGCGGTAGCCCGGCGCGAGTGTGCCGTCGAGCAGTCGTTCGGCGAGCACCTTCAGGAAGGGAAGCCCCGCCGGTATCGTCAGGACACGCGGTTGGTGCGCCTGGCTCATCGCTCAGGCTCCGTCGCCGGAGTGGCCGAATCGCCGGATGGTCTCCTCCGCCTCGCCGATTGCCTCCGGCGTGCCGACCGTCAGCCACTGGCCCGTCATCACAACGCCGTAGAGCCGGCCACTGGCGATGGCCCGATCGAAATAGATATTGAGGTTGAAGGCGTCCTCCGGTGCATCGTCAAACAATTCCGGCATGAGCGTGATCGCGCCGGCATAGACCACCGCATTGGGATCGCCATCCTCGTAACGCTTGAGCCTTCCATCGGCGCCGAGCGAGAAGTCCTTTTTGCCATTGTGGCCTGTGGTCCTCTCCAGCGGTACGCAGAGGAGCACCATGTCCATATGTGCCGGCTCGAAGAAATCGCCGAGGAGTGCAAGATTGGACTTTTCCGCCCGATCGTCGCCGATCCAGAACAGGTCGGCGTTCATCACGAAGGCGGGGGTGCGATCGAGCAGTTTAAGTCCCTTGACCAGCCCGCCGCCGGAATTCATCAGCTGGGCGCGCTCGTCCGAAATGAGGATCTCCAGGCCGCGATAGCCCGCGAGATGGGCTTCCATCTGTTCGGCGAAGTGATGGACATTGACCACCGCACGCTCGACTCCGGCCTCGGCGAGCGTGTCGAGCACATAGTCGATCATCGGCTTGCCGGCGATGGGGACCAGCGGCTTCGGCATTCGATTGGTAATCGGCCGCATCCGGGTGCCGAGCCCGGCTGCGAGTAGCATCGCGTTGGTGATCTTCATCGTGCCTGCGGACGTGATTCGGTCTTGCCGATTCCAACCCTTGTACACCAGTCGCGCAAGGGGGTGAGAGCCTCATGCTCGAAGGCGACCGAAAGGTGCCAGAGCGTGCGGTCCATGTGCTTCATGTAGCCCGGCTTATGATCGCGCTTCATCAGCCGGACCCAGAGCCCGTTGAGCTTGCAGGCGCGCTGCGCTGACATGATGGCCCAGGCCTTAAGGAAGTCCGTCTCGTCGAAACCGGGCTCCCTGCGGCGAAGGTCGAGGTAATCCGCCATCAGCTGATCGACGATGTTGCGCTCGACAGTGACGCGGGCGTCCTGCACGATCGACACGAGGTCATAGGCCGAGGGGCCGATCATTGCGTCCTGGAAATCGATGAGGCCAATCCGCTGGATGCCCTGCTGCTCGCCTCGCCAGATGATGTTCGGTGAGTGGAAGTCGCGCAGCACGAGCGTCTTCTCGGCGGTGGCGAGCTGATCAATCAGACCGTCCCATATCGCCAGAAATTCAGCGCGTTCGGCATCCGTCGCCGGGGTGCCGTTGCGCTTCCACGGCAGGTGCCAGTCGATCAGCAGCTCGGCTTCCATTTTCATCGCCGTGCGATCATAATCCGGCACGTGATGCACGCCGCCAGTTGGAAGCCGAATGTCGCGGTCGAATGCGACGGCATGCAGCGCGGCCAGACAGGCAACGGCCTCGCGATATCGTTCCTCAATCGGCTTGCCGTCACCGTCGAGTAGGGTGTCCGGGCCGAGATCCTCGATTAGCAGCAAGCCCGACTCGCAATCGCTCTCGTAAATTTGTGGCGCGGCGAATCCCCGGTCGCGCAAGGCAAGGTCGATGGCGACAAAGGGATAGACGTCTTCTGCGAGATGGACGATCTGCGAATAGGGTTTGCCGTCGCGGATCGGCGGCCCGTCGGGCTGGCGCGGAGAATCCATGAGGATACGTCGGGCGCTTCCGTCCTCCGGGTAGATGTATTCATAGGCGCGGGTCGAGGCATCCCCGGTCAGGTGACGTCGCCGGGCGTCAGCATATCCATGCGCGTCGAGGAACCGCCGGATCGCAAGCACGCGCTTTATGCGTGCAAGCTGGGTGGGTGTCGCCTGGATCGTGATCTGACGCCCGCCGGCAGGGTCGAAACCAAAGGTGATATCCATGCGGGCCTCGGGCAGGCTCGTACCGGCCTTGTCAGGCCACTCGACGAGGCAGACGCCGTTGTCGAGCGCATCGGCAAAGCCGATCTCCTCGAGTTCGGCCGGATCCGACAGACGATAGAGATCGAAATGCGCTACAGGGAAGCGTAGGTCGTAGTTCTGGACCAGTGTGAATGTCGAGCTCGGAACTTCGAGATAGTCGTCATCGGCCATCGCCCTCAGCAGTGCGCGCGCCAGTGTCGACTTGCCGGCACCCAGATTGCCCCAGAGTGCCACGCAATCGCCAGATTTCACCACCAGGGCCAGTTCCTCGCCCAGGCGAATAGTATCCGCCTCTGTGGCAAGGTGCAGCGAAAGGCTCGATGGTGTGTCGGTCATTCGGCGGCGGCGATGGCTTGCGGCTCGACGATCGCGGAGGGAATGCGGCAGGAAACCGTCGTGCCGCGACCGGGCTCACTATCGATCGACACTTGGCCGTTGTGCAGGTTGACGAAGCTCTCGACGATGGAGAGACCGAGACCCGCGCCGCTGCGCTTGCCGGACTTGGCATTGGTCGAGAAGCGGTTGAACACGGTCGCCAGCATTTCTTTCGACATACCGCATCCGCTATCATGGACGGTGAAGACGAAGTCAGGCCCCTCGCGCCAGCACTTGAGTTCGATCGAAGAGCCTTCCGGGGCGAAATTCACCGCGTTGGTGAGGATCTTGATGAGGATCTGCTTTAGCCGTTGCTGATCGGCGACGATGTGGCCGAGATGGGCGGAGGCCGCGATCTCGAGCGAGACATTGCTCTCCTGCAGGCGATCGGTCATCTGCATCGAGATATCGTCGAGCAACTCGTTGAGATCAATGTCCGCATAGTCTAGCCGCATGATCCCGGCATCGACAGTGGCGAGATCGAGGATGTCGTTTACAATGGTCAGCAGTACCGATGACGAGGTGGAGATGTGGTCGATATACTCCGATTGGCGGTCGTTGAGCGGCCCGATCGCCGGCGTTTTCAAAAGGTCGGTGAAGCCGATGATGTTGGTGAGCGGGGAGCGCAATTCGTAGGAGACGTGCTGGACGAAGTCGTTCTTCAGCTCGTCGGCCTTGCGCAGGGCCTCGTTCTTTTCCTTCAGAGCGCGCTCGGCCAGAACGCTGTCGGTCTTGTTGACGAAGGTCAGCATGGTCTGGGCGTTCGGCAGCGGCGTCACCGCGTAGTCGAGCACCAGGCGGGAATAGAGTTCCAGCGTACCCTGGCTTGAAGGCCGTTCGTCCTCGAAGCTGGTGATCATCTTGGCGAAGGCCTTCCAGCCGTCGGCGCCATCATAGGATGGTGCACAGGCGGCTTCGATCGCCTTGATGTGGGTGCCCTGCTTCGAGTCGGCCTCGGTGATTCCCCAGAGCGCGCGGAAAGCGGGATTGGAGAGCTCGATGCGACCATCGGGACCGAACACGGCTACACCCTCGGACAGGTGGTCGATCGTTTCGCCGCGGACCCTGAGCAGTGTATTGTAGCGGCTTTCCAGGTCGAACTGCGCTGTGACGTTCTCGAACACCCAGGTCGCGCCGCCCTGCGGATGGGCCGAGGCGATGATGCGCAGCGTCTGGCCGTTGGGCAGGTGCCACAGATCGGTCTGGGTCTCGAGCGAGCGATAGACCGAAAGTGTGTTCTCCTTCCACGCCTTCCAGCTCAGTTGTTCCGGCAGCTTGCGCGCCGAGCGCAGCCGATCCAGCAGTTCGCTATGATCGGGGTGTGATTCGAGGAACCGCGGTTCGAGGTCCCAGAGCTTCTGGAACGGCTGGTTGAAGAACTGCAGCCGCCGCTCGCCATCGAAGATGGCAACGGGCGTTTCGAGATGCTCGAGCGTCTCGGCATGGCTCTTTAGCGTCCGCGCCAGCTCCTCGCGAAGCGCTTCCTCGCCGCTGACGTCGATGGCCATTCCACACGAGCCGGACGGCTCGCGGATATCGACGACATCGAAGAAGGTCCGCTTGCCGCGGACTGCGGTGGAAACAACGCCGTGGAACGGTGATTCCGGCGTCGCACTTGCCTTGATCTTTTCACGCGTCAGGGTGGACAGGATCTCGCGGTTTTCGCGTACGGCCTGATCGGGCGAGCCGGCTTCGACCGCTTCGCCATAAGCGTGGTTGACCCAGGTCAGGCGACCTTCCGCATCGCGCCGCCAGACCGGCTGCTCGATCGCATCGAGCAGCGATTCGAATGTCGCGATGGAGTTTCTCAGGCGGTTGCGTTCGATCTTCAGTTCGGCGAGTTCGGCGCGCAGATTGTTGAGGGCAACGAATCGGGCGAAGGCCCGCCCTCCCGAGAGGCGCCCCTGCACCTCTATGACTTCACCGCGATGTGTCTCCGCAACGACGTCGAAACTCTCGGCCCTGTGGCGCAAGGCCTCGATCGCTCTTTCCAACTCGCCCGCCGAGGCCGGCTTCAGCCAGCGTCCGAAGGCGAGAAACTCGCTGTCGGTCTGAGGTGCCCCGGTTTCGGCCGGCAACTGGCCGAGAAATTCGGGCTTGCCGTTTTGTCCGTCCCAGATGACGATCCGGCGGTTCTTGTCGGCGATGAGAGCCTCGTAGCGGGAAATACGCTGGCTGGCATCGGAAAGTGCGGAGCGCATCTCGGCGCCTTCGGCCTCGAGCCGGCCGCGTTGGCGGATGAGCCAGCCGGCGGAAAGCATTGCGGCCGAGAGAATGCCGAGCACGAGGGCATAGCCGACCATTTCGACCGAAGTGAAGAGCTTTTCAACCGGCGGCATGCCCGCCCTCGTCTGCGCAAGGCTCGGACCGAAAAGCCCCGCAAGGATCGTTCCGCCCATGCAGGCGGTCCAGAAGCGAGGCATGAGGCCACGCCCAGAGCGCGAACGAGGCTTTTCACCGGTTGAGGCGCTTCTTCCACGCTGTTCCTGGCCCGGATGCGAAGCCCGGGGATCAATACCCGCTGCCGTATGCCGATCGCTCGGACCGCTCTTTTTTACCGACATATTCGGTCTGTCTCCGTCCTATGTGCCGCATCGTCGACAAGACATCCCATTTCGCCGACGCACCTGATGGGCGCGCCACGAATCAAGTCCTAGAACAATACTGCCTAAGGGAATCTGCGGGAAGGGTCAGGCCCAAAAAAGAAGCCGCAGCTTTTGTCAAGGCTGCGGCTACTAGATTTTGTGGTTATTCAGGAGATTATCAATACCTGTAGTGATCTGCCTTGAACGGGCCCTGCGTCGTTACGCCGATATAGGCTGCCTGTTCTTCCGACAGCTCGGTCAGCTTGACGCCGAGCTTTTCGAGATGCAGGCGAGCGACCTTCTCGTCGAGGTGCTTCGGCAGCACGTAGACCTGATTCTGGTATTCTCCCGGCTTCGTGTAGAGCTCAATCTGAGCGAGAACCTGGTTGGTGAACGAGGCCGACATGACGAAGGACGGGTGTCCGGTGGCGTTGCCGAGATTGAGCAGCCGGCCTTCCGACAACAGGATCATGCGGTTGCCTTTGGGAAACTCGATCATGTCCACCTGCGGCTTGACGTTTGTCCACTTGAAGTTGCGCAGGGCCGCGACCTGGATCTCGTTATCGAAGTGGCCGATATTGCCGACGATCGCCATATCCTTCATCTCGCGCATATGCTCGATGCGGATGACATCCTTGTTGCCGGTCGTGGTGATGAAGATGTCGGCTGAAGAGACGACATCTTCCAACGTCACGACTTCGAAACCGTCCATTGCTGCCTGAAGAGCGCAAATCGGGTCGACTTCCGTCACCTTGACGCGAGCGCCGGCGCCGCGCAGCGATGCTGCCGAACCCTTGCCGACATCGCCGTAACCGCAGACCACGGCGACCTTGCCGGCCATCATCACGTCCGTGCCGCGGCGAATGCCATCGACCAGCGACTCCTTGCAGCCATACTTGTTGTCGAACTTCGACTTGGTGACTGAATCGTTGACGTTGATGGCGGGGAAGGGAAGGAGACCCTTCTTGCTCAACTCGTAGAGGCGATGCACACCGGTGGTGGTTTCTTCCGTCACGCCGCGGATCGCGTCGCGCTGCTTGGTGAACCAGCCCGGCGATGCCTGGAGGCGCTTCTTGATCTGGGCGAAGAGGATCTCTTCTTCCTCCGAACCCGGATTGGAAAGCACATCCTCCCCGGCCTCAGCGCGTGCGCCGAGCAGAATGTACATGGTGGCGTCGCCGCCATCGTCGAGGATCATGTTCGACAGACCGCCGTCGCGCCACTGGAATATCTGGTCGGTATAGGTCCAGTAGTCCTCGAGCGACTCGCCCTTGATCGCATAGACCGGAATGCCCGCGGCGGCGATGGCGGCGGCG
>DBUL01000144.1 GCA_002307905.1 Rhizobiaceae bacterium UBA1291
CCCGCCGCGACGAATTCGATCCGCGCAAATTCCTCAAACCCGCCATGGATGCCATGGCCTCCGTCTGCAAGGCTCGCTTCGAGGCCTTCGGTACGGCAGGCAATGCGTCGCGCATCAAGGTCATCCCGATGAGCGACATGGCTAAACGCTATGCGAGCGGCAGCCTGAAACCCTCAAACGCGCGGTCTGAAGCCGCCTGAACTCCCATCCGACCAAGGAAAGGACAGTGCCATGAACGCCGATGCGAAAACCGAGATCAAGGGCAAGGAACGCTACAGGGCAGGCGTCCTGAAATACGCCCAGATGGGCTATTGGGACGGCCACTACGAGCCGAAGGACACCGACCTGATTGCCCTCTTCCGCATCACGCCGCAGGAAGGCGTCGATCCGATCGAAGCGGCGGCCGCCGTTGCCGGCGAGAGCTCGACCGCCACCTGGACGGTCGTGTGGACGGACCGTCTGACCGCATGCGACCAGTACCGCGCCAAGGCCTACCGGGTCGACCCGGTGCCGGGAACGCCGGGGCAGTACTTCTGCTATGTCGCCTATGACTTGATCCTGTTCGAGGAAGGCTCGATCGCCAACCTGACCGCCTCGATCATCGGCAATGTCTTCTCGTTCAAGCCGCTGAAGGCAGCACGGCTCGAGGACATGCGCTTCCCCGTCGCCTATGTGAAGACCTTCAAGGGGCCGCCGACCGGCATCGTCGTCGAGCGCGAACGGCTCGACAAGTTCGGCAAGCCGCTGCTCGGCGCCACCACCAAGCCGAAGCTCGGCCTGTCGGGCAAGAACTACGGCCGCGTCGTCTACGAGGGGCTGAAGGGCGGGCTCGACTTCATGAAGGACGACGAGAACATCAACTCGCAGCCCTTCATGCATTGGCGCGACCGATTCCTCTACTGCATGGAAGCGGTGAACCATGCTTCCGCTGTCACCGGTGAGGTGAAAGGCCACTACCTCAACATCACCGCCGGCACGATGGAGGAAATGTACCGCCGCGCCGAATTCGCCAAGGAGCTCGGCTCGGTCATCGTCATGGTCGACTTGATCGTCGGCTGGACGGCAATCCAGTCGATCTCGGAATGGTGCCGGCAAAACGACATGATCCTGCACATGCACCGCGCCGGCCACGGCACCTACACGCGCCAGAAGAACCACGGCATCTCGTTCCGCGTCATCGCCAAGTGGCTGCGTCTCGCCGGCGTCGACCACCTGCATGCCGGCACCGCTGTCGGCAAGCTGGAAGGCGATCCGCTGACCGTGCAGGGCTACTACAACGTGCTGCGCGAGACGAAGAACGAAGTCGACCTGCAACGCGGCATCTTCTTCGAACAGGACTGGGGCGACATCAAGAAGGTCATGCCGGTCGCCTCGGGCGGTATCCATGCCGGCCAGATGCACCAGTTGCTCGACCTATTCGGCGACGACGTGGTGCTGCAGTTCGGCGGCGGCACGATCGGCCATCCCATGGGTATCCAGGCCGGTGCCACCGCCAACCGCGTGGCTCTCGAAGCAATGGTGCTCGCCCGCAACGAGGGCCGCGACATCGCCAACGAAGGCCCGGAAATTCTCAGGGCCGCCGCCAAGTGGTGCAAGCCGCTCGAAGCCGCCCTCGATACCTGGGGCAATATCAGCTTCAACTACACCTCGACCGACACCTCGGACTTCGTGCCGAGCGTCAGCGTCGCCTGACAGGGCGAGAGAAAAGGAGAAACGACAATGCGTATCACCCAAGGCTGCTTCTCGTTCCTGCCCGACCTGACGGACGAGCAGATCACCGCGCAGGTGGAATATTGCCTGCGCAAGGGCTGGGCGATCGGCGTCGAGCACACCGACGATCCCCACCCCCGCAACACCTATTGGGAGATGTGGGGCAATCCGATGTTCGACCTGAAGGACGCCAAGGGCGTGATGATGGAGCTGGATGATTGCCGCAAGGCCAATCCCCAGCACTATATCCGCCTCAATGCCTTCGATTCCAATCGCGGTTTCGAGACGGTGACGATGTCCTTCATCGTCAATCGCCCGGCCAAGGAACCGGACCTCAGGATGACCCGGACCGACGGTCCGGGCCGCTCTCAGCATTACTCCTGGTCGACGACCGGCTGACGAAAGGACGAGACAATGGTTATGCCCGAGACAACCGTGACGCAGGAGAGCCCGCCGACTTCGGTCGACCTCGCCGAGGAATACCGGACCTCGGGCGTCGCCGAGATCCTTGAAGAACTCGACCGTGACCTTGTGGGCCTCAAGCCTGTGAAGCGGCGGATCCGCGAGACGGCGGCGCTGTTGTTGGTCGAGCGCGCCCGCCGCGCCATGGGGCTATCCCACGAACCGCCGTCGCTGCACATGAGCTTCACAGGCAATCCCGGCACCGGCAAGACGACGGTAGCGCTGCGCATGGCGAACCTGCTGCACCGCCTCGGCTATATCCGCAAGGGTCACCTGGTCTCGGTAACGCGCGACGACCTCGTCGGCCAGTATATCGGCCACACAGCACCGAAGACCAAGGAGATCCTGAAGAAGGCCATGGGCGGCGTGCTGTTCATTGACGAGGCCTACTACCTCTACCGCCCCGACAACGAGCGCGACTATGGCCAGGAAGCGATCGAGATCCTGTTGCAGGTGATGGAGAACAATCGCGACGACCTCGTGGTGATCCTCGCCGGCTATTCCGACCGCATGGATCGCTTCTTCGAAAGCAATCCGGGCTTCCGCTCGCGTATCGCCCATCACATCGACTTCCCCGACTATGCCAACGACGAACTGCTGTCGATCGCCGAGACCATGCTGGTGCGGCAAGGCTACCACCTCGACACCGAGGCGACGGCAGTGATGACCGACTATATCGCCCGCCGGCGCAGCCAGCCGCATTTCGCCAATGCCCGTTCGATCCGCAATGCGCTCGACCGGGCGCGGTTGCGCCAGGCCAACCGCCTGTTCGAAGAGGCCAAGGGGCCGGTCAATGCCGAGCAGTTGTCGACCATCATCGCCCGCGACATCGCCGCAAGCCGCGTCTTTGCCATGAAGCCGGCCGCACCGCCCGAACATCGTCAGGAGACAGCATGAGCCATATGACCATCATTGCGCCCTCGGTCCTGTCTGCCGATTTCTCGCGCCTTGGCGAGGAGGTCGAAGCCGTCTGCCGCGCCGGCGCCGACTGGATCCATCTCGACGTGATGGACGGGCATTTCGTGCCCAACATCACCTTCGGCCCACCGGTGATCAAGGCAATTCGCAATCGCACCGACAAGGTGTTCGACTGCCATCTGATGATCGAGCCCGTCGATGCCTTTCTCGCCGCCTTCGCCGATGCTGGTTGCGACATCGTCACCGTTCATGCCGAGGCGACCACCCATCTCGACCGGTCGCTGCAGGCAATCCGCGACCTCGGCTGCAAGGCCGGCGTCTCACTCAATCCTTCGACGCCGGAAAGCGTCATCGAATACGTGCTCGACCGCCTCGACCTTGTCCTGCTGATGACGGTCAATCCCGGCTTCGGCGGCCAGGCCTTCATCCCGGCCGTGGTGGACAAGGTCGCACGCATCAAGGCGATGATCGGCAATCGGCCGATCGTGATCGAAATCGACGGTGGCGTGACGCCCGAGACCGCGCCGCTCGTCGCCCGGGCCGGCGCCGATATGTNNCGGCTCGGCGGTCTTCAAGGGTGGAGCGGATGCCTATGCCGGCAATATCGCCGCCCTGCGCCACGCCGCGGATTCCGCGAACCGTCCCCTGGTCCAGAACGAAAGGTAGCTCCATGGCTGCAACCGCACCGCTTTGCCATTTCGGCTGGAAGGCCATCGACGCCCGACTTCAGAGCACCGAGGGACGCGCACGCTCCATTCTCGACCTTGCCGGACCCAACGGACTCGTCGTCGCCTTCATCTGCAATCATTGCCCCTATGTGAAAGCGGTGATCGGCCGGATCGTGCGCGATGCGCTGGAACTCGAGGCCCACGGGATCGGCTTCGTCGTGATCAACTCCAATGATGCGACCGCCTATCGGGAAGACAGCTTCGACAACATGAAGCGGTTTGCCGCCGATCACGCCCTGCCCTTTCCCTATCTGCACGACGCCGACCAGTGGGTCGCACGCGCCTATGGCGCGGTCTGCACACCGGACTTCTTCGGCTTCAACAAACGCATGGAGCTGCAGTATCGCGGGAGGCTGGATGCCTCGCGCAAGGAGATCGGCCCAGCGGATCTAAGGCGCGACCTGTTCGAAGCCATGGTCGGGATCGCCAAGACCGGCAAGGGGCCGGAAGAACAGCATTCGGCGATCGGCTGCGCGATCAAGTGGAAGCAGGATCCGTCCTGTGCCGGTGCGGAGATCATGACGCACCGCTGAACAGACGATCGCTCGCCCGGATCGCGGTGACGTCGAGAACCTTGATTACCAAACTCCGGTCACGCGCAGGCATGACGTCAAAGACCAAAAGCCGCCGATGATCCACCATCGGCGGCTTTGCTTTATGCTGTCGACCCCGTCCAGCTCAAGGATCCCAGCCTGCCCCCGAAGACCTCAAGCCCCGCCCGTTCTCGCTTCCGAAAGGAAGAGGCGCGGACAGGGCTCGGGGGGAGGAGCGCGGAAACCTCGCTTAGGCCGGCAGCGCGCCGGATTGCTTGGCAATATGGGTAGCAATTGCGTCCATCAGCGCCGGCGACAACGCATCATAGGGCGGGAGCCCAAGTTCGTTGAGACGCGCGCGGATCTCGCCCATCTTGTCGGGGCTCACCCCGCTCTCGATGACCGACGAGACGAAGGCGGCAAACTCCGGCGGAGACCAGCCGGTCTGGTCGCTAAGTTCGGTATGGACGAAGTCCAGGCCATAGAAGGGATGCTTGGTGTTCTCGATGCGGCCGTACATGTGTGTGCCGCAGTCCTTGCAGGCGTGGCGCTGGATGGTGGCGCTCGGATCGACGACTTGAAGCTTATCGGCGCCGGATGTGACCTTGACATTGTCACGCGAAACGACGGCGATCTGAGCGAAGATCGCGCCCTTCGGCTTCCAGCACTTGGTGCAGCCGCAGGCGTGATTGTGCGCCGTCTGAGAGCTGATTTCGACGGTCACCGGATTGGTCGCGCATTTGCATTTGAGTGTGCCGCCGGAAAAGCCGGGCGTGGCCGGCGGAAAGCCGTTGTCGATGGCCGGATGCAGTTTGATCATGGGTCCCTCCTCCTCAAGTGTGGACGTCTAAAACGTCTTCAGTCGGTGACAGGATCGGAGCAAATCAGGCGATCGGCAACATAGCGGAAAGTGGCGGTTTTTGTCGCGGTCGCGGCGTTCCAGCGGAAGCGGCGACTACCGGCCCCGCGCGCGAAGCAAGGCGCGGGCCGGATCATAGCCCCACACCGCCGCCAGCATGAAGACGACGAAGCAGCCTGAGACCCAGGCCAGCGCCTCGAGGTTGAGTTGGCCATAGAGCGCAAAGCGGATCAGCTCCACCGCATGGGTAAAGGGGTTGTAGGCCGAGATGTCGCGCAGCAGCGGCGAGCTCTCAGCCATCTTCCACAGCGGATAGAGCGCCGACGACAGGAAGAACATCGGGAAGATGACGAAGTTCATCACGCCGGCGAAATTCTCCAGCTGGCGAATGGTCGAGGAAATTACCAGGCCAAACGCACCCAGCATCAGGCCGCTCAGCAGAAGCGCCGGCAGCACCGCGAGATAGCCCAGCGGCGGCAAGTCGATACCGGTCAGGGCCGCGAGCCCTAGGAACACCATGACCTGCACGATCGACACAATGACCCCGGCAAGCAGCTTGGAGAAAAGCAGCCACCAACGCGGCAGAGGCGAGGTCAGCAACAGCCGCATCGAGCCCATTTCCTGGTCGTAGACCAGCGAGAGCGACGACTGCATCCCGTTGAACAGTTGGATCATGGCGCAAAGCCCAGGCAGGATATAAACCTCGTATGTGATGTAGGTCTGGTAGGGCGGAATGATCGACACGCCGAGCGCGGCGCGAAAGCCGGCGGCAAACACGATGAGCCAGACGAGCGGGCGCACCAGCGCGGCAAGGAAGCGTCCGCGCTGCCTTACGAACCGCAGGTTTTCCCGGGTGATGATGGCGAGGAGCGCGGTCAGCCATGCTTTCATGCAACGGCCTCCGTACTTTCGGCGGTCATGGCGAGGAAGGCCTTGGCCAGGCTGCGATCGCCGGCCAGTTCGGCCGCAGGACCGTTGCTCAACACCCGGCCCCGGTGCAGGACCACGACCTGATCGGACATGGCGATCTCGTCGACCAGATGCGTTGCCCAGAGCACGGCAAGCCCGCTCTCGGCAAGCTTATGCACATGGTCGGTGATCGCTTGCCGCGAAGCGGCATCGAGCCCTACCGTCGCCTCGTCGAGCAGCAGGATTTCCGGTTGATGCACCAGGGCGCGGGCGATCTCCATCCGCCTGCGGTGTCCACCGTTCAGCGCGCGCACCAGTTCGTCGGCGCGCTCGGCCATACCGAGCTGTGCCAGTGCGCGGTCTATGGCCATGGCGGCGGAACGGCCGGACAGACCGTGAAGCCCGGCGAAGTAGCGCAGGTTGCGCCGCACCGTCATGTCCAGATCGAGCGTCGGCTGCTGGAACACGACACCGATCCGGGCGAGCGCCGCGCGTGGCGAACGGGCGATGTCGAAGCCTGCGACATTGATCACTCCCTCGTCAGCAACGATCAGCCGTGTCAACAGGGCAAAGAGCGTCGACTTGCCGGCGCCATTCGGGCCGAGCAAAGCACAGAACCGGCCGGGCTCGACATTGAACGAGACATCGTCAAGCGCCTTGCGTTCCCCGTAGCGAAAGCCGACATGGCTGATTTCGAGACCCTTCATGCCATGCCCTCCCGCTTGCCGGGCGATGGGTTCGCTGCATCAACGATCGTAGCCGGTCGGCCGGCAAGCCTGAGAGTACGCCTGGCCAGCCGCTTCGCCTCCGCCTCGGAATGGGTGACCAGGATCACCGTCGGGCCGGTTTCCCCAATGAGCGCCTCGGTCAGTGCCAGCATCTCCTCCGCCGTCTGCGGATCGAGCGAGACATAGGGCTCATCCATGACAAGAAGCGCGGGACGCCCGGCAAAGGCGCGCGCCAGCGCCAGTCGCCGCTGCTGGCCGAGGGACAGCTGGCCGGGGAAGAACCCGGCCTTGTCGGCGATGCCTATGCGATCGAGCGCACCTAGCGCCGCCCGGTCCCCAAGCGTCGGGTGCACCAGCGTCAGGTTCTGGAGGACGCTGCGCCAGGGCAAGAGTACTGGTTCCTGGAACACCATGGCGATGCTCGGCGGCCGGACGATCTCACCCTCAAAAGCCTCGTCAATGCCGGCGACCAGCCGGAGCAGCGTCGACTTGCCGATCCCCGAAGCCCCGAGGATCGCAACCGTCTCACCATCCGCCACTTCGAAGCGAATGTCGCGCAGGATCTCCGTCTGGCCAAATGCCTTGCGTCGGACATCGATCTTGATCATGCCGTCCTCCAGGCCCGCGCTCGGCGCTCGAGCGGCTGCAGGATCAGGGCCTCGACGATCAGCATGACGATGATGAAGGTCAGCGAATAGACCAGCACCATGGCAACATCGAACAGCTGGAAATAGAAGTGGATCTGGAAGCCGATACCGCTTGAGCGGCCGAGGAATTCGACCACCAGAACAATCTTCCAGATCACCGCGATACCGGCTCGGGCCGCGCCGGCGATATAGGGCGCGAGCTGCGGAACGACGACATGACGCAAGCGCGCCAGCGACGACATGCGATAGACCTTGGCCATCGCATCGAGATTGGGATCGAGCGCGCGCGCACCCTCGCGGATCAGCGTGGCGACATTCGGGATCTTGTTGAGTACCACCGCGATGATCGCCGCCGTCTCGTTGAGCCCGATCCACAGATAGCACAGCACGATCAGCACGAGCGCCGGAAGGTTGAGGAACACGACCAGCCAGGGATCGAGCCAGCGGTCGAAGGCCGGAATGCGTCCCATGAGGAAGCCGAGCGCCACGCCGATCGCCATGGCCGGCACGAAGGCCATCACCACACGCCCAAGCGTCATGGCGAGATGATAGGGCAGTGCTCCAGAGCCGGCAGCCCGGGCAAACGGCTCGCCAAGCGCCCATGGCTGCGGCAGGATGCTCGGATCCGCCGTCAATGCCGCCGCACCGATCCAGACCAGCAGGAGCGCGCCAAGGGATAGCGCGCGAACGATCGACGGATGACGGGCGAACTTACTCAAGATGCAGGAACACTCCCTCCGGAAGCGTCGTCGCCTTGCCGACGAGTTCTTCGCCACCAAGTTCGGCCATCAGCCGCAGAAAGCGATCGGCAGCCGCCTCGTCGATCGGCTTGCCGCTCGGAATTCCCGCTCGATAGCCATCGCGCAATGCGACGAATTCGACGTCATCCGCCGCATTCATCATGCCACGCAAGCCCTCCCAGGCTTTGTCATCCCTGCGCAGCAATTCCTTGGCGGCGACCGAAGCCTTGTAGAGCCCCTGCGCAACTTCGGGATTGGCCTTGGCGAACTCGCCCTTCAGCACATAGCCCAACAGCGGCGTATCGGGGTCGAGACCGAGCTCGGTCGCGGCATCCGAGACCGTCACCAGATCATGCATACCCTTGGCCTTCATCTTCGCAAGGAAATGCCAGAAATTGNNCCCGACTTGAAAATCAGTGGCGGCGCGGCGAACACCTGCTCGGTTTCCTTGGCGAGGTCCATGCCATATTTCTTCGTCGCATAAGCACGAAGGATCAGCCAGCTCTTGTCGAGTGGCCCACCGGCAATCCCGATCTTCTGACCCTTGAGATCTGGAAGTGCCTTGACCGGGCTATCGTCCTTGACGACGAGGCCGCCGACGGCGCGCGAATAGGGAATGAAGACATAGTCCTTGCCCGCCGCGCGCTGGTAGGCGACCCAGATCCAGTCAGCCACCATCGTATCGGCTTCGCCGCCTTCAAAGGCAACGCGCGTCGCCCCATTGTCGGCATAGTCCTGTACGGTCATCTCGAACCCGTTCGTCGTATCGAACGCGTTCGCCTTGATCGTGGAGATTTCCCAGTTAACTGTGCCGGACGCCAGCATTGCCGCCCGTAGCTTCGGCAAATCCTCGGCCATGGCCGGCGCCAGGCCGAGCGCCAAAAAACTCGCCGCCAAGAACCGTCCCAGTTTACCCATCGCTCGTCCTCCCGCGGCTTGCCGCCGCCTTTCCGCCCTTTATCGACCGACTTTTACACGGTTCCGACGCCTTGCGCCGGACGGATCGCCTATTCCTTGCGCTTCTCTGCGACCGTCAGGTCAGCATTCAAATCCATGTCATACTGGCCATCGGCGCAGAACACGTCATCGAGTTCAAAACCATCGCCGTCGGCCTCAATATTGGATGGGTCGACCTCGCATTGCATGGCCGCCAGCATATCCTGGATCGCCTTTACCTTATCAGCCGAAACCTCTTCAGCCGAGGCGGCGAAGGGCAACGCCAGAATTGCGGCAAAAAGCATGGACTTCGTTATGCTGTTTCTCATTGTCGTCATCTTCCTCATCCCTCTGTCAAAGTTGGCTTACTGAATGGAAATCGTGATCTTCTGGCTGTCGCTCGTGGTGTTCGGAATACGAACATCGTAGGTGCCGGGCTTGATCGCGATGAACGACAGGGTCGCCACGCCCGCCTGGTCGAATTCAAGGCTGTCAATCGCCATCGGCCGCACTTCGATCCCGTTTATGACGATCTCGTTCATCCAGATCGCGCGAAAAAAAGATGCTCCGGTGATCCCAAGCTCCGCCGAACCGTCCGCAGTGATCTTCATCTCGTAATAGGCACCGGACTGCAACGCCACGTCACCCTTGCCGAGCGGCTGGCCTGACGCGAGGGTGACCTCGATCGGCTCGCCGCGATTGCATTTGGCCAGAAGCCCGGCAAAGCCAAGCTTGTCGCAAAGCGGTGCTGCCTCGGCCGGAACAGCAGTGAAGAAATTTGCCAAAGGAACCATCGCCAGTGCGGCAAAGGCAGCGATAAGAGTTCTGCGCATCGAAAATATCCTCCCAAAATCGTTTGATCTGCAAATGGTCAGTTCGGCGCGACGACCACTCCCCAAGGCTGCTCGCCGACGGAAACGGAGCGAATGACCTTCTCAGCCTTCACATCGATGATGCTGACATCGTTGGAATTGCCGTTGGTGACCACAAGAAACTCCTCGCCCGGCGTGAACGCCATCTGCCAGACGCGCTGACCGACCAGCAGATAGTCGAGCACCTCATCAGTCTTGCCATCGATCATCGCGACACGATTGGCGGGCCCGAGCGCGACGAAGACCCGAGAGCCGTCGCTGGTCGCCTTCACGCCAACCGGCTGCAGCCATTCTGGCAGAACGCCCGGGACCTCGAAAGTGATCTTCTTATCGACCTTCGGTGCGTCCGTGCCGAGATTGATGACGGAGACCGTGCCGCCGATCTCGGCGCTGACATAGAGTTTCTTGCCGTCGGCGGCAAATTCGGCATATCGCGGCCTTTGGTCGACCAGAACATTGTGGACGATCTCATAGGTCGCGGTATCGATGAAATGGGCCATGTTGGTGGTTTCGGAGGTGTTGATCAGTGTCTTGCCGTCTGGACTCACGGCAACACCCTCCGGCTCGACCCCGACCGGGATTTCCGCCAGAACCTGATAAGTCTTGACATCAACAACCGTCACCAGATTGTCGTCCTCGTTGGCGACATAGAGCGGATTGCCCGAAGGATGGAGCGCGAAGAGCTCAGGATCCGGGCCCGACGGCAGTGTGCGGATTTCCTTGTAGGTCTCCGGATCGAAGACACGCACGGTGTCGTCATCCGACGCGCAGACATAGAGTTCCTTGCCGTCGGGGCTAATGGTGATGCCGCGCGGTCGGTTGCCGGCGGGAAACTCGGCGATTTTCTCCCACGTATTGCTGTCGAGCACGGTCACCGTGTTGCCGCGCTCATTGCTAACAAACACCTTGTTCGCTAAGGCGGGACCGCTCGCGAGAAGGGCGGCGGGCAGGATCATCCAGGCGTATTTCAGCATTCTATCCTCCAAAGGCACGGCAGGCGGTTTCGGGTGCATCCGTGCCCAGTGTGTCGAGCGGCGAATACTGGTGCAGGTAGCCCTCCTGCGGTGAGACGGAGACGGTGATACGACCGTCGCCGAGCAGGATCGGCTGGCGCAGCTGGCCGTTCCAGGATCTGAAAGTCAGTTTCTGCCCCTTGAAGGCAGCGATCTCGAAATCCTTCGACAGCAGGAAAGACCGGATCGAGGCGGCATCCGCCTTTCCGGACCGCGTTACGGCCTCACCGATAACCCGCATGGCAAGCCAGGCCTGGTAGTCCTCGTCACGGGCGCCACGCCCCGTCAGCTTCTCGAACCGGCGCTGGAACTGGGTGGCGCCCCAGGATTCATGTGCCTGGTGCCAGCTCAGCGGCATCAGGCCGGCCGAACCCGCGACCGGACGGGGATCCCAGGAATGGTAGGGCAGATAAGCCGCGAACACGTCGGTCTCGTCGGCAGCGACGGTCACATCATGCTCCCTGGCCTCCTGCATGAAAACGGGAATCTGCTTCTGGACCAGAACATGGCCGGTATCAGTGCGCCGCGCGCCGCCGGTGTCGACGAATTCGCGTTCCTCGACGATCTTCGCACCAAATTTCGCCGCCGACTTCCGGTAACTTTCGGCCAGCAGCTTGTCTTCGGGATGCGACCCGTGGACCAAGAATAGACGCGACCATTTCTTCCACATCAGGAATTGCATAACGCTGTCGGTGATCATCTGGCGGCTCGGCGACACATGCAGGACATTCGCCCGGCACTCGGCGTCGCGCAGCGCCTCGTCGCGCGCCCCGGCATTGATAAGAAGCACATCCGGCCCCGCCCGATCCGCCAGCGCTTTCAGAGTCTCTCCGTCGGAAAGCACAGCAATCAGCTGAACACCCTCGGCCTTCAGCGCGTCGAACGCCGCCTCTGCCTCCCCAGGCGGCACGGCCCTGGTGATCAGCTGATAATCCATGCCAGTGAAGGCACCCGTCGTGCGATTGTCCTCGTTGCCGAGCGAGGCACCGGCAAAAGCGAGATCGGCCGGTGCAACGTCGAGCCGGGAAATCGGCGGCAGCTTGACACGATCGACGCGCAGCACCGCGGTCTTGACCTCGACGGCCCACGCAGCCTGGGCTGTCATCAAGGCGGCGCAAAAGAAGGCGAGCGTAAGCCGCGCGTTTGACATCGTCGGAATGACCTCCCAATCTTCCTGACACATCCTAAGGTGGAGAGTAGCAGCGGGGTTTGTGGCACGAAACCGATACTTATGGATCGTGGCATGACCGTCCCGGTGTGTTTAGGCTTTACCGCATGCAGCGTGTTTTGATATTCCTCGTGGTATTGCTGATGCCCGTGCTCGCGCTTGCGGCGCTGGACAAGCCGCTGATGCCCGCCGCCAAGGTTGCTTTTCTCGGCATCACCTTTATCGATACCTCGACAGAGGGCGCCTATGACGGCGAGCGCCCGGATCAGACGGCCCGCACCCGCCTTTTGGAAGAGACGACGCGACAGCGCTTCCGCGACGAAGGCTTCGTCCTTCTCGCCAATGATGCGATCGCCGAGGAACTCGCCCGCACCACAAATCCCGCCGATTGCTATGGTTGCGAGTTGCGCATGGCCGAGCGCCTCGGCGCCGACTATGTGCTCGTCGGCGAGGTCCAGAAGGTTTCCAACCTGATCCTGTCGATGAACATGGTGCTCACGGAGGTGAAATCCGGGAAGACCCTGCGCGCGCTCGCCGTGGATATTCGCTCGAACACGGACCAGAGCTGGCTGCGCGGACTCAATTACATCTTCAAGTACCACTTCTTCAAATCGTGAGGAGACCCATGCGACAGCTTCGTAATTTCCTGCTGACATTCTTTCTCTTCGTTCCGGCGATAGCCTTCGCCCATGGTCCCACCAGGCAGAAGGTGACAACGGCAGTTGACGTGAAGGCGGCGCCAGCGGAGGTTTGGGCGGTGATCGGCAATTTTCAGGACATGAGCTGGCACCCTGCGGTCTTCTCGACGACCGGCGAGGGTGACAATACGGTCGATGCCACGCGCGTCCTGACCCTTGAGAAGGAAGGCGGCCCAACGATTTCGGAACAGCTCTACAAATATGACGCAACGAAGATGACCTATTCCTATCGCATTACCGAGGTGGACGTCGCCGTGCTGCCGGTTACCAACTATTCGTCGCACCTGACCGTCACGCCCACGGCGAGCGGCGGATCGCATATCGAATGGCGCGGCGCGTTTTATCGCGGTTATCCGAACAACGAACCACCGGAAAACCTGAACGATGCGGCAGCCATTGCCGCCGTCACGGCGGTTTACAAGGCAGGCCTCGATGCCCTGGAAGCAAGGTTCGGCAAGTAAGACAGCGCTGATGTGTCTTCTCGCGGCTCTCCTGGGACCGCGCGGCGCCACGGCGGATTTTGCCTATGTGACGAACCAGTCCTCTAGCGACCTGAGCGTGATAGACACCGAGCGGATGACCGAAATCCGACGTATTTCGGTACCTGGAATGCCGGCGGGCGTGGCGGTGTCGCAGAAGCTGGATGCCTTCTTCACGGTCAGTCCCGACAGCAGAACGATCCGCCGCTACGGACTTGATGCCGTGCATCCGACGATCGAGCGTCAACTGGACGGAGGCCCGATCGGCGTCGCTGTCGACGAGCGGCGGCATAGGATCTTTGTCTCCGACTGGTACAATGCGNNTCAGACTGGCAGTGCGCCGGCCGGTCTAGCGCTCTCACCGGATGGCCGGTGGCTGGCCACAGCGGATCGCGATGCCAATCAGATGTCGACCTTCTATGCGTCCACACTCACGCTCGCCCACCGAATCACCGTCGGCGAACGCCCGTTCGGACTGGCCTTCGCCCCGGACGGTCGCGCCTTTTCCGCTGACGTCGGTAGCAACACCGTGACCGCCGTCGATCCCGAGGATGGGCGCGTTTTGGGCAAGATCGAGACCGGCGAGCGACCCTACGGCATTGCTTTCGTGCAGGGGCGCGGATTTGTGACCAACCAGTATGGGGACAGTGTAAGCGTTTTCGACGCAAAGACCTACGCTGCGGTCGCTGTGATCGACGTCGGCGGCTATCCAGAGGGTATCGACACGACAACGGACGGGCGGCAGATCGTGATCGCCAACTGGGATTCCAATACCCTATCGATCATCGATGCAAAGAGCCTGATGGTCGTCGGCGAGGTCGCGACCGGCGATGGCCCGCGCGCCTTCGGACTGTTTCTGGCCGGCAGGGTGCTAAAGGAGTAAAGCCATGCTTGCACGTTTGTTGGCCCGGCGGACAGGACCACGTCTGACGCTTGCATTGGGATTGACAATCAGCCTTGTTTATCCGGCGGTAGCCGGCGCCGAAGAACAATGGCCCGGCATCCGTGAACACCTCTATGGCGCACGTCTGATCGAGGCTGGAGAAAGGATGATCACGCTCGACGTGCCCTACCGCTCCGGCAACGACGCAAGGACCGTCATCGGCGCAACCCTGATCGCCCCTGCGGGCCGATCTATCCGGACCGTGACCCTGGTGCTGGACGATAACCCCATGCCTGTTTCGGCCGTTTTTCGTTTGGCTCGTCCCATGACGCGCTTTGCCTTCGAGGCGACGCTACGGATCAACGGGCCGACACCCGTGCATATCGTGGGCGAACTGGACAATGGTGTGCTGCAGGCAGTCCAAGGCTTCGTAAAAACCTCTGGCATGGGAGCTTGCTCGGCCCCGCCGGGGAGCGATCCGAAAGCAGCCCTCCAGACCCTCGGTAACATGGAAATCTCGATCAATGATCAACGCGGCGCCAGCGACGACGTACTGCTTTCCGGCTTTGCACGGCTACGAAACCAGCAGGTGTCAATGAACCTGAAGATCAGCCATCCCAGCCATTCCGGCATGCAGAGGGACCAGATCAGCCTGCTGTTCATCCCCTTGCGTTATGTCGAGAGGCTGGAGATCGACCTTGATGGACACCGATTTGCCGAGGTGACCGGCTCGATCTCTCTCAGCGAAAATCCAGAGATCAACCTGTCGATACCCGCATCAACCCAGGTAATCGATGTGACAATGACCGATACGGACCGAACGGTCGCCCGCAAGTCTCATAGGCTGACGAGTTATTGACCAGGCTCAGGCTCGGGTTGCAGCTCTACCGTCGGATGGCCGGCCGCAGCCCAGCCCTGACTTCCTTCCGGATACCAGTAAACATGGCGATAGCCCAGTTCCAGCGCCCGTTTGGCCGCGTTCCAGGACATCCAGCAGTCAGGAAGGCAGAAGAACAAGACCGCCTTTTCCTTGTCACCATCAGTCGCCTTTTCGACGCCGGCGCGAAAATAGGAGAGCGTGACGTCCGCCAGCTTACCGTAGCCGGTATTGGGAAGCCAGATCGCGCCCTCGATCGAGACGCGCGGCTTTTCGTTCCACACCGTGCCTTCGGGCAGGTTGGCCGGCTTCGGCTGCCGTGGCAGAACATCAATGAAAGCGGCCTTGCCGCCTTGCCATAACGCATGCGCTTCAGCGGTCGAGACCACCGTTGCGCCGGAAAGGGTTACCGGCACAGGGGCACGGTATTCTTCTTCTCGATAGGCGGCGGGTTCCTCGACAGACAGCAAGGCGCCGTCCTGGTTACTGACAGCCGTCTCCTCTGCCGCAAGGCCCGCCGGAGCAAACCACAGCACCAAAGCCAAGAGCGGCCGCGCAACATTCATTTTCCCGCCTCCAATGGCGCCGTCCCCATGTCATTGAGAAGCGGTACGCCGGCATCGGTCAGGATCGTGTTGATCTTTGCCTGGTTCCGGCGGATCAGCGAATCGAGCTTGCGCTCCCAGACCTTCTCGCCCTGCCTGACCCCCATGGTAATGCGGTAGAACATCTTCGGCGGCAGAGGCTCGGAAAGCAGCGGTACGACCTTGAGACCTGGATGGCTCTGCTTGACCAACGGCCCACCGATCGGCCCCCAGAGGATGGCCGCGTCAATTGTACCCGCCTCGAGATCGGCCAACATATCGCCCGCCGGATCCTCATAGCGTCGATCGACCATTAGGTCGTAGCCCTTCGCCTTTGGCAGCAGCCCATGGAGGGCCAAATGAGTGGCCGGCGGGCTGCCGGCTACCACGCCGATCCGTTTGTCTTTCAACGCCGGGTCGCCGATCGTGGTAACCTCCGCAAGCGGGCCGTCCATAGGCACGATCAGGACATAGCCCGATGTGTAATAATGGTTGGTGTTGAGCACCATCTCGTCGCCTTGGGCGTAACCGATGACGACATCGCAATTGTTGGCCTGCAAAGTCATGCGGACAAAGCCGGTTGCCATCGGGAACCAAGTATACTCTAAGGGCAGCTTGAGTTCCGTCGCCATCAATTCGGCAATCTTGTTTTCAAAGCCGGCCTCGGATTTGTCGGACAGGGGCATGTTGGCCGGATCGGCGCAAACCCTGAATGCAGTTTTCGAAACCAGGTCCGAGGTCTGGGCTGCCGCAGGCACTATACTGCTTGCGGCGAGCAACAGCCCGGTCAGGATCGTCAGTGTCCTAAGTGCCAAGGCAATCGGCCTCCGCTTGCCGGATCGCTTCATGCTTCGCCTCCTTCTTGCCCGGCCGTCCACGCGGAACGGCCTCGGTGCCGCGTGCCTTCAGATAGACGTAGATATCGTCAAGATAGCACATGACATTTGCATTCTGGCCAAATGCGGGCATCACCGAGTTCTCGGCGGCATTGACCTTCCTGCGCCCATTGGTGACCACATCGACGAAGTCATAGTAGTCCATGGTAATAGCGGATGTCTTGAGCGCCGGTGCATAGCTCGACCCCTCGCCTTCCGGCCCGTGACACACATGGCACTCGGAATGATAGCGACGGAAGCCGGAATAGGACAGCCAGTCAATCGTGCCGTCAGGCGCCACATTGTAGGTCGGTATGCCGTCGGCGGTATAGTAGCGCCCGTCCTCGTTGGAGGCGGCGGTAATGTTGTCGACACTCTCCGTGTCCTGCGCCGTGGCGGTGCCGGCTAGCGCTGCCAGGATAGCGAGCGTGATCGGTAAAGCTGATGCTGGTCTGGTCATAGTTCGTCCTTTTGGGCCTTGAGAACGAACTGGCGCGGGTCTTGATCGCCCGCGCCAGTCACCTGAGCGAAGGCTGCCGTCAGTTCGGCAGCGAGAAGACGGTCAGCGTGCCGCCGAGGGCGGTATAGTCGCTGAGCGCCGCATAGCCGCCGACCGCACCGAGGCCTTCGGTGGGATTGGTGAGGCCGGCTGCAAGACCGATCCCTGCCCAGCCGCCAACACCGGAGAGCACGGCCACATACTGCTTCCCACCATGGGTGTAGGTCATAACGTTACCGATGATGCCGGACGGGGTCTTGAAACGATAGAGCTCCTTGCCCGTCTCGGAATCGACCGCCTTCAGGTGCCCTTCGAGCGTGCCGTAGAAGACCACATCACCTGCAGTTGCCAAGGCACCGGACCAGACTGAGAACTTCTCCGGCAGAGACCACTTGATCTTGCCTTCCTTGTTATCCCAGGCAATGAAATTGCCCATGCCGCCATGGCTGCCTTCCGGCGGATACATCGACAGCGTCGCCCCGACATAGGGCTGCCCGGCCGTGTAGCTGACCCGGAAAGGTTCATAGTCCATGCAGACGTGGTTGGTCGGCACATAGAACAGCTCGGTCTTCGGCGAATAGGCCGCAGGCTGCTGGTCCTTGGTACCGAGAGCCGCCGGGCAGATTCCGGTGGTGTTGACGTCTTCACCGTTCTGTGCGGTGGAATACTCGGCAACAACCTGCGGACGGCCATACTGGTCGGAATTCGGATCCATGACGACTTCGGTTGCCCAGTTGACGACCGGGTCGTACTTTTCCGCCACCAGCAGTTCGCCCGAGACGCGGTCAAGCGTGTAACCGAAGCCGTTACGGTCGAAGTGCGTCAGAAGCTTGCGTTCCTGGCCGCCAATCTCCTGTTCCGTCAGGATCATTTCGTTGACGCCATCATAGTCCCACTCGTCGTGCGGCGTCATCTGGTAGAGCCACTTGGCCACACCGGTATCGGCATCACGGGCGAAGATGGTCATGGACCAGCGGTTGTCGCCGGGGCGCTGTGACGGATTCCAGGTCGACGGGTTGCCGGATCCGTAGTAGATCAGGTTTTCTTCCGCGTCGTAGGAATACCAACCCCAGGTCGTGCCGCCACCGATCTTCCACTGATCACCCTCCCAGGTGTTCAGTCCGGAATCGGCACCAACAGGCTTGCCGAGATGGGTGGTCTTCTCGGGATCGATCAGCGTATCGCTGTCGGGACCCATCGAATAGCCGCGCCACAGAAGCTTCCCATCGGCGATGGAATAGGCCGTGACGGAGCCGCGAACACCGAACTCACCACCCGAGATCCCGACGATGACCTTGTCCTTGACCGGCAGAACGGTCGCGGTGTTGGTCTCGCCCTTCTTGGGATCGCCGTTCTTGACGCTCCAGACCACCTTACCGGTCTTGGCATCGAGCGCTACAACCGTAGTGTCGGCCTGATGCAGGAAGATCTTGCCATCGGCATAAGCGACGCCGCGGTTGACGGTGTCGCAGCACATCACCGGGATGACGTCCGCGTCCTGTTTCGGTTCGTATTTCCAGACGATCTGGCCTTCCTTGCTCAGATCGAGCGCGAAGACCGTGTTGGGGAATGGCGCATGGACATACATCATGTCCCCGATCACCAGCGGTGAACCTTCGTGACCACGCAGAACACCGGTCGAGAAGGTCCAAGCGACCTGCATCGTGCCGACATTGTCCTTGTTGATCTGGTCGAGCTTGGAATAGCGCTGGTTGGCGTAGTCGCCGGTCTGGATGACCCACTGGTTAGGGTCATCAATTAGTTTTTGCAGGTCCGGATTGGCGAGTGCGCCCTGCGCACCGCCCATGGACATCACGGCAAGCAATGTGAGAAGTCGTTTCATTTCATCCTCCCGTTAAGTGATACCGATCAGGGTTTCCACCCTCTTCGCCCCGGGAAAACCTTGCGGTCTCCTCCTCCCGGAATCGGCTCTGCGAATATCCCCCAAGATCGCGACACGGAAATCCGCAGCCCCGATCCCATTTCCTTGCTGGTCCCTTTCTCCCTCCTTTAAGTGCGTCAAGACTGACTGTCGAAGGCGCAATTCCGCGCCGCTCTATTCCGGACAGATCGCATGGACGCCAAGCCAGCCGGTGCCCCGCGCGTTTAGGTCAGGCAACTCTCATCCGTTCGGCGTGCCAGCGCACGTGGTCCTCGCCGAAGCTCGCGACGAAATAGTAGCTGTGGTCATAACCGGCCTGCATGCGCAGGACGCCGGGCTGACGCCGCTCCACGATCAGGTTGGCCATTGCCTCGGGCCGCAACAGATCGAGAAACTGGTCGGTGGCCCCCTGATCGATCAGGATTTCGCCGGCCCAGCCGCGCTCGGCGAGAAGGAGACAGGCATCGTAGTCCACCCAATGGGCCTCGTCGTTACCCAGATAGGCCGAAAACTGCTTGCGTCCCCAGTCAGACCGCGTCGGATTGACGATCGGCGCGAAGGCTGACACAGAACGGAACAGGCCCGGATTGCGAAAGGCGATGGTCAGAGCACCATGTCCGCCCATGGAATGGCCGGTAATGCCGTGAACCCCACTGAGCGGTTGCTCGGCCATGAGTAACGCAGGCAGTTCCGTGACGATGTAGTCGTACATGCGGAAGTGCCTCGACCAGGGTTTCTGGGTCGCATTGACATAGGAGCCCGCCCCTTGCCCAAGGTCATAGGCCTGCTCGTCGGCAACCCCCTCGCCGCGCGGCGAGGTGTCTGGAAAGACAAGAGCCAGGCCTTGCTCTGCCGCATGGCGCTGCAACCCCGCCTTCGTCATCGCATTCTCGTGCGTGCACGTCAGGCCCGAAAGGTACCAGAGCAGAGGCACCGGTCCCTTCTCGGCCTGCGGCGGCAGGTAGAGGCCAAAGGTCATCTCGCTATCGCAAACCTCGGAGCGGTGTCGATAGACCGATTGCGTGC
>DBUL01000185.1:0-21577 GCA_002307905.1 Rhizobiaceae bacterium UBA1291
GAAGAGCTGAAGAAGCTCGACGTCGAGGCGCTCAAGGCTGACCTTCGCGCGCTGATGCTCGACAGCCAGGAATGGTGGCCGGCCGACTGGGGCTCCTATGTCGGCATGATGGCCCGCGTCACCTGGCACGCCGCCGGCTCCTACCGCGTCACCGACGGCCGAGGCGGCGCCAACACCGGCAACCAGCGCTTCGCCCCGCTCAATTCCTGGCCGGACAATGTCAACACCGACAAGGGTCGCCGCCTGCTCTGGCCGATCAAGNNTTGGCCGCGAGGACATCTGGCATCCGGAAAAGGACACCTACTGGGGTGACGAGAAGGAATGGCTGGCACCGAGCGACGGTCGCTACGGTGACGTGACCAAGCCGGACACGCTCGAAAACCCGCTCGCCGCCGTGCAGATGGGTCTCATCTACGTCAATCCCGAAGGCGTCAACGGCAAGTCCGATCCGCTGGCGACCGCCGCGCAGATGCGCGAGACGTTTGCCCGCATGGGCATGAACGACGAGGAAACCGTGGCGCTCACCGCCGGCGGCCACACGATCGGCAAGTCTCACGGCAACGGCGACCCGCGCAACCTCAGCCCCGATCCGGAAGCCGCCGCCCCGGAATTCCAGGGCCTTGGCTGGATGAACACCAAGGGCCGCGGCATCGGCCGCGACACCGTCGTCTCGGGCATCGAGGGCGCCTGGACTGCCGAGCCGACGAAGTGGGACAACGGCTTCTTCGAGATGCTGTTCAAGCATGAGTGGACACTGACGCACAGCCCGGCGGGGGCGTCCCAGTGGGCGCCGATCACCATTGCCGATGAGGACAAGCCGGTCGACGTCGAGGATCCCTCGATCCGCGTCATGCCGATGATGACCGATGCGGACATGGCGCTGAAGGTCGACCCGATCTATCGCGAGATCTCCCTGAAGTTCAGGGACGACTTTGCGGCTTTCTCGGACGCCTTCGCTCGCGCCTGGTTCAAGCTGACCCACCGCGACGTCGGCCCGAAGTCGCGTTATTTCGGCCCGGACGTTCCGGCCGAAGACCTGATCTGGCAGGATCCGATCCCGGCCGGCCGCACGGACTATGACGTCGTCGCGGTCAAGGCCAAGATCATCAACAGCGGCCTGACCATCGCCGAGATGGTCTCCACCGCCTGGGACAGCGCCCGCACCTTCCGCGGTTCCGACAAGCGCGGCGGTGCAAACGGTGCCCGCATCCGCCTCGCTCCGCAGAAGGACTGGGAAGGCAATGAGCCCCAACGCCTTGCCAAGGTTCTGGCGGTCCTCGAAGGTATTGCGTCTGAAACCGGCGCAAGTCTTGCCGACGTCATCGTTCTGGCCGGCAATGTCGGTGTCGAACTGGCGGCAAAGGCCGCGGGCTTCGATGTCGAAGTGCCCTTCGCGCCGGGTCGTGGCGATGCGACCGCCGAGCAGACGGATGCGGACGGCTTCGCCGTGCTCGAGCCGCTCGCCGATGGCTTCCGCAACTGGCAGAAGAAGGACTATGTCGTCAGCCCTGAAGAAATGTTGCTCGACCGCGCTCAACTGATGGGGCTCACCGCCCCGGAACTGACCGTGCTCATCGGCGGCATGCGCGTACTCGGCACCAACTACGGCGGCACGGCGCACGGCGTGTTTACCGACCGTGTCGGTGCGCTGACCAACGACTTCTTCAACACGCTGACGGACATGGCCTATACTTGGGTCCCGACCGGTAGCAACTCCTATGACATCCGCGATCGCAAGAGCGGTGCGACCAAGTACACGGCTTCCCGCGTGGACCTGGTTCTTGGCTCGAACTCGGTTCTGCGTGCCTATGCGGAAGTCTACGCCCAGGACGACAACAAGGAGAAGTTCGTGCACGACTTCGTTGCGGCCTGGACCAAGGTGATGAACGCAGACCGGTTCGATCTCGCCTGATCGGGGAATGACAGTCTTCTTCGGGGGCGACGATCGCGGCCCCGAAGAAGCACAAGTGAAGCAAGATCAAGCCGGGGTCTCGATGCAAGTCGAGGCGCCGGCTTTGTTATCAAGCGAAGCGGTTCGTCTGTGCGTTTCTTGCTGTTTTGGCTATCGCTAAACTCCGAACTTCCCTTTTAAAGGAAAGGGAATAGAACATCGTCTAGGTGCACCGGACGGCGCAGTGATAGACTGACGCGATGGCGGGTTCCGGAGTGGGGGCAATGAGTACCAAGAAGCCAAGCGGGCGCCTGCAGTTGCGTAAGACGCCGCAACAGGAGCGCAGTATCCAGCGTCTCGACCAAATCCTCGAGGCGGCGTCCGCGCTCGTCGCCGAACAGGGCGTCACGAAGCTCAGGATGACTGATATTGCAGTCAGGGCGCGTGTTCCAATCGGCTCCCTCTATCAATTCTTCCCGGAAAAGGCGGCGATCATCCGTGCGTTGCATGACCGGCACACGACGCGCGTCCAGGCCATGGCGCGCGATATGTTCGCGAATGCTCCATCGCAGGCGCAGGCTCTGGATCTCGCTGAAGCGGCCGTGGTCAATTTCTACCAGACCTATCGAGACGACCCGATCTATCTGCCGGTCTGGATGGCCGGTATGGCCGATACCGATCTTCGCGAACTCAACAGCCAGCACCTGCAGAACGTTTCTCAGATCATCTATGATTCGCTAATCCATCTGGTGGCCGAGGAGCATCACGCTGAATTCAAGGCCCGGATCCGGATCTTTCTCTATCTGAGCGGCGCTACCATTCGCTATGCTATGTCGCAAGGCGAGGCCGAGGCGCTGGTTTACATCTCCGAATGGCTCGCGGCCGTCCGCAGATCGCTGTTCGAGTTCTGAGACATCCGGCTGTCCCGGGGGCGAGCCCTTACCAGCCCGGCATCATGTTTCCGGCCCTCAGGCGCGGGTATTGACGCGGCAAGGCCTTCACGTCGCTTTCCAGGTCATCCTCGACGACGCTCTGCGTGATATTGTCCAGACAAGCCGAAATGTGGTCGGTGATCGCATTCATCAGCGATGTCGATAGTCCGGGACGCTTCATCAGGCCGATCTGAACCGGCGGAAGCGGTGGGAAGCCGTCGTTCTGCGTCAACACCTTCATGCCGCTCCTGAGTGCCGATTCCGGCAGGACCGAGACGGCCATGCCGGCAAGCACTGCGGCGGCGACAACCGTGGATGACCAGCTGGTGAACAGGATCTGGTAGTTGCGGCCGTCGGCATCGAGCGCCGAGCAGGCCAGCTGACGCCACTGGCAGTCGCGACGGCCGACCGCGAGCGGCACCGGCGCATCGTCCTTCAGCGGATGGTTGGCGGACCCCACCCAGCAGAGCGGCTCGGTGCGCACGACATCCGAGGTCCTGAGCTGCGGATTATGGGTCACCAGCGCGATGTCGAGTTCGCCTTTCGCCATCTTCTCAGCCAGGTCGACCGATGGTTCGCAGACGATATAGAGTTCAACATTCGGATGGGTCTTGGCGAAGCGTCCGATGATCTCCGGCATGTAGCGGTCAGCATAGTCGTCCGGCGTGCCGANNCGCGCAGCCGCGCCTCGAGCTGCTGCACCAGCTGGGTCACGGTGGTGCGGCTCATGTGCAGGGTGTGCGCGGCCTTGGTGAAGCTGCCGGTATCGACGATGGCGACGAAGGTCTGGAGCTGGTCAATATCGAGGGGCGCCGACATGGGAGAACATCCATCAGAAAGGTTGATGCTAACTATTAGAAACATTCGTTGGACTGATCAATACCGTTTCAGCATTGTGAGGCTGCAAATCAGCAGACACCGACCGCGCCTTCGGGCGCAGCCGACTAGTACCGGTTGATCGCCAGCCACCGCGGCAGGGGCGACCAAGACTCGTGCCAATCGAAGGGACAAAGCCATGCGCACGACCGAACGGATGATCGAACTCGATATCGCGGAACCGCGGGATGCGCTGATCGCGCGCCTTGTTGCGGCGACCGCACGCGTGAAGTCCGTCTGGCGTGCTGCCCGCAATCGACGCGCTGCGAACCGCCTTGCCGACCTCGACGACTTCCAGCTGAGGGACATCGGTCTTTGCCGCTCCGATGTCGAGCAGATCCTGAGGTCTTCCGGCATCGCGGACGATCCTTCGCAGCATCTGTCGCGCTCGGCTCGCTCCCGTTCGCAGCGTGCGCTTCGCGGCTTGCCGCTCGATTGAGGCGAACGTTCCATCCCCGCAGGGCGACAGCCAATAAGCCCTGCCTCTTGCCCGGTAATGGTCCGCCATGCCGGGCTTTTTTCATCAGCAGAATGCCTCGCCGCTCGACAGGTCGGCGATTCTGCGTCCTGCTGTCAGGTCTTCGGCTTGTCCGGTGCGGCATCGGGAGCCGGCGCAGGCTGCGCCTTCTGCCCGTTGGCAGACAGATAGCTGTCGAAGATCTGTTCCATGTTCTTCTGGTAGTTCTTCTGCACCTCCAGGCCGCTGTCGAACATGGCGTTCATCAGCTCGGATACCTTTGCGGCAGGCGGAACCTCGGCCTCGGGCTTCGCGGCATCCTTGGCGGCAGCAGCCGCACCTTGCGTGCCGTAGGTGGTGGTCATCATATCCTGGAACGCCTTGGCGAACGGATTGTCGAAGAAGGGATTGGCGCTCTGCGCTGCCTGCGCCTTCTGGGCGCCGCCCATCATATCCTGGAATGCCTTGGTGAAGGGATTATCGAAGATGTTCGGCTGTTGCGGCGCCGGCTTGGGCTGAAAGCCAGTACTTTCCAGCCACTGCTGCATCATCGCGGCCATCGGCGTTCCGGCGAAGGGATTGGCGCCGGCCATCTGGCCGGTCGTCTGCTTGAACAGGCCACCCATGATGGCGTCGGCCATGACCGGCAGCATCTGCTTGAGCACATCCTGTCCGACGCCGGTGAACTGCGCGGCCTGGGCGGCGATGGCGCGGGACACGTCCTTCGAGCCGAACAGCCTTTCCAGAACCTGGTTGCCGTCGGCGATGCCCTGCGGCGTGAATGCCTTGTTCATGTCCTCGAAATACTTGGCATAGCTGCCCGAGGCCATGGCGCCGATCAGCGAGGAAAAATCATAAGGATTGGCAGCGTTGCGCTTCAGGCCGGAGGAAAAGGCCGGCATCAGTGCCGCCATGGCCTTGGTTACCTGTTCCTGCGCCAGGTTGAACTGGCTGGCCATCGACTCCATGGCCGTTCCGTTCTGAGCGCGCAGCATCATATCAAAAAGTGGCAACATCGGCGTCCTTCTCCGTGCTCGCAAAGCAATTCGACGCACTATAGCTGGAAAAGGCCGAGCGCAAACCGGTTTTTCCCCGATGTCGTCCCACCGTGCGCGCAATGCTTTGGCAAGGACCTGCATGCGGACGGGCGCAACCGCTCCTGGTCAGTACTGATATTCGTCGAACACGTGCTCCACCTTACCGTTCCACCGGCCGTGGTAGAGCGAAAGCAGGTCGTCGGCGAGCGTCGACTTCTTGGCGAGCACCTCTTCCAGCGGGCCAAGGAACACGCTTTCGTCCTGACCTTCCTCATTGAGGCGCGCGCGGCTCTTGAGGCCCTGGCGCGATAGGGAAACCACGTCGCGGGCCACGTCGATGAGGGAGCGGCCAGCAATCTCAGCCTTCAGGCCATCAGCCGGTACGGCGTCGCGAAGGGAATTGACGTCGGCGAAATTCCAGCTGGCGGTCAATGCATCCGCAGCCTCGAGGGCTGCGTCGTCATAGAGCAGGCCCACCCAGAAGGCCGGCAGCGCACAAATGCGCCGCCACGGGCCGCCATCGGCGCCGCGCATTTCAAGGAAGCGCTTGAGCCTGACATCGGGAAACAGCGTCGAAAGATGATTGGTCCAGTCGCCGAGAGTCGGTTCCCAGGCGTCGATCTCATCCTTCAACCCACCGGCCATGAACTGGCGGAAGGTCACGTGGGTGCAGTCGTGATAGCGGCCGTCGCGCACGATGAAATACATCGGCACGTCGAGTGCCCATTCGACATAGTCGGCAAAGCCGAAATCGGCGTTGAGCGTGAAGGGCAGGATGCCGGCGCGGGCATTGTCGGTGTCGCGCCAGATCTCGCCGCGCCAGGACAAAAGCCCGTTCGGCTTGCCCTCGGTGAAGGGCGAGGCGGCGAAGAGCGCGGTCGCCAGCGGCTGCAGCTTCATGCCGACCCGCATCTTGCGCCGCATGTCGGCCTCGGAGGAGAAATCGAGGTTCACCTGGATCGTGCAGGTGCGATACATCATGTCGAGCCCATGGCTGCCGACCTTCGGCATATAGCGCGTCATGATCTCGTAGCGCGATTTCGGCATGCGCGGCGTCTCGTCGAGCGTCCATTTCGGGCTACCGCCGATGCCAAGGAAGCGGATGCCCATCGGCTCCGCCACCTCGCGCACCGCCGCCAGATGCTGGTTCGATTCCCGGCAGGTGTCGTGCAGCGTTTCGACCGGTGCGCCCGAAAGCTCGAACTGCCCGCCCGGTTCGATCGAGATCGCGCCCATGCCGTGCGCTTCGGCAAGCCCGATGATGTTGTCGCCGTCCATGATCGGATCCCAGCCGGTCTTGGCCTGCATGCCGAGCAGCAGTGCCCGGATGCCGGCCTCGCCGAAATAGGGAACGGGGCTGTTGTCGGCGCGGAAGAAGGCGAATTTCTCGTGCTCGGTACCGATACGGAACGCCTCTTTCGGCTTGGCGCCTGACGCAAGGTAATCCGCCAATTGCGCGACGGATGTGAGGGGCGTTTCGTCGGTGGTGTCACGAGCCATGGAATAGACCTTGTTTGGCGTCGCCGGCACGCGCACCGGCCCATTGTGCAAGGTGATTGGACCGGATTTGGGGGCGGTGCAAGTGAAAATCTCTTAAATGCGGGTCAAAAAAACACCATCTGTGCAAGATCGCGACCAATGTCTCAATGGATGGGAACTGGCCCCTTAGCGCCAGTCGCCGATCGCCGCCTGGACCACCGCAAGCGCCGCCACCGCAGCCGTGTCGGCCCTGAGGATCCGGGGGCCGAGAGGGATGGCGGTGACGCAGGGCAGGGAACGCAGCACTGCCCGCTCTTCATCGGAAAAGCCGCCTTCGGGACCGATGAGCACCGCCAGCGAACGTTCCTTGATGGCATTCAGAGCCGGCAGCGGGTTCTGCGTTTCGCTGTCTTCGTCGCAGAAGATGATGCGACGCTCGGCGGGCCAGCGTTCAAGCAGATCCTTGAGCTTCTGCGGCGGTGCGACCTTAGGTATTGCCAGCACGCCGCATTGCTCGGCTGCCTCGATCGCATTGGCCTGCAGCCGCTCCAGACTGGTGATCTTGCCCTGCACGTGCTGGGTCATCACCGGCTGCAGCAGGCCGGCACCCATTTCGACTGCCTTCTGCACCAGATAGTCCATCCGCCCGACCTTGAGCGGCGCGAACAGAAAATGCAGATCGCAATCCGCCGGCTGTAGGCGGATCTGTTCGACGCAGACCAGAAGGATCTTCTTGCGCGAGGCAAAAGTAAGTCTTGCCTTCCACTCGCCGTCACGACCATTGAAGACGAGAATTTCCGCGCCTTCGACGAGGCGCAGGACATTGGCGAGATAGTTGAATTGCTCAGGATTGGCTTCGACAGCGGTCTCGGGACCGAGTGCCGCCTCGACATGCAGCCTTTGCATCCGGTAGTTCGCGCGCATACCCCGTGTCCCGCCTTACTGGAAAAGCTGGAACATAATCCAATAGAGGACCGCCGCAAGGCCGGCGGCGGCTGGAACCGTGATGATCCAGGCCGCGACGATCGTCATGAAATGCGAGCGGCGGACCAGATAACGGCGGCGCAGTTCATCGGGATTGCGCTCGCGGGTATCCTCGATCTCCCAGAAATCGGCCTTCATCCGCATGTAGTCGATCCGTCGCTTTGACTTGCGTGTGTACCACTCTCGGAAGAAACCGACGCCGAACACCGCGCCGACCGCGATATGGGTCGAACTGACCGGAAGCCCGAGCCAGGAGGCGACGATTACGGTCACGGCGGCCGACAGCGCGACGCAGAAGGCGCGCATCGGGTTAAGCTTGGTGATTTGCTCGCCGACGAGGCGGATCATTCGCGGTCCAAAAAGAAGCAGACCGAGGGAAATGCCGCCTGCGCCGATGACCATGACCCAGATCGGGATGGTTACCTCGGCGGAAATCTCGTGCGCCTGTACCGCATGGACGATGGCCGAGAGTGGGCCGATGGCATTGGCAACGTCGTTGGCCCCGTGGGCAAAGGAAAGGAGAGCCGCCGACATGATCAGCGGCAGACGGAACAGCTTCCTGAGCGACTGGTTGCGGTTTTCCAGGCCGATCGCCTGGCGCCGAATGAGCGGAACGCTCGCCAGCCATGTGAGTGCGCCGATGGCGAGGCCGATCAGGAGTGCCGTGCCGAGGCTGATAGAGATAAGTCTATTCAGCCCCTTGAGCGCCAGATAGGCGGCGAATGCCCCCAACATCAAGGCATTGAGCACGGGAACCCAGCGCTTGGCCGCGGCGATCTTGTCGTGGCGGTAGATGATGAATTCCTTGATGAAGGCCAGGAACATCGCCGCGATCACGCCGCCGAGCAAGGGCGATATGATCCAGCTAGCGGCAATCCCGGCCATCGAGCCCCAGTTGACCGCCGCGAAGCCCGCGGCCGCGATGCCGGCCCCCATGACGCCGCCGACCACGGAATGAGTGGTGGAAACCGGCGCGCCGATCCAGGTCGCCAGATTGAGCCACAAGGCCGATGAAAGAAGTGCGGCCATCATGGCAAAGGCAAAGACATCGGCATCGGGAACCTGGGCCGGGTCAAGAATACCCTTGGAGATCGTTGATACGACATCGCCCCCGGCGATCATCGCACCGGCAGTCTCGAAGACCGCGGCAATGATCAAGGCCGTGATCATGGTCATGGCGCGCGACCCGACCGCAGGGCCGACATTGTTCGCCACATCGTTGGCGCCGATGTTCATCGCCATGTAGGCGCCGATGGCGGCGGCTGCGACCACCATGATCGCACCGGGCTGGTTCATGACGTAGAGGCCGGAAAAGAGCCCGGCCAGGATCAGGAAGATCAGGCCGATGCCAAGCGGTGCGTAGGTGCGTGATACATGTTGCGCCGCTTCCTCGACAAAGGAGATTTTGTCCAGGTCCTTGTCAAGGGTCGGCTTGACGAGCTTCGGCGTCGACTTGGCCATCAATAGTTCTCTTTTGCGGAGGGCCGAAAGGACGGCGTCCGGGGAAATGTCTCTGTCGCGGAGGAAGGCCGGCGGGCCCGCAAGGCCATGCCGATGTGCTCCTGTGTGCCGACTGCCTAGTAGCAAATGCTCTTTGCTTCAATATGACAGTTCTGTGACAAGCTAATTTTCAGCGCTTTCTTTGGCTTCAGCACGGTTTTCACCGTTGATGAAGCGCTGTGCGAAGATATGAAAGAGGACCTTGAGCTCCGGCTCCTGCACGCGGGCCGCGGCTTCCTCGCAGCTTACCCATGCCTGGCGACGGGTTCCCTTTTCGGGAAAGTCCTTCAGCATGTCCTTCACTTCAAGGGCATGGACCTGAACACGGCAATTGATCTTCAACCCGTCGGTCATGCCCTTGTGGTAGCTGTAATAGCCGATCGGCTCGCGGGAGACGGTGCCCTTGACGCCCGCTTCCTCATAGGCCTCGCGCTCGGCAACGGCGTGGGACTTCTTGCCCCGCATCGGCCAACCCTTCGGGATCACCCAGCGTCCGGTGTCGCGGCTGGTGACGAGCAGGACTTCGGGCGCGGATTGCTTCTTGCGCTTGCGAAAGCACAGGGCCGCATATTGCTGGCGGGGCGGCCGCCGCAACATCAACTGCATGTCCGATGCGATCCGGCTCATGATGGTCAAAGGTCTGTACGCCTCATGCTTCATAAGAAATTAGCTTACTCTGATTCGTCCGAGAGTTGGCATGCCAACAGCGACAGCCAACCGTCCAATGCGCTGGATTCACGACTATTTTGTGAGCTGCAGCCACTCGGTCAAGCCTTTGGACCGAAGCTCCCTGTTTTGGTCAGCCTTGTGCGGAGGGCTGCCCGAGCCAGTGGCGGAGGCCTTCCACCACGCCGTCGGCCTCATGCCCATTTGCCTGATAGATCCGGCTGCTTTCGGGAAACCGCAGTTTCACTTCGTCGTGTCCGTTGGCCGGGATGATGCCGCGCACGTTCTCGAGCGCGAACATGTCCATGTCATTGCCCGTGTCACCGGCAACAATCACCTCGTCAAGAGCGACGCCGATCTTGCGGCAGAGCCACACCAGGGCATTGCCCTTGTCGGCATTGGCGGGAAGAATGTCGAGGTCACGCTTGCTTGAGTAGACGATCTTGACCTTGAGCCCATTGCCTTCGAGCCGATCGCTTAAGTCCGACAGCCGGTCCGTCGACGCGTCATGCAGGTACCAGCTCGACTTGCGATCATGCTGAAAACGGTCAGGCTGCCGGGCCATGTCGGGGAAGTCGCCGACAAGATCGGCTATGCTCGCCGCGTCGTAACCCTCTGCGATGAATTCTGCGTACTCCATTTCCATCCCGGACACGGTGTCGCACGCCATCATCGTGCCAACGCCGCCGATCACGAAGTCGGCCGCCGGCAGGCCCTCCTCCTGGGTGAAGGAGAGGATGTCGTCGACCAGTCGTCCGCTGTTGTAGACCAGCAACGGGCGCGTCTCGGGATCGAGTTCGCGCCAGTAGGCGGAAAAGCGGTGCGATGCATCGCGATCTCCCGCAAGCGTCCCGTCAAGATCGGAGGAAAAGAGACGGACCGGTCTCAATCGCCGTCGTTCCATGGTTCTGCCCAATCGGCCTCCTCGAGTGCCTGCGCCACCGGTCGGCCCTCGACCAGTGCCACCAGTTGCTGGGCAATACCGGTCCAGGTGAAGAGGCTTCGGGCCTTGTGCGCGCCCATGCGCGACAGCCTGTCCCTCAAGCGCTGATGGCGGAACGGCTTCATCATGGTAATGCCCAGGTCCTCCTTGTCGAAGGGATCGGCGAACAGCGCGTGACGACCGTAGCTGACCGCACGGAACAGCCCGCCATGCACCGTCACGATGGTCGGTGTGCCGCTCGCCATGGCCTCGATCGCCGTCATGCCGAAGGGTTCGTAACGGCTCGACAGCACGAAGAGATCGGCCGCGCGATAGTAGTCGGGCAGATCCTCGTCCGAGATGAAGCCGGAGAACTGGACGCGGTCGGTGAGGCCCAGGTCTTCGACCTGTTTCTTCAGTCCGTCGAGGATGCCCTGTTCCTGCGCGTCGAGGTTTTCGCCGCCAAGTGCCAGATGCAGGCGGGCATCGGGGACACGGCTCGCCAGCACCGAGAAGCCATCGACCAACAGGTCATAGCCCTTGTTGGTGGCAAGCCGCCCGAGCGCCATCACCACCTTACCCTCGAAACCGAGCCGCTGGCGGATCATCTGTCGCGATGCTTCCGACATCGGATAGAAACGGTTGTCGTCATAGCCGGGCGGGATCATGTGCACGCGACTGCGGCTGAGGCCGTAATCCTCCATCAGCATGTCGAGCTGGATCGGGGTCGTTGCGACCACCAGTTGGCAGCTGCGATAGATGATTAGTTCATGCTGGATTCGTTCCTTGAAGTTGAACTCCTCCTCGAACTTGTCGGCGCGCTCCGGATAGTCGGTCTCCATCTGCCGCTTCTTCCACAGCCCGAGCGAATGGGGCGTATGGATATGCGGAATGTTCAACGCTTCGGAAAGACGCTGTCCGGCGACGCCCGCGTCCCAGTAATGGCTGTTGACGAAGAGATAGCTGAGACCCTCGCGCTTGATGTAGCGCAGCGCCTTCTCGTTCCATTCGTTGAGATAGCGGTGAAGATATTCCTTCGGGATGAAATCGACCCCGCCGCAGGGAATGCGGATAACCCGCACGTCGGCATCGACCTCGTCGATTTCCGGCTGGTCTTCGAACCGGCGCGTGAAGATGTCGACCTTGTGGCCGAGCTGGGCGAGTTTCTTCGCCAGTTCGAGAACGTAGACGACTTGTCCGCCGGTATCCGCCGCGCCGAGCGGCGGGTGGGCGGNNGATCCGCGGCGCTGCGTTCACATCGTTGTAAATTGCCATAACGCTCACAATAGAAAATTCGCCCCAAAAAAGCAAATCGCAAACGCGCAGGAAACAAAACTGTTCCGCACGGCAGAATTATTTTCCTTGTAGGGGCGGGCGGCAAACACGGCGCCGGCGAAACCCGCAACTGGCATTCAATCGGCGGCTGTGCCGACGATCACGATGTGCAGCGCCCGCGGACCATGGGCGCCGAGCAGCAGGGTCTGCTCGATGTCGGCCGAGCGTGATGGCCCGGTGATGAAATTCACCGTGCGCGGCATCGCCGAGCCCTTCAGGACGCGCAGGCGTGCCCAGATATTCTCCATGTCACCGGCGATCTCTTCGGCGTTGACGACGACGATGTGATGCTCGGGCAAGAAGTTGAGGGTCACCGGATTGTCGGGACCGGAAAGCACCGCAAGCGTGCCGGTCTCGGCGACGGCGCCGAAGGCGTGGCTGACTGCGGCGAGATCCTGGCCGTCGGAGGCGCCGTGGCGGATCTCCAGCGTTGCTTGGCTGGCCCATGGCGCGGTGGCGAGACGAGGATCCGTGCCGATGCGGATTGCGGCCGGCAAGTTGTTTCCCTTGAGGTAGGCCGAGACGATGGCCGGAACTGCGGCGAGGCCGTGGATATGCTCAGTGGTCGCGTTGTACTTCTCCGCCATGGCACGAAACAGCGCGACGCGCTCCTTCGCCGGCAATTGACCGCGCGCCGGGATGATGCCCCTGGGCGGCTGGGCAAGGCGTGTGGCCACGGCCGCGCGACGGTCGTCGTCGGCGGGCGAAGTTTTCAGCGAGGCGCGGATCTTCGAAAGAATAGCGGTTCTGCCGTCCATGTTCATGCTCCCTGCCGCTTCGCCAGGCGCGCCGCCCAGGCCTGGGTAAAGGTCTGGCCTTCGGGCGCGGGGAGGTCGCGGTACTTCGTCCAGCCGCCGGCCAGCGGCAGCGCGGTAATCCGTTTGTTGCTGCCGCCGAGCAGGGACAGCATCGAGGCAGCAAGGGAGGTGGCCATGCGGTACAGCTTCGGCCGCTTGGCGAAGAAGGCCCAGACCGAGATCCCATAGCGGGCGGCGGCCGGCGTCAGATGCCGCTCGAACTCCCGTTCGCGCCAGTGCCGCATCATCTTCGGCAGCGGANNATCGGACACACGCTTTCGCAGCGGCCGCAGAAGGTCGAGGCATTCGGCAGGTGGGCCGACTGCTCCACGCCAAAAAGCGACGGCGTCAGCACCGCGCCCATCGGTCCCGGATAGACCGAGCCATAGGCGTGGCCGCCGACCGCGTGATAGACCGGACAATGGTTCATGCAGGCGCCGCAGCGGATGCAGCGCAGCATTTCCTGGAATTCCGTGCCGAGCATTGAGGTGCGGCCATTGTCGAGCAGGATCACGTGATACTCGTCCGGGCCGTCCGGATCTTCAGCGCGCTTCGGGCCGGTCGAAAACGTGGTGTAGACCGACATGTCCTGGCCGGTCGCCGAGCGGGCGAGCAGGCGCAGGATCTGCGAACAGTCCTCAAGCGTCGGCACGATCTTTTCGATCGAGGCCACCACGACATGCACTTTGCCGAGCGTCTGGGTGAGATCGCCATTGCCTTCATTGGTGACGATCACCGAGGAGCCGGTCTCGGCAATCAGGAAGTTGGCGCCGGTGATGCCGACATCGGCCTGGAAGTAGCGCTTGCGCAGCACCTCGCGCGCTTCCGACAAGAGCGATTCCGGTGCCGTCAGGTCGCGATCGACGTCGAGATGAGTGTGAACCCGGCGAAAATCCTCCTCCACCTGTTCCTTGTTGAGATGCACGGCCGGCGCAATGATGTGGCTCGGATGCTCGCCGCGCAACTGGATGATGTATTCGCCAAGGTCCGTCTCGACGGGCTCGACGCCCTGGGCTTCTAGATATTCGTTGAGGTTGATCTCCTCGGTGATCATCGACTTGCCCTTGGTGACGGTCTTCGCCTTCACCCGTCGGCAGATGTCCATGACAATGCGGCGCGCGTCTTCCGCGCTTTCCGCCCAGTGCACATGGCCGCCGGCGGCCGTGACCTTCTGCTCATAGGCTTCCAGATAAAGGTCGAGATGAGCCAGCGTATGGTTCTTGATGTCGCGGGCATTGTCGCGCAGGGCGTCGAATTCCGGCAGCGCGGCGACGGCCATTGCACGCTTGTAGATGAAGCCCTTCTCGACATTCTGCAGCGCCTTCTGCAACTGCGGGTCGTGCAGCGCGCGGGCGGCGTTTTCCTTGAATTGGGGAGAGGTGAACTGCATGGCTCTTAATCCCTCACTTGGCAGAGCCGGCGATCGGCTTGGCCTCGGTCATGCCGGCCAGAACCTCGGCGACGTGGCGGACCTCGACGGTCGAACCTTCTCGCTTCAGCTTGCCGGCCATGTTCATCAGGCAGCCCATGTCGCCGGCGAGCAGCATGTCAGCACCGGTCGCGGTGATGTTGGCGGTCTTCTTGGCAACGATGGTCCCGGAAATATCCGAATACTGGACGCAGAACGTGCCGCCAAAGCCGCAGCAGACGTCGCTGCCAGCCATTTCCTTGAGCTTAAGCCCCGCGACGGTCGCCAGCAGCTTGCGCGGCTGCTTTTCCACGCCCAGTTCACGAAGCCCCGAACAGCTGTCGTGATAGGTGACGCTGCCTTGAAAGGCCGCATCGACCTTCGGCACGAACATCACGTCGGTCAGGAAGGAAACGAGCTCGAACACCTTGTCCGAGAAACGCCGACAGCGCTCTTCCCATTTGACGTCGCCCTTGAAGACTTCGGGATAGTGGTGCTTCAGCATGGCCGCACACGAGCCGGACGGCGCGACGACATAGTCATAGCCCTCGAACAGCTCGATCACCTGGATTGCCAGTTCGCGCGTATCCCTGCGGTCCCCGGTATTATAGGCCGGCTGGCCGCAACAGGTCTGTGCCATCGGCACATGCACCTCGCATCCCGCATCCTCGATCAGCTTTGCGGCGGAAAAGCCGACGCTCGGGCGGAAGAGGTCCACCAGGCAGGTGGCAAACAGGCCGACCTGCGGACGCGATTGAGGTGCAGTCATCGGGATGTCTCCGTCTTGTCCTGGCCGCCGGGGCGGGGTGTTCGTGAACCTTGAGGATTGTTGTCGCGCCGGATCAGCCGAAGCTTTGCCACCCGGCCCCATTCGTTGGCGCGGCTTGCTTCGTCAACCGCCTGCATGACGAAATCGATATGCGCCTGGGCGGCGCGCTTGGCCGCCGCGCCGTCCCCGGAAAGGATCGCCGCGTGGATGGCGACATGCTGCTCCAGCAGGCGCTCGCGCGCATTGGCGAGCGCGAACACGGCCTTGCGGTTGAAGAAGATGCCTTCCGACAGAAGGCGATAGCAGGCCCGCATGGTGTGCAGGAGGATGATGTTGTGGGCCGCTTCGCCGATCGCGTTGTGGAACTCGACATCGGCTGCGAGCTCCTCTTCCGGATTGCCGCTCTCGTGTGCCCGCTTCATGTCGTCGACGATGCGGGTCAGCAGCGCCCGGTCGGTGTCGGTGGCGCGCTTTGCGGCAAGCTCGGCGGTGAGCCCCTCGAGTTCGCGGCGATATTCCAGATAGTCGCGCGTGGCGCGGGCGTGGCGGGAAATCAGCTCGGCGATCGGCTTGGAGAACACCTGGCCGATGATATCGGCGACATAGGTGCCGCCGCCGTGATGGGAAACCAGCAAGCCGCGGGCCTCCAGCTCCTTCAGCGCCTCGCGCAGGATCGGTCGGGATACGTCGAGATCTAAAGCGAGATCGCGTTCGCCCGGCAGCCGGTCTCCGTCGCGCAAGACGCCGTCGAGGATCAGCAGTTCGATCTGCTGAACCACTTCGCTCGCGGTGCGGCTATGGCTGATCTGGGCGAAAAGCCCTTCGTCCCTGTCCGTCACGACATCCTCCCTCGGCGGCTTGTTTAGCAAGTCGCCGAGGGATTGGTCAATTTTTTTGTCCAGTTGCGTTTCGTCAGTCGCGACGCGAGTTCGACGCGCGGGTGGACCGCACGGTCGGCGCGATCAGCCGAACTTAAGGAACAGCTTGGAATAGGGAGCCTTCAGGCCGTCGATGGCAGCCTTGATCGCTGCGGCATCGCCGCTCTTGGCGGCACCTTCCAGCTTCGCCACGCTCGCCTCGACGACGCCGAGCAGTTCCTTGTAGCTCGCATCCGCCTCCTTCGGCGGATGAGCGGCGACGTCGCCGAGCAGATATTTCAGCACGGCCCCCTCGGCATGCACGCCGGCGCTGTTCGCCGGGTCGAGCGCGATCACCTCTTCCATGCGGGCATGATAGGCGTTCATCCGATCGGAAAAGCTGTAGATGTCGTTGCGGATATGCAGATCGCCGATCTGGTCGCGAATGCCTTCCAACGTATCGTGCGCCTTCGTAAGTTCCCCGGCCGCGACTTCCGCGGCGGCGGCGTCGGCGATCTTGGTCACGGCGTCCAGCGTCTCGGCGTATTTGGCGTCGTCCGCATATTGCGGCGGCGCGGGCTCGGCGGCAATCGCGGACCACGCCTTGGCGAACTTGCCGAGCGATGCCGTCGATTCAGGAGCCTTGCCCATGTTGGTGGTGAAGAGGGCTGTGCGGTAGTCGCCATAGGCGGCGCGCAGTTTCATTTCGAAATCGCCGACCTCACCGGCAAAGGCGGGCAGGCCGATCGAAAGGGCAAGCAGGGTTGCCGGAATAAGTCGCTTCATGGGATCTCTCCATTGTTCGGCAGCTACGATAAGCGCTGCCGGTATCGTGATAGGCATCGACGCGCCGAGCTGCCCCGTTGGGATGGCGTCTGCGTGCTCGCGATTCATTCTTGTCGACTTCGCGCTCGCCAACAATAGATAAATATATGAATTACTATGTTTTGATGCATGGCTTTTCCGCACTGGTATTCGTGTCATGGCGCAATCGCGTGCCATCTCTACCCTCTGCATCAACTGGCCCCCTGCCGCTTGCCTTGCGCATTTGCTAGGAAGGCAAGGATGGTAAAAGGGAGACGGGCTTGATGGGGAAGGGTAGTTTCGCATTTCCGGTGTCGCCGGAGCGGGCTTTGGCGCTGGGCGAGATCCACGCGCGGCCCTATGCGCTGGTGAAATCGGAACGCGTGATTGTGCAACTGGCCTTCATGATGGATGGCGGGTCTGCCGTGCACCACAGCGCGCTCGCCGAACTGTCGCGGGCGCGCGGCGTCACCGTGCCCGATCGCAATGCCCGCCACCACGCCATGCCCTGGGGCCAGGGAACGCTGCGCTGGGAGCGCCACACGGAATTCTCCACCTGGTTCTGGGACGGCCCGCTACCCGACGCCTTCGGCGGCGAAATCCTCGTCCACCCCTTCGGCGACGGCTTTTCCGCGCCAGGTCCGCTGATGTCGGGCATCCGGCTGGAGATCCGCCGTGACGGGCCGGAGGTCGAGGCGGCGATGCAGCTCTTCGATCTGACGAGCCTCTGCTACAGCGATGTCAAGAACGGCCAGGCAACCGTGATCACCGATTTTCGCCAGGACGGCGACGGGCTGACCCGTATTCTCGTCGTTGACCGCAGCCTCTCCGAGGCAGGCCGTGGCGCGCTCGTCCAGCGCCTGCTCGACATCGAGACCTACCGCACGCTCGCCATGCTCGGCCTGCCGCTGGCGCAGACGCTCTCGCCGGACATCCGCCGGATCGAGGACGGGCTCACGGCCGTCACCCAGCGGATGAAGGCCCATGCGCGCGCCGAGGCCGACACCATGCTGTCGGAATTGACCAACCTGGCAGCCGAGCTCGAGGCCAATGCCGCGCTCAGCCTCTATCGCTTTGGCGCCAGCCGCGCCTATGACGGCATCGTGCGCGAGCGCGTCAAGGCGCTGGATGAAGCCCCGAAGCCGGGCTACGAAATGCTCGGCTCCTTCCTCGAGCGGCGCCTCGCGCCGGCCATGCGCACCTGCCAGTCTGTCGAGGAGCGGCTGGCCAACCTGTCACGCAAGCTGTCGCGCGCCACCAGCCTCGTTCGAAGCTGGATCGACGTCGAGCTTGAGCGGCAAAACTCCGCTCTGCTCGCCACGATGAACCGGCGCGCCGAGATGCAGCTGCGCCTGCAGCAGACGGTCGAGGGCCTCTCGGTCGCGGCGATCTCCTACTACATCGTCGGGCTGATCGGCTATGGCGCAAAGGCCATCAGCCACGACCTCCTGCCGGTCGACCCGGCGGTGATCACCGGACTGTCGGTGCCGCTCGCCGTGCTGGGCGTCTGGTGGGTGGTGAGGCGGATCAGGAAGAGCCACGGCGAGCGGCATTGAAGTCCCGGCGGCTTGTCGCCGGGTCGCGTGCGCCATCGACAACCCTCACGATGTGGACATGCCCATCGTCTGCAATGAGATAGAGAACGAGCCAGCGGTCACAGACGAGCATCCGGGCGTTCTCCGCAATGTCCGTCCGAACAGGGCCGAGCATCGGATGGGCGGCCAGCGCAGAGACCCTTGAGAGCCGCGGCCAGAACTTCGCCAAGTGAGGCGAACTCACCGGATTCGACCTTCTTCTCGACGAAGGCCGCAAGTTCTGAACTCAGCGATACAGTGACAGTCATGGGCTTTCTCCTGCCAAGCAGATTAGGGCGAGATCGTGCAGAGTGCAATCTTGGCTCGTGTTCACCTGCGAAATCCCCTTGCTCGTCATCGCCGTCCGCCTGATATAAGCCACTGACGACAACGAACGGCATAAGCGAAATGGAATGACCCGGCAGAAGCGTGCGAAACTCGATAAGAAGGGCTTGAGTGGTCTTGGCCTCGACAAGCTGGTCGAAATCCTGCTGGAGGAAGCATCGGCCAACAAGGCCTTGAAGGTCAGGCTCGAGGCGGCATTGGCCGGCGAGGCTGGCCCGGCGGAAATGGCGCGGCTGATCGACAGGCGGCTGGACACGCACGAGCAGGCGAAGACGCGGATCAACAATGCCCGCGCCAAGGATCTCGCCATCGAATTCGCCGGTCTGGTGCGAACCATTCTCTCCGAGTTGGGCGGGGTCGATGCGGCGGGCGGCGCGGAGCGTATCCTGCGGTTCCTCGCCCTGCGCTTCCCGATCTCGGCGCGGCTGGTGTCCGACAATGCCCGGCTGTGGAAGGTGTTCGACGAGGCGGAAGCGGCGGCTGCCGAACTGATCCGTTCCTTGACCGCGCAAGATCAAGTGCCGCTCGTACCGCAGTTCGAGACGCTGCGCCGGCGCGACCGCTACGGCGAGCACACGGGCTTCCTNNCCACCCCCGCCGCGACGGCGTGGAAGGCCTTGCTCGCCGAGGCCATGCCGAAAGAGCCGGGCAAGCTCGGCGCGCTCGATCTCCTCCAGGCGATCGCGCTTCGCCAGGGCGATGTGGATGCCTATATGGCCCTCGAAGAGGGCAAGGCAGAGAACCGCCGCGATACGCTGACGGTCGCGGCCCTTCTCCAGGGCGCGGGCCGCCATGAAGAGGCGCTGGAATGGGTGCGCCGCCGCCCGACCGGCATGCGGCTTTTGGCCGTTGGCGGCGAGCTGACCTCCGTCGGCCCGGAATATGGCGCCCGGGAGCGTCGTATCCTGGAGGCCGAAATCCTCGACAAGCTGAAGCGGCGGGGCGATGCCCAGGAGCTACGCTGGCGGGAATTTGCCGAGACGCTCGATCCGAAAATCCTGAAGCTCTATCTGTCGAAGCTCGACGATTTTGCCGAATTCGACGAAATGGACCGGGCCTTCGCCCTGGTCGAGGAGGCCGAGGACATCTATGGCGCGCTCGATTTCTTCGTCACCTGGCCGCGGCTCGATCGCGCCGCGGCCCTCGTGCTGCGCCACGAAGACCGCTGGGAAGGACGCTATTACGAGGATCTGGCGCCGGCAGCCGAGGCCCTGGCGGACCTGCATCCGCTGGCCGCGACCGTGCTCTACCGGGTTCTGATCAGCGACATCCTGCGTCGCGGCATCGGCGTTGCCTATCCCTATGCTGCCGTCTATTTGAAAGAGCTTGACCGTCTCCAACCCCAGTTGCCGACTGACGCGCGCCTGCAGCACCACGATGATTTTGTCGGCGATCTGCGTCGGATCCATCCGAAGAAGTTCGGCTTCTGGAGTGCTGTGCCTGAAGCCCTGCGGTGATCNNGCGCGGTTTAACGCTCCCAGTAGGGAATCGGTCCGTAGAGATCGGCGAGATAGTCGATGAACAGTCTGACCTTGGCCGGCAGGAACTGGCGGCTCGGATAGACAGCCGAGAGCGAGACATTGCGCGAGCCCTCATAGGCCGGCAGCACCTGCACCAGTTTTCCCGTCTTCAGTTCCGGACCGATGTCCCAGGTCGAGCGCAACGCGATGCCAAGGCCCGCGATCACCGCCTCGCGGATGACCTCGCTGGAATTGGTGATCAGCATGCCGTCGGGTTTGATACTCATCGAGCCCTGCGGACCCTCGAGCTTCCAGGCATCGTAATTATGCGCCGGCAGGCAATGATGCCGCTTCAGGTCCTCGATCGTTTCTGGCGCGCCGTGGCTGGCGATATAGTCGGGCGAGGCGCAGAGGATTCTGCGCACCGGCGCGAGACGCCGCGCCACCAGCGTCGAATCCATCAGTTCGGCAATACGGATGGCAAGGTCGAAGCCGCCGCCGACAATGTCGGTGAATTCGTCCGACAGTACCAGATGGATGGTGAGATCCGGGTGCGCTTCCATGAAGGTCTTCAGATGCGGCGCGATATGCAGCCGGCCGAACGAAGTTGGCGCGGAGATCTTCAGCGTGCCGGCGACCTCCGACGAGCGGCCCGAAGCATAGGCCTCGGCCTCTTCCAGGCCCGCAAGCACGCCCAGCACGCGCTCGTGAAACCCCTGTCCGGCCTCGGTCAGCGATATCTGCCGCGTCGTGCGCTGCAACAGCCGCGTACCCAGCCTATCTTCCAACCGCTTGATGCGCTTCGAAACGACGGCCGGCGAGAGCCCGAGATCGCGCGCCGCCGTCGACATGCTGCCGACCGCGATCACCCGCACAAAGACTTCCAGATCGCCGAGATTGGTCATGCCTCTAATCCACTCTTTCCGATTTTGTCATAAGTCCATAACATTTGCGCGACTTTGGTTGAAGTGGTAAAGAAAGAATACCAATTGATGGCGAAGCCCGCGCGGTGTATGCCGAAGTGGCCTNNCTGAGCCAGGGGAGGGATCCATGTCCGAAGCCATTCAGTTTCTGGAGCCGAATGCCGCGATCCTGTCGCGGCGCAAGGAGATCGTCGCCGACCTCGCGGAACTCGTGCCGGCCGAACGGCTGGTGCAAGAGCCGAACGAGCTCGTTCCCTTCGAAACCGACGGCTTCATCGCCTATCGCCGCCGGCCGCTCGCGGTCGTCCTGCCGGAAACCACGGCCCAGGTCGCGGCGGTGATGAAATACTGCAACAAATACGGCATTCCGATCGTGCCGCGCGGCGCCGGCACCTCGCTGTCGGGCGGCGCCATTCCGCAGGAAGATGCGGTCGTGCTCGGCCTTTCGGCGATGACGAAGATCCTCGATGTCGACTATGCCAATCGCTGCGCCACTGTCCAGGCGGGTGTGACCAACCTCTCAATCTCCGATGCCGTCGGCGGCGATGGCTTCTTCTATGC
>DBUL01000185.1:21585-38574 GCA_002307905.1 Rhizobiaceae bacterium UBA1291
CTCGTCTGTGGCTCCGAAGGCCAGCTCGGCGTCATCACGGAGGCGACCGTGCGGCTGATCGCCAAGCCGGAGGGCGCGCGCCCCGTGCTGTTCGGTTTCGACAGTGCCGAAGCTGCCGGTTCCTGCGTGGCCGATGTTATCGGCGCCGGAATCGTTCCGGTTGCCATCGAGTTCATGGACAAGCCGGCGATCGAGATCTGCGAGGCCTTCGCCCATGCGGGCTACCCGCTCGACGTCGAAGCCTTGCTCATCATTGAGGTCGAGGGCTCGGAGGCCGAAATGGAAGCCATGCTCGCCTCGATCGTCGAGATCGCCAAGCGCCATGGCGTCAAGACGGTGCGCGAAAGCCAGTCGGCAATGGAATCGGCGCTGATCTGGAAGGGCCGCAAATCGGCCTTCGGCGCGACCGGCCGCATCGCCGACTATATCTGCATGGACGGCACCGTACCCTTGAGCCAGCTGGCCTATGTCCTGAAGAAGACCTCGGAGATCACCGATCGCTATGGCCTTCGCGTCGCCAATGTCTTCCACGCCGGTGACGGCAACATGCATCCGCTGATCCTCTACAACATCAACGATCCGGAAGATGCGGCAAAGGCCGAAGCTGCGGGCATGGAAATCCTCAAACTCTGCGTCGATGCCGGCGGTTGCCTGACCGGCGAGCACGGCGTGGGCATCGAGAAACGCGACCTGATGCGCCATCAATATGCCGAAGCCGACCTTGCCCAGCAGATGGCGGTGCGCGCCGCCTTCGATCCCCTCTGGACGCTCAATCCCTCCAAGGTTTTCCCGCTCGACGGGAGGACGGCCGCGTGACCGCGTTTCTGCGTCCAGCAACAGAAATCGAAGCCGCAGGCCTCATCCGCGATCACGCGGAACGTTCGGCGCCGCTCGCCATATCGGGCGGCGGGACGCGCGCCGGTTTTGGCAATGCGCTGACCGCCAATGCGACCGCCCTCAGCTCTGCCGGGCTCTCCGGCATCGTCGCCTACAATCCTGCCGAAATGGTGCTGACGGCCCGAGCCGGTACGCCCGTCGCCGAGATCGAGGCAGCCGTTGCGGTGAACGGCCAGTCGCTCGCCTTCGAGCCGCCGGATCATCGGGGCATGATGGGCACGTCTGGGGAGCCGACCATCGGCGGCCTCTTTGCCGCCAACGCCTCCGGCCCGCGCCGCTTCACCGCGGGTGCCGCCCGGGATCATCTGCTCGGCGTGCGTTTCGTCAACGGCCATGGCGAAATCGTCAAGGCCGGCGGACGGGTGATGAAGAACGTCACCGGTCTGGACCTGGTCAAGGTGCTGGCCGGCTCCTACGGCACGCTCGGCTTCCTGACGGAAGTGACCTTCAAGGTCCTGCCGGCGCCGAAGACGGCGGTCACCATCGTGCTGTCCGGCCTCGAGGACGAGCAGGCGGTCCGCGCCATGGCAGCGACGATGACGATGTCGGTCGAGGTGTCGGGCGCCGCCCACCTACCCGAAAGCGTGCGCGGCCGTTTCCTCGGCGGCAGGCTGCCGGAGGGCGCAGCCACCGTGCTCCGTCTCGAGGGCCTGGAAGCTTCCGTTGCTGTGCGGGCCGACAAGCTGGCATCCGCAATGTCGGCTTTCGGTCCCGTGTCGCGGCTTGAGAATACCGATACGCTGTCACTCTGGCGCGAAATCCGCGATGTTCACCCCTATGCCGATGGTACGCTTCGGCCGCTCTGGCGCGTTTCGGTCGCGCCGTCCGAGGGCTGGAAGCTGGTCGCCGCCCTTCGCCTGGAAGCCGGCATCGACGCCTTCTACGACTGGCAGGGCGGATTGGTGTGGATGCGCCTCGAGGGCGATCCGGAAGCCGAGCTGCTGCGGCGTTACATAACGGCTGCCGGTGGCGGACATTCCACGCTTATGCGTGCGTCGGGTGCCGTCCGGGCCCAGGTCTCGTCCTTCGAACCGCAATCACCTGCCGTCGCCTTGCTTTCTCAGCGGGTGAAGGAGAAATTCGATCCGCGCGGCATCTTCAATCCCGGCCGCATGGCAATAGGAGACGCCGCATGACCGAACCGACCACCACACCCGATCCGCGGCGGCCCGATAGCTGGCTGGAGCCCGGCAAGCTCAATGTCCAGCTCATCTATGTCCTCTATCTCCTGGGCTTCCTGATCGGTATTTCCAGTCTGGTCGGCATCGTTTTCGCACATCTCAACCGGGGCAAAGCCGGCGGTTGGGTCGAAACGCATTATACCTATGCCCTGAGGACGTTCTGGATCGGTCTGCTTTACGGCCTTGTCTCCGTCATCCTGTCGCTCGCCGTGGTCGGCGTGCTGCTGGCCGTCGCCACAATCGTCTGGGTCGTCGTTCGCTGCATCATCGGCCTGCAGAAGGCGAGCGCCGGCGAGGCGATCGCCAAGCCTGAGACCTGGTGGGTGTAGGCTTATGAATTCCACGGCGCTGACGGAAGTCGTTCGCCGCCTATCGGGAGAATTGACGTGCAGACCAATTTCACCGCCGAACAGCTCGCCGATCCGCATGTCGCGGAGGCGGAGGGCATTTTGCGAAAGTGCGTGCATTGCGGCTTCTGCACCGCCACCTGTCCGACCTATGTAACGCTCGGTAACGAGCTCGACAGCCCGCGCGGTCGCATCTACTTGATCAAGGACATGCTGGAGAACGGCCGTCCGGCCGACAAGCAGATCGTAACCCATATCGACCGTTGTCTCTCCTGCCTCGCCTGCATGACGACCTGTCCGTCGGGCGTCGACTACATGCATCTGGTCGACCATGCGCGTATCCATATCGAGAAGACCTACAAGCGGCCGCTGATCAACCGGCTGACGCGCGGCATCCTGGCGATGACATTGCCCTATCCGGCCCGCTTCCGCGCGGCGCTCGGCCTTGCCCGGCTTGGCCGTCCCTTCGCCGGCCTGTTGAAGCGCATTCCGGCGCTGAAGCCGATGGGTGCTATGCTCGATCTCGCGCCGCGCAGCATTCCGGCCGCCGGCGAAAGTGCCCGTCCCGCGACCCATGCCCCGAAGGCCGAGAAGCGCGGTCGCGTCGCGATCCTCACCGGCTGCGCCCAGCCGGTGCTCGATCCGGGCATAAATGCCGCCACCATCCGGCTGTTGACCCGTCTCGGCATCGAGGTGGTTGTGCCGGAAGGAGAGGGCTGCTGCGGCGCGCTGGTCCATCACATGGGCCGCGAAGCGCAGGCCCTCGACAGCGCACGGCGCAATGTCGACGTCTGGACCCGCGAGATCGACAAGGGCGGGCTTGACGCCATCGTCATCACGGCATCGGGCTGCGGCACGACGATCAAGGACTACGGCCATATGCTGCGGCTCGATCCAGCCTATGCCGAGAAGGCGAAGCGCGTGTCGGCGCTGGCCAAAGACGTGACCGAATATCTCTCGACCCTCGACCTGCCGGTGCAGGACAAGAAGAACCTGACCGTCACCTATCATTCCGCCTGCTCGATGCAGCATGGCCAGCAGATCACCATGGCGCCAAAAATCCTGCTGAAGAATGCCGGTTTTACCGTGCGCGATCCGGCCGAAGGGCATCTGTGCTGCGGTTCTGCCGGCACCTACAACATCATGCAGCCGGAGATTTCGGAAAAGCTGAAAGCCCGCAAGGTGAAGAACCTCGAGGCAACCCGGCCCGACATCATCGCCGCCGGCAATATCGGCTGCATGACGCAGATTGGATCGGGCACGGCCGTGCCGATCGTCCATACCATCGAACTGCTCGACTGGGCCTATGGCGGCGAAAGGCCGGCAAAGCTAGGCGCCTGACGGCGAAGCCAAAGCCGCAATGGCCCCAATTGGCACATCCGCCCGACCCCGGTCCGGTCAGTCAGTGGCAATCCATTAAGAGGCCGCTGATAAAGTGCTTCCTGCAATAGTGTCCGAAGGGTCCGTGGAGGAGGAAACCGATGTCCCGCAAGGCAATCATCGTCGCCGCGATGTTGAGCGCAAGCACTGTGCCGGCAGATGCAGCGGCCCGCATCTATTGCGCGGCCTCCGATCAGGCCGTGAAAATGTCGATCGAAAGCGGGTTCGCCGCCCGTGACGGCAAGCGGCTCGTGCATTTCCGCGGCATGGCCGACATCGTCGGCGACGAGGTGCCGGCGGTCTTCGATAACCTCAAGCTCACAGCGGCGATGTTGAAGCAAGCCTGGATGGACGGCGACGAATTGCGGCTGCAAGTCTATACCGACACGCGCGACGCCCGCCCGTTCCAGACCTTCGAACTGTCGATCACCACCAAATCAGTTGCCAAGGACCGCGACCGGTTCGACGGCCGCTATGCGCTGACGATCAGCAATGCCGACAAGCGCAAAAAAGCCCCGCACGAGGTGATCCTGTCGCACGAGGCCCCGATTTTCTGCGAGATCAAATAGGCTCCGCTCCGCCCAGGGTTTACCAGTGGAAGCTGACGCCCGCGTTGATGGCGTTGGTCAAGATGCTCGTCTTGAGCGTTGCGCCGCTATCGATGTCCACGTCAACCCAGGAGTAGTTGCCCTTGTATTCCATGAAGGCCGACCAGTTGTCGTTGAACTGGTAGGCGACACCGACCTGGGCCTGTAGCGTGGCGCCGCCGAACTGGTATTCGGAAGTTGTGCCCGAGGCACGCGTCACTTCGACATGCGGCACGTTGATACCTGCGCCCAAGCCGGCATAGGGCACGAACTTCGTGCCTTCGATCGGCATGCGGTAGAGCGCGTTCAGCGTCAGAAGATTGATGCCGTCGGAGAATTCGAAGTGATCCCAAGTCGATTTGGCAAGCGTGTCGTCGTCGGCGTAGACCTTGGCGTGGGTGAAATCGAGCGACACGCCGAGGTTCGGCTGGCCGAGCTCCTCCATCCACCAGGTGCCACGCACGCCGTAATAAGGCGGCATCTCGAAGGAGCGGCCTTCCCAGCCGGCGGTGAAATCGGGTTGGTCCGATACTTCGATGTCACTGTGCGGAGCCGACTGGAAACCGCCGTAAACGGAGATCGCCATCTCGGCATTGGCCAACGGGGCGGACAGCGCGAGAATGCCTGCCGCGATACCGGTGCTGAGCATGATGCGAAGTTTGGTGTTCATGATTCCGTTCCGCGAATCTGGTTATGTTCGATAGCCTTGTAAGCGATTTGCGCGACCAAGTCTGTTTCCTATTTGCATCACCGTTTTCGGAATGACCAAAACTGGGTGCAATTTCCTGGCGATCGCCAAATTGGCGGCGTCTTTGCGCTTCGCGCCGGCGCGGTAGCGGTTGCGAATAGCAGAGTTCATCGCGGCGGCCCGCGCAAGAAAGGCGCGGGAGCCGTCGCTTCCGCGCCTGATCAAATGCGTGTTCCGGCAATCAGCCGCCGAACATGGTGCGCAGGATGTCGATGCCCTTGTCCTGGAAGCTGACCTGGCCCTGGCGGTTGCCCGGACCGATGACAATGACCTTGGAGCCGACACCGGCGCGATCGTAGAGATGCTCGACGTCCTTGTTCATCATGCGGATGCAGCCCGACGACATGTTGAGGCCGATGGTCCAGGGCTGATTGGTGCCGTGAATGCGGAAAATCGTGTCCCGGCCGCCCTTGTAGAGATACATGGCGCGCGCGCCGAGCGGATTGTCGNNGTCCGATCTTTACGACGCCCGACCAACCGAAGCCGTCGCGGCCCACACCGACGCCGTAACGGGTCGCGCGGTTCTTGCCCTCGACATAGTAGAGGAACTTGTTGTTGGTATCGATGATGATCGTCCCCGGCTTCTCGTCGGTGATCAGCCGTACGACGCGGCGCTTGAACTTGTCCGCTACCTGCTTTTTCTGCTGCGAAATGAGCGTGACATCGCCGGGAGCGGCCGGGTGGTTGGCGCCCATGGCCCCGGCCGACGCCGGTGCTGCGAAGCTGCTGAGGGCGATCGATGCGGCCGCGAATACGGCCAGGTATTTCTTCATTGTGGAATCCCCCAAATCATAAGGGATGTGAGACTAGCCAACTCCCGTCCCGATGCAAGTCCCCCAGCATCATCGCGATTAAATATTATGGCTACCTCGCCGAGACTTGGCCCGGCAAGAAGAACCGCCGGCTCTACATGACGACAACGGTAGCGCCGACATCGACGCGCTCATATAGATCGACCACATCTTCGTTGCGCATACGAATACAGCCCGAGGATACGGCGCTGCCGATCGTCCAGGGCGCATTCGTCCCGTGGATACGATAGAGGGTGGAGCCGAGATACATGGCGCGGGCGCCGAGCGGGTTCTGCGGACCGCCCTCCATGCGGGCGGGAAGATAGTGACCCTTTGCCGCTTCGCGGGCGATCATCTCGCTCGGCGGCGTCCAGTCCGGCCATTCCCTCTTGGCGGTGACCTTGTGCTTGCCTGCCCATTCGAAGCCCGGCTTGCCGACACCGACGCCATAGCGTCGTGCTTGGCCATTGCCGGCGACGAGATAGAGGAAGCGGTTGTTGGTATCGATGACGATCGTGCCGGGCTTGTGTGGCGTCTCGTAGGCTACCGTCTGCGGCAGGTAGACCGGATCGATCTGGGTGCGGGCCGGCTTGTTCGGCCGCGCGGCCACCGGCTTGACGAGCGCGGCTTCCGGTGCGCGGCGCTGGACCTGGCGCTGGTAGGTGCGGACCTGTGGCTGCGTGGCACGTGGAGCCTGAAGAGCAGGACGCTGGGCGCCACCGAGCTGCAGGACCCAAGGGGCGGCCAGATCGGGGCTGATGACCACCGGCGGACGGCTCTTATAGCGGTCGCTCGCCTGGGCGGGCTGGACAACGGGAAGGGCGACGGACAGGCCGATCAGCGCGGCCAGCAAGGTGGATTTCTCGAACATCGGACAACTCGCTACATGGGACCGAACGGGCAAGCCTCTATGGCCTGTTGGTCCGATCGTGCCAGCCGCGTCGCGACAATTGGTAAATGTCCGTTCACGAAAATGCCGTAGACCGCGTAAACCTTTCAGCAGGGTTAGCGCCACGTTTGGAAAAACAGTGAACAAATGGTAAACGGGGGCGCCGAACGAACGGGGGAATCAGAGACCATGGAAAAGACCGGTCTGATCACCGGCGAGGATGGATTGGAGCGCTGCTTCTGGCATGGCGGGCTCGCGGACTATCGCCGCTACCACGACGAGGAATGGGGCCGGCCCGTCACGGACGATCGCCGTCTGTTCGAGAAGATCTGCCTCGAAGGCTTCCAGGCGGGTCTCTCCTGGCTGACGATCCTTCGGAAGCGCGAGAATTTTCGCGCCGCCTTCGCCGGCTTCGATTTCCATCAGGTCGCCCTGTTCGGGGACGACGAGATCGCGCGCTGCCTTGCCGATACCGGCATCGTGCGCCACCGCGCCAAGATCGTCTCGACCATCAACACCGCCCGCCACGCCGTCGATCTGCAATCGGAATTCGNNCAAGCCCGAGGAACGCCCGGCGAGGTTGGACTATGCGACGCTGAGGGCGAACCCAACCTCGCCGACCTCTGCGCGCCTGTCGAAGGATCTGAAGAAGCGTGGATGGTCTTTTGTCGGACCAACCACCGTCTATGCCTTCATGCAAGCCATGGGCCTGGTCAACGACCACCTCGAGGGCTGCTACTGCCGGTCGTTGGTGGAGGAAGAAAGGGCGGGCTTCGTTCGGCCGTGAAGCCAATGCTCAGTCGATGCTGATCCCCAGCACGCGGCTGATCTCGGTGAGCGAGCGGCCGGACTGCGCCCGCCAGGTATTGAATGCGGCCTGAACCGCCGCTCTGTCCTTGGACGAGGTGGGCACCTTGGCGACAATGCCCTCGGCGATCAGACGGTTCACCACGCTGTGCGACAGGATGAAGCTGTCGATCCCGGCAAAGCGCAGGAAATATTGGCCGGTATTGCCGCCGAGCCGCGAGCCGCGCTTTCTCAGCAGGTCGAGAAGGCCGATATCATCTTCGGCGGGCCAGTCGGCGAAGAAAGCCGCCGCGCTGCCGTGCTCGCGCGCAAGCTCCGAAAGAAGGACGGCATTTTCCTGCACGGACTTGATCTTCGGCCCGTGCCGCACGATCCGGGTGTCGGATACGAGCCGTTCGAAATCCTCCTCGTGCCGCATGGCGCAATGGCCAATGTCGAAACCGTCGAAGGCGGCCTCGAAGCCGGGCCACATGGCCTCCACCACCTTCCAGTTGAAGCCGGACTGGAAGATGCATTTGGTCATGAGCGATAGCAGCCGGTCATCGGGTGTCTCCGCGATTTCCTCCTTTGACTTCGGATATTGCAGGACATCTTCGACAGCCGTATCGCCTCCCTTGCGCTCGGCGGCAATTTTCCAGATCTCGTCGAATGAACGCATCTCTCACTCCACCTGGCGGCCGATTTCGTCGATGAGCGGAAGCAGTTCGCCGAGATGGGCGATTTCGCGGAAGCGCGGGGCCTCCGCCGGTTTCTCCACGCGCTCCAGGATCCAGGTGAGTTCATGCGGCACGAACACACCCCAGGCGCCGGTGGCGATCGCCGGAACGACGTCCGATTTCAGCGAATTGCCGATCATCATCGCCCGTTCCGGCCCGTCGGCGGTCTTGCCGAAGATGCGCCGATAGGTGGTGGCCGACTTGTCCGAGACGATTTCCACGGCGTCGAAATAATCGCCCAGCCCCGACTGGGCGAGCTTGCGCTCCTGGTCGAACAGGTCACCCTTGGTGATCAGCACCAGATAATAGTCGCCGGCGAGCGCTTCCAGCGCATCGCGGGCATGCGGCATGGTTTCGACGGGATGGGTCAACAGTTCGCGGCCGATCGCCAGGATTTCGCCAATGATCTTCGTCGGCACGCGCCCCTCTGTGACTTCCAGCGCCGTCTCGATCATCGACAGGGTAAAGCCCTTGATGCCGAAACCGTAGTGCGCAAGGTTGCGCTTTTCCGCCTCCAGCAGGCGCTGCGAAATGTGCTCGCCCTCGGCAAAATCGGCGAGCAGGCTGCGGAAATGTTCCTCCGTCAGCCGGTAGAACTGCTCGTTCTGCCAGAGCGTGTCATCGGCGTCGAAGCCGATCACGGTGAGTGGGCGGATACTCATGCAAGCCTCGTTCTTCTGTCGCCAGACAGCATAGAACTAGCGCGTCAGACTGGCGAGGGAAAGGCGGCGGCGTGCCCGTCCTGCGCAATGGTTTGTCGCTGGCATCGCTTGCGGCGGGTCGGGAACCGGACAGCCCTGTCCCCGACCCGAGCGCTTTGGCCGGCGTTACTGACCGTGTTTGGCCAGCCATTCCTTCATCATGGCGATCTCGCCTNNGTCGATCGCGCCCTGGTGATGGGGGATCATGCCGCGCACGAAGTCGGCATCGGCATCGCCGGAATATTCGATCGCCATGTCCTCGTGCATTTTTGCATTGGCCTCGGCGAAGGCGACACTTGACGGGCTCATGTCCATGCCCGCGACGTGGCCGCTATGGTCGGTTGCGTCCTGGGCGAATGCGACGGTGGAAAGAAGCAGCATGGATGCTGTGATGATGGATTTGAAAAACATAGGGTATTTCCCTTGCTGACGTTGCAGAATGATTGCGCTTCGCAGGCCGGGCTTGCGTCGCGCGTCGTTACATCTTGGCGCGGTCAGATGCGGGGAGGGGGATCGAGAGGCGCAGACAGCCAGGAAGCAAAGGCGACGGTGATTGATGGAGCTTCCGCAGCGCGTGGCTGTTTGTCGAAAATCGCAAACTGGAGTGCGGCCGGCAATGTCAGGCAGGCGGCGCAGTGCAGGCCCCGGTCCGACTTTCCTGGATGCGGGCAATCTACGTCCGCCTGAGCGCTATCCGCGACTGCCTTGGCCTCCGTCTGCATTCCATGGACATGTAGCGCGTGGCCGCTTGCGGCCGGTCCGGCGGCAGCGCTTGCCGGTATCGCGCCCGCAGATGCCGGGACCATTGCCGCCACGCCGGTCAACGGCATGACGCCATAGGCCAGCGCCGCAAGGACAAGGAGGGTTCGAACCAGCAGCTTCATGGCGTTGAAGGTAGCCATGAATTCGGTGAAAGCAAGGCCGGTGCCGGGTTCTTGATGTGCCGTGTGGAGGGCCTTGCTCTGCCTTCGCCTCGTTTGGTGCAAGAATATGCCAACCGTTCGGCCCGCCTTCCAGCCTTCGCCCTTGCCGCCAAAACCCTGATCCTCTAAGACACCGACACATTTCAAAACGAAGAAATCCGGTGCCCGCATCATGAGCGAAAAGACCAAGAAGCCGCAGAAACTGAGAGCCCGCCTGCCGCGCGGCTTCGTCGATCGCGAGGCGGCCGACATTCGCGCGGTCAACGAAATGACGGCGAAGATCCGCGAAGTCTACGAGCGCTACGGCTTCGACCCGGTCGAAACCCCGCTGTTCGAATATACCGATGCGCTCGGCAAGTTCCTGCCCGATGCCGACCGGCCGAACGAGGGCGTCTTCTCGCTGATGGACGACGACGAGCAGTGGATGTCGCTGCGCTACGACCTCACCGCGCCGCTCGCCCGCCATGTCGCGGAAAATTTCAACGAGATCCAGCTGCCCTACCGCACCTATCGCGCCGGCTATGTCTTCCGCAACGAGAAGCCCGGCCCCGGCCGCTTCCGCCAGTTCATGCAGTTCGATGCGGATTCCGTCGGCGCGCCGGGCGTCCAGGCCGATGCCGAAATGTGCATGATGATGGCCGATACGATGGAAGCGCTTGGCATCAAGCGCGGCGACTATGTGATCCGGGTGAACAACCGCAAGGTGCTGGATGGCGTGATGGAAGCCATCGGCCTCGGCGGCGAGGAGAATGCCGGGCGGCGGCTGGGCGTTCTGCGCGCCATGGATAAACTTGACAAGTTTGGCATTGAGGGGGTTCGGTTGCTCCTTGGTCAGGGCCGCAAAGATGAAAGCGGTGATTTTACCAAGGGCGCGGAGCTAGATCAGCAGCAGATTGCTCGAGTACTTGTCACTCTGGCTGGCGGAAAAGCGGCCGTCCAAGTTGATAGCAGCGATCCCAGAATCGCGGACATGAAGGCTTTCTACTCAGATCCCAGCGACAATGAGCCATCTAGCTATGCGGACAACATCCAGGATGCCGAGGCGCTATTGAGCGTGGCTACCACGGATGTTGGTAGGCAGGGTGCGGAGGAGCTTGTAGCAATGGCTAGGATCTTCTCGGCCTGTGGCTATGAAAGTGGTCGGATAATGATCGATCCATCCTGTGTCCGCGGCCTCGAATACTACACCGGCCCCGTCTACGAAGCCGAGCTCACCTTCGACGTGACCAACGAAAAGGGCGAAAAAGTCGTCTTCGGCTCGGTCGGCGGCGGCGGGCGTTATGATGGTCTCGTCTCGCGCTTCATGGGCCAGCCGGTCCCGGCCACAGGCTTCTCCATCGGCGTCTCGCGCCTGATGACGGCGCTGAAGAACCTCGGCAAGCTGGGGACAGACGAGGTTCTGGCGCCGGTGCTGGTCACCGTCATGGACGGCGACGTCGAGAGCATGGGCCGCTACCAGCGCTTCACCCAGGCGCTGCGCAACGAAGGCATCCGCGCCGAAATGTACCAGGGCAACTGGAAGAAGTTCGGCAACCAGCTGAAATATGCCGACCGCCGCGGCTCGCCCATTGCCATCATCCAGGGCGGCGACGAGCGCGCGCAAGGCGTGGTGCAGATCAAGGACCTGATCGAGGGCAAGCGGCTCTCCGGCGAGATCACCGACAATGCCGAATGGCGCGAGGCCCGCGTCGCGCAAGAGGTGGTGTCGGAAGCGGAACTGGTCGCCAAGGTCAGGGAGATCCTCGAGGCCCAGGCGGAAGATCGCCGGCGGGCGAAGCAGGCCGATGTCTGAGATTGTCGCTTCTCCCCTCCCCAATCCTCCCCACAAGGGGGAGGGGGCCGGGCGGCGCATGGCGCCTTTGTCGAGGACAGCCTCCCTGCAGAGTTGGGCTGGTGGAGCGGGCATCTGCCCCGAGTTTTCTCCCCCCTTGTGGGGGGTGAGGTACGGTCGGCGCAGGCGAGCAATCGGTCCAGTGAATCGATTGCAGTGCCGAACGCCGGCAGCCCAGAGGGGGGCTTTTTCCTCTACTGCCGGAGCCGTCCCATGCCGCTGATCAACATGCCCGACTTCGCTGGCACCCTTCTCGACGAATTCGCCGCCCGCGCCACGGAGAGGGTCGACACGCCGGTGATCCAGCCGGCCGAGCCTTTTCTCGACATGGCCGGCGAGGATCTGCGCCGGCGCATCTTCATGACCGAGAACGAGCGGGGGACAAGCCTTTGCCTGCGTCCGGAATTCACCATTCCCGTCTGCCTGCGCCACATCGAGACCGCGACCGGCACGCCGAAACGCTATGCCTATCTCGGCGAGGTGTTCCGCCAGCGCCGCGACGGCGCCAATGAATTCTACCAGGCCGGCATCGAGGATCTCGGCGATACCGGCATTGCCAGCGCCGACGCCCGCGCCATCGGTGACGCTCATGCCATTCTTGCCCGACTGCTCCCCGGCCGCACGCTGGTCGTGACGCTCGGCGATCAGGCGGTGTTCGAGGCGGTGGTCAAGGCGCTCGGCCTGCCCGCCGGCTGGCAGAAGCGGCTGATCCAGGCCTTCGGCAATCCCGAACAGATCGACCAGCTGTTGAGGAGGCTTGGCAGCCCCAATCCGGTGCAGGGCCTCGATCCGGAGATCGTCGAAATGGTGTCGAGCGGCCGCGACTGGGCGCTGATCGCCCGGATCGACGAGACCATGCAGGCCACCGGCTATTCCACCAATGCCAGCCGCTCGCCGACCGAAATCGCCAGGCGCCTGAAGGAAAAGCTGGAACTGGCCGAGACCCGGCTCGACGGCGCGGCCCTGCTGCTGCTGCGCGAGTTTCTCTCGCTCGAACTGCCGCTGTCGGAAGCGTCCGCGGCACTCGCCGGCTTTGCCGATGCGGCGGGGCTGAAGCTCGGGCCGGCGCTGTCGCGCTTCGACGAGCGGGTTGCCGCCCTTGCCAATATCGGCCTCGATCTTGCCCGGATCAATTATCGCGCCGCCTTCGGCCGTCCGCTCGACTACTATACCGGCCTCGTCTACGAGATCGGGGTCAAGGGCCAGCCGGCGGTGCTGGCCGGCGGCGGCCGCTTCGACCGTCTGCTGACCCTGCTCGGCGCCGAAAACCACATTCCGGCCGTCGGCTTCTCGCTTTGGCTCGACCGCATCGAAACTGCGAGGGGCGCGCAATGACCATCACCATCGGGCTGCCCTCCAAGGGCCGGATGAAGGATGATTGCCAGGCCGTGTTCGAACGCGCCGGCATGAAGATCGTCGCCGTCGGTAATGACCGCTCCTATCGCGGTCGCGTCGAAGGCATGGACGACATCGAGATCGCCTTTCTGTCGGCATCTGAAATCGCCCGCGAGATCGGCGCCGGCACGGTCGATTTCGGCGTGACCGGCGAAGACCTGATCCGCGAGGGGCTGGCAGAGGCCGACAAGCGCGTCGAAATCTGCGCTCGCCTCGGCTTCGGCCATGCCAATGTCGTCGTCGCCGTTCCGGAAATCTGGCTCGACGTCGACACCATGGCCGATCTGGGCGACGTCGCCGCCGAGTTCCGCACCCGCCACGGCCGCCGTCTGGCGATCGCCACGAAATACTGGCGCCTGACCCAGCAGTTCTTCTCCAGCCAGCACGGCATCCAGCTCTACCGCATCGTCGAAAGCCTCGGCGCGACGGAAGGAGCACCTGCCGCCGGCCAGGCCGATATCATCGTCGACATCACCTCGACCGGCTCGACGCTCAAGGCCAATCACCTGAAGATCCTGTCCGACGGCGTCATCCTCAAGTCCGAGGCCTGCCTGGTGCGAGCCCGCAAGGCCGAGCATGATGCCGACCCGCTGGTGGCAAGGATCGTCGAGGCGGTGAGAGGCGCGCTGTGAACGAGGAGGCCGATGCCATTCTCGGCCTCTACGAGCGCCACGCGCTCAGCTTCGACCGCATCCGTGGCAAGCAGCTGTTCGAAAAGCCCTGGCTCGACCGGTTCGTGGCGCTACTGCCGCCGGGCGGCGCGATCCTCGACATCGGCTGTGGCCCGGGCGAGCCGATCGCCGCGGACCTTGTCGGGCGCGGTTTCGCACTGACCGGGGTCGACGGTTCGCCGAGCCTGATTGATCTTTGCCGCCTCCGGCTTCCCTCGGGCGAATGGCACGTGGCCGACATGCGCCGCCTTTCGCTTGGCCGCCGTTTCGCCGGCCTGATCGCCTGGCACAGTTTCTTCCACCTGACCATGGACGAACAACGGCGCATGTTCGCGCTGTTCGCGGACCATGCCGCCCCCGGCGCGGCGCTGATGTTCACGTCGGGACCAGGCGAGGGCGTGGCGATCGGGACGTTCGAGGGCGAGCCGCTCTATCATGCGAGCCTCGATCCCGACGAATACCGTCGCCTGCTGTACGAGCATGGTTTTGAGGTGGTCGCGCATGTCGCCGAGGACCCGGCCTGCGGCGGCGCGACCGTCTGGCTGGCGCGCGCCATCGCCTGAACACGAAAAAACCGCCGGATCGCTCCGACGGTTCTGGGGCAGGGATCGGGAATTGCCTCAGGCGGCGACGGCCACGCCGCGGCGGGCGTCGAGCGAATAGGCGCCCGGGCCGAAGGTGGCGAGCAGGATGTAGGCGCCGGCCAGCGTGATGTTCTTCATCATCATGATCTGGTTGAGCACGGTCAGCCAGCCGTTTGCGGCAGCCGGAAAGTCCGGAACGTTGATCGCCGAGCCGTGGAAGACGACGCCGGTGAATACGCAGAACAGAGCGAGCAGCCAGCCGGTGATCTTGGTCTGGAAGCCGACGAGGACGAACAGGCCCGCGACCAGTTCGAACAGGCCGGCGAGATAGGCGAGTGCGGTTGCTGCGGGCAGGCCGGCGCCGGCGATCATGCCGGCGGTTCCGGCCGGGTCGAGCAGCTTGCCGAAACCGGAATAGATGAAGATGAAGGAGAGAAGGACGCGGGCGACAAGGATAAGGGCGTTATTGCTGCTGGACATGTTCGGCTCCTGCGCACGGGCTTCTGGGTTGGCCCGGTGCGCTGCTGGTTGAATTTTCTGGAGCGGTTGTCTCACCTCTTCGCTGTGCGCGATAGATAGACGATCCTTGACTGATCGTTCAGCAAAAGGAAACGATGAGCGCGCCGTGGCGGCATTTCCACCGGGANNAGGCCAAAGCGATGCGACGGCTCAGGAAAGCGCGCGCAGCGTCGCCGAGGCGGCCAGCTTGAAGCGCGGAAAGACAAAGATGCCGAGCATGCTGCCCGCACTCGCCTGTTCTAGCCCGTCGGATTCGCCAATGCAGAAGACCGGCTGGCGATGGCCGTTGGGCAGGCCGATGGTCGTCGAATAGCAGAAGTGCGAGGACGAGGTGGCGGCCTGCTCGAACAGCTCCAGAATATGGGCGCGATCGTTGGCGTCGTAGCAACGCATCATGCTGAGCAGGCCGCATTCAGGGCTATTCAGTCCGTGCAGCAGTGTTGCCCGCTCTCCGAGCTTGATCACGCCGTTCGAGAGGTCGCCAACCCAGCCCTCCGAAACAGTCAATTGGGCGAAGACATCGCTTACGCCATTCTCAGCCTCGGGAAATCCCGTGCTGACCGATGCTAGACTGGCTCTGGCAATCTTGAACAAGGTGGTCCCCCGGCGTGTGCCGATATACGTGTTGTCGCTCTCGAATCAGTTTCAGTTTCGGTCGCACCAAGGCGCCCGGCGTCTTCACATTCTTTCGCGATCCTTGCCTTTCCGATTGCCAGCGACAGGCGCTCGAGATCGGAACAGGACGCTAAGTATTGTCAACTAAACACAACGTATGCTGTAGAGTAGGCGCTTCGCGCATAGGTTACAACCACCCCATTCCCCCCAGATGTCCGGCTCGGCGGCCAATTACCAGTGGTAGTGCCACCCCCGTAGCAATCACCCTGGTATTTCATTCACCCGCCGAACCGTTATAAATATTTCACGCAGTCCGCAATGCGATTTTTCGCGTTCCGGAGTATTTTTTGAACAACGCAGATATCCGCGTTGCGGTGCAATGCGGCCCCTGTCGAATTAGGGGCATTATTGTCGGTAGCATGCTTCACGAAGTGTGCGAACGTCCGGATTATCCCCTGCGAGACGTGAAAAACGGTTTTCCGGGCCCCAATCGTCCAACAGTCCCTTTGCGGCGAAGCACTGTCAAGTCCACCCTTGCAGCATATCAAAGAAACAGATTCGCGGTACAAAAGTAAATCGGAAGTTTCATTAACGTCTCCGAATGTGCATTTGAACGGATAGGCTGAGGTGACGTGGGGTTGCATAAGTCATCGCTTGTACTCCGGCACGGAGTTCGCTCTCCGCTTCTGTGAGCGCATCGCCGGAGCGATGAAGGGCACGCGAAAAAGGGCGATCCGAAGACCGCCCTTTCCGTAAGACTGAACCGGTTGGATCAGTTGGACAGGCTGGCGCCTATCACATCATCTCCATGCCGCCCGTTCAGCGCGCTTGACGCGCTGAACCATCTGAGATGATGGGCGGCTTTTATGGACCATGCTGCGACAGGCTGGCGCCTATCACATCATGTCCATGCCGCCCATGCCGCCCATGCCNNTGGTGACCAGCAGGCCGGCAACCGAAGCTGCGTCCTGAAGGGCGGTGCGAACGACCTTGACCGGGTCGACGATACCCATGGCGATCATGTCGCCATATTCGCCGGTCTGGGCATTGTAACCCCAGTTGTCCTGATCCTTGTCGAGGATCTTGCCGACAACGATGGAGGCCTCGTCACCAGCGTTTTCGGCGATCTGGCGGCAAGGAGCCTGCAGGGCGCGACGAACGATGTTGATGCCGGCTTCCTGGTCCTGGTTGACACCCTTGACCGTGATCTTGACCGACGAACGAAGCAGGGCAACGCCACCGCCCGCTACGATGCCTTCCTGAACGGCAGCGCGCGTCGCGTTGAGTGCGTCGTCGATGCGGTCCTTCTTTTCCTTGACTTCGATTTCCGTCGAACCGCCGACGCGGATCACGGCAACGCCGCCAGCGAGCTTGGCAAGACGTTCCTGCAGCTTTTCGCGGTCGTAG
>DBUL01000072.1:0-201 GCA_002307905.1 Rhizobiaceae bacterium UBA1291
GTTGCCGGCGAGCGCCCCCGCCGCCCGGCCGATGACGGCGCCGAGCGGCCCGAACACCGAACCCAACGCCGCACCGGCCGCCTGGAAGAGGATTGTCGCCATGGATACCCCTCGCGGCACCCGTCTGGATGCTCGCCTAGATTGTGATAGGATGCTGAGGTTCGGGAGCAGAAGCAGCAGGCGCCGTACCAGCCGGCGCGG
>DBUL01000072.1:264-1056 GCA_002307905.1 Rhizobiaceae bacterium UBA1291
TATGAGGTCTTGGCCAATTGGCATTACGCTGATCTTGAGGATAACCCGGACGGGCTGGTCGATCGCCGTCCGGGTCAACTTCAAACATTAGCAAAGGGTGGGCGAGGTAGCAGCCTCGTCCACCACTCCAGCAAGATACGGCAAAACCCGCCGTTTTTCAAGAAATCTCCGGGAACCGGTAGATTCCGGCAATGCGCCTGCGCCAGGCCGGCACCAGCGCCGAACGGATCACCGCCGCCTGCTCATAGGCGTGGATGAAGGCGTCGGCGCCAACCAGAATGCCGGCATGCTTGGCGGCGAATTGCGGACGAAAGCGGAAGATCAGCAGATCGCCCGGCAATGCCTCGGCGAAACCCGGCACCGCCGCACAATGCCGCCCCGCCGCTTCCAGCAACCGCTCCCGCCCGCCGCGCTCCGCCCAGTCCGGCGCATAGGGGGCCACCAGCTCCGGCTCCGCCCCATAGATCTCCCGCCAGATCCCCCGCACCAGCCCCAGGCAATCACAGCCGACACCCTTCGTCGATCCCTGATGCCGGTAGGGCGTGCCGATCCACTGCTCGGCGATCGCGACCACGCGGTCTCCGATGGCGGTCATGGGTTTTGTTCCTGGATATGAGATTACAAGCGACTGTGGCAGCGCAACCAATCTGGTGGCAGAGCGCCGGCGCTTCTTCTCCCCTGGTGGGAGAAGAAGCGAAATCGAGGGCTTGGCCGAAGCCTAAACCTCAGATTTCGCAGATGAGGGGGACGGAAGGGACGTCATGCGGCAAACCCCCTCACCTGCAATTTCTA
>DBUL01000072.1:1072-2601 GCA_002307905.1 Rhizobiaceae bacterium UBA1291
AAAATCGCTGCCCGGCATATGCGGGAATCCCCTGAAACTGAGCCCATTGGCAAATCGATCGCGACAGGTCGAAAAACCCTTGTCGCAGCCGATCGTCACCGTCACCGCATCGCCGACCTCGGCCGGGCTCTCCAGCGGCAGCCACAGCGTCAGCCGCGTCCCACCGGAAACAGCGACATTGCCGTCGATCTCAACCGTCTGCCCCTGGTTCGCGCCCGCGTCGAACCGCAGCGTGCCGAGCCGGAAATCCCCGTCGGCAAACCCACCAAGGCCGGACACCACAATCCGGTCACGCCCCTCGACCGCCATCACCACGCCCGTCGCCCGCCGCCCGGCGAGCGACAGATCCACCCCGCAGCGCCCATCGCCGAGGCTCGCATCGCAGCGCCGGCCATAAATTCGGCCCTGCTCCTGCGACAGCCGGTGCGCAAAACTCCTGAGCTCCGCGGCAAAGGCCCCGCCCGCCCGCGACACCTCGCCGATCTCCTGCACCTTCATGAGCAGGTGCTGATCGCCCGGCGCCTGCCAGTTGACGGTAAACACCTCGACCCGCGCGCCGTCATAGCNNCTGGAAAAGCCGCCGGTCACCTCTGCGCCGGGCGCCGCCAGCCCGTTCACCGCCCGCGCCTCGGTCCCGGCAAAGCCGCTCTCCCCGAGAAAGCTGGTGCCGGCAAAGGTCAGGTCGCGGTCATGCTCGGTAAAGCCGAGCACCACCCCGTCGCGCCGCGTCACCCGGCAGCAGCGGCAAAGCGTCGTGGCATCGCCGACAAGATGGGCGGCGAGCGCTGTCGGTATCTCTCTCACGGCAGGATCTCCTTGAGCGGAATNNGAATGGCGGGAATGCTTCCTGCCCGGAACGCCTCGAGATTGACGTCGATGCGGTCCGTGTCGAAGCGCACCGGCACGTCGAATTCAAAACCGGCCTGCACCGCCGCGCCGGGCTGCGGAATATATTCCTCTACGATCGTCACCAGCCCCGTCGCCGCGTCACAGGCGAAACCCGCCCCGGGCAGCGCCACCCCATCGACCGCGACCCGCACCGTCCCCGCCACCGGCTTCAGGATCTCGCGCCGCCATTCCCCGCCTGCATCGCCATAGGTCTTGGCCAGCCGGAACGTCGCCGTCGCCCCGTCGCCCGTGCCGATCACCTGGTCGAAGGGCTGCACCGTCTCGCCCGGCCCGCAGGATTTGCCATCGAGCGGATCGCGAAAGCGGAAGCCGTAAAGCTGCCCGCCCCGCGCCTCGAAGAAGGCGACGACCGCGTAGAGATCGTCGACGGCCCGCAGACCCGAGCCCGCATCATAGACCCGCCGCGAATGGCGCCATCGCGCATTGCGCGCCTCGCGCCCATTGGTCAGGTCAACGATGTCGGTCAACCTCTTCGGCCCGCCGCTGGTCGACAGCGACAGGCGCAGCGGAAAACGCACCTCGTGGAAGCCATTGCTCATGCTTCAGCGTCCTTTTCGACAGGATGGAGACAAGGGAAGCCCTTGGGCGAAGCGGCCGCTGCGCTCACGCCACAAAAGCCG
>DBUL01000229.1 GCA_002307905.1 Rhizobiaceae bacterium UBA1291
CGATGACGACGGCCATCCAGCCCTGCGGATAGGCCGACGTCTTGCTTCGCTGGTGCAACCCCGGCAAGGGAATGACCTCGGCGATCATCTCCAGGCTCGCCTCGTGGTCGCTGATCCGCTCGTATAGGGCCGGCGCCAGCCCCTCGCCGTTCTGCGCGGCCAGTTTGTGCAGGCCGATCAGCAGGCTCGGGTCAAAATCATCATGGCTCATGGATTGTCATTCCTATCGTTCAGGGTCTGCAACGCCCGGTCGAGACTGGACTTCGAGCCATTGCGCAGAGGAACGAAGGTCTTGCCGAATTTCTTGCAGCCGTTCTTTACCCTGAGACACGCGTCATGGCTGATACAGTCGATGGGGCAGAAGACGCAGTCGACGGAGGGCAGAACCGTGTCGATGCGCGACACCGCTTCCCGCAAACCGCCGTCATGGTGGATCAGTTCGGCACCATGATTGCTGGCGATCTGGCGCAGATGCGCGACCTGGCAGTCGCGCCCGCCGACATAGAGGAAGCTGCGAACGTTGATCGTCGCCCTGGCAGTGGCAGCAGTGGCAGCAGTGGCAGCACCCTGATCCGCCTTCGCGGCTTGCTTTTGCGCCGCCTGCTTCTTGCCCTTTTTCGCCATGTCCGTTCCTCAACTCTCGGCACCGCCTGGATGCGGGTGCGTCCTCGTGTAAGCACGACCATAGTAAACTTGATTTTCCTGGTAAAGATTAAAACATGAGAATTAGCATCATATTTTGACGCAACGCAAATACGGCCGGCTGCGTGGCAGCCGGCCGTATCGTTTGTAAAGCTGTATGCCGAGAGATCAGTAGGGCAGACCGACGTAATTCTCGGCCATGGCGGTCTGCGCGGCCGTCGAGCCCGAGAGATAGTCGAGCTCGGCCTCCTGCACCTTCTGACCGAAATCGCCCTCCTCGGGAAAGCGATGCAACAGCATGGTCATCGACCAGGAGAATCGCTCCGCCTTCCAGATGCGCGACAGGGCGCGAGACGAATAGGCGTCGACGCCGGCTTTCGATTTGTCGCCGTAGAATTCCTGCAGGCCATCGAACAGGTAATGCACGTCGGAGGCCGCCAGGTTCAGCCCCTTGGCGCCGGTCGGGGGCACGATATGGCCGGCATCGCCGACCAGGAACAGCCGCCCGAATCGGAGTGGCTCGGCGACGAAGGACCGCAGCGGGGCGATCGACTTCTCGATCGACGGGCCGGTGACCATGGCTTCCGCCACGTCTGCCGGCAGGCGACGGCGGATCTCGTCCCAGAAGGCGTCGTCCGACCATTGCTCGACCTTGTCGGAGAGCGGCACCTGGACATAATAGCGCGAGCGGGTGAGCGAGCGCTGCGAACACAGCGCAAAGCCGCGCGCATGGTTCGCATAGATCAGTTCGTGATCGACCGGCGGCACGTCGGCCAGGATGCCGAGCCAGCCGAACGGATAGACTTTCTCGTAGGTCTTGAGCCCCCTGCCTTCTACGGCGGCACGGCTGGGGCCATGATAGCCGTCGCAGCCGGCAATGAAGTCACAGTCGATGCGGTGGCTGACCCCGTCCTTGTCATAGGTAACGTAGGGGCTTTCGCCGTCGAAATCATGCGGCGTCACATTGGCGGCGTTGTAGATGGTCTTGCCACCATCGGCCTCGCGGTGGTCCATGAGGTCCCGCGTCAGTTCCGTCTGGCCATAGACCATGACCGAGGTGCCGGTCAGCCCCTTCAATTGGATGCGATGGCGGCGGCCGGCGAAGGACAGCGAGAACCCGTCATGGACCAGGCCCTCCTGGTGCATCCTTTCTCCGGCACCGACGCGGTCCATCATGCCCACGGCGCCCACTTCGAGCACCCCGGCGCGGATGCGGCCGAGGATATAATCGCGATCGACGCGATCAATGATGACATTGTCGATGCCGGCCTTGCTGAGCAATTGGCCGAGCAAAAGGCCCGAAGGCCCGGAGCCGATGATGGCGACCTGGGTGCGCATGGAAATCCTCCCTGAATTCTTGCGGAATGATAAGCCACAGAACCTTGCCGGCAATGGAAGATTCCGGCACACTCTTGGACAATTCGAACATGGAGGCATGCCAAGCAGGTGACCCGACCCGTTCCGATCTACAGCCTCTATGGCGAGAAGCCGACCGAACACACTGAGTTCTGGGCCCATGCCGAAACGATCTACAGCCGCAGCTCGCTGCACAGCTGGGAGATTAGGCCGCACCGACACGAGCGTCTGTTTCAAATTCTGCACATTCGCAGCGGTCACGGCGAGGCCTTGTTCGACGGCCGCTGGCGTCCCTTCGGTCCCCGCATGGTGATTGCCATGCCGGAGCGCCACAACCATGGCTTCCGCTTCTCCCGCGACGTCGATGGCGCCGTCATCACCTTGGTCGCCAAGCGCTTCTCGGCCGAACTGCAGGGTCATGCGGGCCTTGCTGAATGGCTTCGGCAACCGAGCATCACCCCTATGCTGGACGAACATCCAGACAGCCGGTATCTGAGCGAGACCCTCGATCGCGCCGAGCAGGAGATCGTGCAGGGCGGGGCCCGGCCAACCCCACTCGTCGAGCCTTTGCTACGCACGGCGCTGCTTCTGACGCTGCGCCTTGCCGGCGCCGAACGAGGGCAAGGCGAGGCCGACCGCGACCAGGAACGGCTGGCGGAACTGACGCGCATGATCGGCGAGGATTTCAGGACCCGCCTGCCTGTCGAGCAATATGNNCGCGCGCTTGTCGGCAAGCCGGTGAGCCGCCTGATCGCCGAGCGCATCGTGCTGGAAGCCAAGCGCGACCTCGTGTTCAGCGCCTTGTCTATCCAGCAGATCGCCCTACGGCTCGGCTTCGAGGACCAGGCCTACTTCAGCCGGTTCTTCACGCAGAACGCAGGTCTGCCGCCGAGGCAGTACCGGGAGCGGGAGAAGGCCCTTCTGGAAAGCTAGAGCCCCTGCCCTGTATGCCTTCTGCCGGCTCCCCAAGGCGAAATTTTACCGTTTGATAAATTTTTTTTCCTGGGTTAGCCTGTTCCCAATCGCTCGATAAAAAAGGGGAACCACGATGCGACGACTGGAACCGGGCCTGAAGGCCGGGCGGCTGGACGCTGCCGAATATTTGAAGAATTTCTCCGACCTTCATCCGCGCCTCGATCAGCACGAGGCACTGGTGGCCTCCGACCGCTGCTACTTCTGTCATGACGCGCCGTGCATGACGGCCTGTCCGACCTCGATCGACATACCGCTGTTCATCCGCCAGATCTCGACCGGCAATCCGATCGGCTCGGCCAAGACCATCTTCGACCAGAACATCCTCGGCGGCATGTGCGCCCGCGTCTGTCCGACCGAAACGCTGTGCGAAGAAGCCTGCGTGCGCAATACCGCGGAAGAGCGCCCTGTCGAGATCGGCCGACTGCAGCGCTACGCGACCGACATTGCCATCGAACAGGGACGGGAGTTCTACACGCCGGCGCCAAGCAGCGGGAAGTCGGTTGCCGTGGTCGGCGCCGGGCCTGCCGGCCTCGCCTGCGCCCATCGGCTCGCCATCTACGGGCATCGCGTCACCATTTATGACGTTCGCGAGAAGGCCGGCGGCCTCAATGAATACGGCATCGCCGCCTACAAGACGACCAACGACTTCGCCCAGCAGGAGGTCGACTACATCCTGTCGATCGGCGGCATCGACGTGATCAACGGCGAAATGCTCGGTCGCGATTTCACCCTGGCCGATCTCCAGTCGAAGTTTGACGCCGTGTTCCTCGGCACCGGGCTTGGCAATGTCAATGCGCTCAACGTTCCCGGCGCCGACATCAATGGAGTTCTCGATGCCGTCGAGTTCATTGCCAACCTGCGCGAAGCTACCAACAAGGGCGACGTGCCGGTCGGTCGTGATGTCGTCGTCATCGGCGGCGGCAT
>DBUL01000228.1:0-2405 GCA_002307905.1 Rhizobiaceae bacterium UBA1291
CACCAGGCTGCGCACCGCTTCCACGGAGCGGGTGCGGAAGGCGACGTGCGGGCGGGCGCCGAGCGCCGAGAGCAGCTTGCCGGTGTTCTCCTCGATTTCGTCGACGGTCAGCATGATCAGCGGCTCGCGGGCGATGTCGGCGATCGAGATGATGTCGGCGGAGACGAGCGGATGGCCCATGGGCAGCCACAGGCGGTAGGGCGAGGTTTCGAGAATTTCGGCCTGCAGCGCCAGGCGGTCGCGCAGGTTGGAAATGACCATGACGGCCACATCGAGTTCGCCGCCGATCAGCAGGTGCTCCAGATACGAGCCGTTGTCCTCGATGGCCGAGACCTCGACGCCGGGGCAGGCGCGGCGATAGCGGGCGAGCAGGTCGGAGAGCACGTAGCCGGCGACCAGCGAGGTGACGCCGATATTGAGCGTGCCGCCGGTGTTCTCCTGCGTCTCGGAAAAGGCGTTGCGCGCGTCGGAGACGGTGCCCAGGATCTTCGTGGCATGGCGCAGGAACTGGTGGCCGTTATGGGTGATCGACAGGCCGCGCGGATGGCGCTCGAACAGTTCGACGCCGAGATCGCCCTCCAGTTCCTTGATCGCCTCGGTCACGGAGGATTGCGAGATCGACAGGTTCTGCGCCGCCCGCGTCACCGAACCCTGCTCGGCGACGGCGATGAAATACTGCAACTGGCGAAGCGTGAAGGCCATGGCGCCGTTAGAGCATGGCGGGCGGCGCAAGGGCAAGCGGCAGGCGGGCGCGCGTCGCAATGCCGCCGTTCGGCTTCGTCTGCCGCAGGGCAGCTGTGCAAAGTTCAGACTTTGCAAATGCCAAGAGACGTATACGATCGATTCGCCGCTTTCCCTCGTGGCGCTCCCGTTCCCGCCCGTCCTAGGTCAGCCGGTTTCATGAAATCCACGCCGCTCGGCTATGCCTTTGCCATCATCGCCTTCACCATATTCTCGGTGCAGGACGCAGTGTCCAAGCATCTCGGCATGGCTTATCCGCCGGTGCTGGTGGCGATGTTCCGCTATTGGGCGTTTGCGGTCTTCGCCATCCTGTTCGCCATGCGGGCGCGCGGCGGGTTGCGGGCGGCGGTCTCCACCAAGCGCCCGGTCCTGCAGATCGCCCGCGGACTGCTGTTGGCCGTGCAGATCCCGATCGCCATCACCNNGCCAAGGTCGGCCTTGCCCAGTCGCAGGCGATCTTCGCCTCCGGGCCGCTGATCGTCGCGCTGCTGTCGGTGCCGATCCTCGGCGAGAAGGTCGGCTGGCGGCGCTGGACGGCGATCGGGGTCGGCCTGTGCGGGGTGCTGCTGATCCTGTCGCCGAGCGGCGACCAGTTCAGTCCGCTGGTGATCCTGCCGATCTCGACCGCGGTGATCGGCGCCCTCTACGGATTGATGACGCGGCTGGTGAGCCGCGTGGACGGGCCGATGACGAGCTTCTTCTATATCGGCACGGTCGGTGCGGTGGCCCTCTCGATAGCCGGACCGTTCTTCTGGACCGAGATTTCGGCTGCCGACTGGAAATGGATGATCCTGCTCTGCTGCACCGGCATTGCCGGGCACTATCTGCTGATCAAGGCCTATGACAATCTCGATGCAGTCGCGGTCCAGCCGATCACCTATCTCCAGTTGGTGCTGGCGTCGGGCATTGCCGTCCTGGTCTTCGGCGAGGTGTTGCGGGCCAATATGGTCATCGGCGCGGCGATCGTCGTCGGCGCCGGGCTGTTCACCGTCTGGCGGGAGAACGTGCTGGCAAGGCGCAATGCGACGGTTCAGCCGGACAAGTGAGTGCAGAGACCGTTCGGAAACGCAGCGCTGGCCATGCCTTCATGCCGGATCGGCGATCTTGCGCAGCTCGGTCAATCCGACGGGTGCGACCGAGCGGAAATCCAGCCCGTAGACGCGGCTGGCGAAATCGCGTTTCACCCGCTCGATCTGGGCTGCCTCCCCCTTGATCCGGGCGCGCAGCAGCGGGTCGCGCGTGCCGGTGATCGCCATCGACTTGTTGATTATCCAGCCATAGGGCTCGATCCTGGCGCGGCGGAGGTCCTCCTGCAACGCGCCGGCTTCGGAGACCGGTGTGGTCTCCGGCAGGGTGACGAGCAGGACGCGCGTATAGGCCGGATCCTGCAGGCGCATCAGGGGCGTGACCATGCGGCCGGGGGCGTTTTCGTCGAGGTGCCGCGTCATCTGGCGATGATAGGCGCCGGTCGCGTCGAGCAGCAGCAGGGTATGGCCGGTCGGCGCCGTGTCGATGACGACGAAATTACTCCTGGCCTCGCCGACGACGCGGGAAAAGGCATGAAAGACGGCGACTTCTTCGGTGCAGGGGGAGGCCAGATCCTCGCGCAGCAGGGCCTTGCCGTCCTCGTCGAGGTCGCGGCCCTTGGTCGTCATGATCTTGTC
>DBUL01000228.1:2445-10370 GCA_002307905.1 Rhizobiaceae bacterium UBA1291
CTTGCCGACGCCGCCCTTGCCCATGACCATGACGAGACCCTTGCCGCCCGCTGCGATGTCGTCGACCAGCGTCGAGAGACGCGGCAGGTCGGTGACGGCGGGGAGGTCGCCGGCGGTGGAACCGGTCAGATCGTCCTGTGGCGCGAAGAGGGCGCGAAGGGCTTTGAGCCCGACCATGTCGAAGGATTTCAGCGGCACCTCGTCGCGCGGCAGGGATGCGAGCGAGGCGGGCAGCTCGGCCAGCGCTGCCGTCTGTTCGGCGGCGAAGGCGGTCGCAACGGTGTCGTTCGGATCGGACGGCGTGAAGCGGCCGTTGACCGCGAGCATCTGGTTGGAGAGGCCGAGTTCGGCGAGCTCTCCGGCGGTGCGCGCGGCCTCGCGGATGGCGCCGCGGTCGGCACGGGTTACCAGCACGATGGTGGTCCGGGCCGGGTCGCCCAGGCATGCGAGCGCCTCGCGAAAACGGTCCTCCTGCATTTTCAGGCCGGAATGCGGTCCAAGGCAGGAGGCGCCGCGCTCGTTGGCCTCGAGGAAACCGGTCCAGGCCTTGGGCAGGCTGAGGAGCCTGAGCGTGTGGCCGGTGGGCGCCGTGTCGAAGATGATGTGGTCGAACTGCGGATTGTCGTCGGCGAGCAGGTCGACGAACTCATCGAAGGCGGCGATCTCGGTGGTCCAGGCGCCGGACAGCTGTTCGCGCACGGTCGCCTTCTCGGTGTCGGTGGCGGCCGGGCCCATCTGGTCGAGCACACGGGCGCGGTAGTCCTCTGCCGCCGTCTCCGGGTCGATGTTCATGGCCAAAAGGCCGGGCACGCCCGGCACCGGGGTCGGATCGCTACCGAGCGCTACGCCGAGCATCTCGTCGAGATTCGAGGCCGGGTCGGTGCTGACCAGCAGGACTTTCAGGCCCTTGTCGGCCAGCGCGATCGCGGTGGCGCAACTGATCGAGGTCTTGCCGACGCCGCCCTTGCCGGTGAAGAACAGGTGGCGGTTCGGTTTCGTCAGCAGCATCAGTTCGTTCATGCGCCCGGTCCTCGTTGATTGCTCCTGTTTAGAGCTAAAGAGGATCGGACGAAAGCGCGTTGATCCTGGGCAAGGCTTCTTCCGTGCCGTCGGTCAGCGGCTCAGACTGTCCGCGCATGTCGCGGGCCTTCCAGACGGTGCGCAGGAAGGCGAGGATGAAGATGGCGGTCATCACCAGCACGATGGTCGGGGCCGGCGCACTGTCGATGAGGAAGCTCAGATATATGCCGAGGAGCGTGGAGGTGGTTGCCACGATGACGGCGGCCAAAAGCATGGTCTGGAATCGTCGGGTGATGAGGAAGGCGATGGCGCCGGGGGCGACCAGCATCGCGACCGACAGGATGATGCCGACGGCCTTCAGGGCGCCGACCACGGTCAGCGACAGGACGGCCAGCAGGCCGTAGTGCAGGAGCCTGACCGGCAGGCCGATGGCGCGGGCATGTTGCGGGTCGAAGGCGTGGGCCAGAAGATCCTTGCGCAGGATCACCAGGAAGGCGGTCGCCGCCAGGGCGATCAGGCCGGTCTCGAGGAGGTCTAAGGGCAGGATGCCGAGCATGTCGCCGAACAGGATATGGTCGAGATGGACGTCGGATTCGACCTTGACGAAGAGCACGAGGCCGAGACCGAACATACCGGAGAAGACGATGCCGAGCACCGTGTCCTCCTTGATCCGGCTGTTCTCCTTCACATAGCCGGTGGCGAGCGCGCAGATCATGCCGGCGACGAAGGCGCCGACGGCAAGCGGCAGGCCGACCATGTAGGCGATGACGACGCCGGGCAGCACGGCATGGGAGACGGCGTCGCCCATCAGCGACCAGCCCTTCAGCACCAGGAAGCAGGAGAGCAGCGCCATCGGCACCGCGATCATCAGCGTGACGGCGAAGGCCGAGAGCATGAAGGGCAGTTGGAACGGCAGGAGCAGCAGCTCAAGGGTCTCGTTCATGGCGTCAGTTCCAGTGCTTGCGCCGCACGGCGGCGGGCGGCGAGCATGCCGTGCTTTGGCGCGAAGACGAAGGCGAGCAGGAAGAGCAGCGTCTGCAAGACGACGATCACGCCGCCGGTGGCGCCGTCGAGGAAATAGCTCGCATAGGCCCCGGTGAAACTTGTTCCGGCGCCGATCAGGAAGGCGAGCACGATCAGCCGCTGGAAGCGGTCGGTGAGCAGATAGGCGGTGGCGCCCGGCGTCACCACCATGGCGACGACGAGGAAGGCGCCGACCGTCTGGAGGGCGGCGACCGTCGAGCCGGCGAGCAGGGTGAAGAAGACGATCTTCAACAGGTCCGGGCGCAGGCCGATCGAGCGGGCGTGGTTCTCGTCGAAGAAGGCAACCATGAAGTCCTTCCACTTGGCGGTCAGCACCACGAGGCTGATACCGCCGATGAGGACGAGTTGCAGGGTGTCGGCCGGGGTGATGGCCAGAATGTTACCGAGCACGATGGTCTGGATGTTCACCGAGACCGGCGAGAGCGACACCATGAACAGGCCAAGGCCGAAGAAGGAGGTGAAGATTAGGCCGATGATCGCGTCTTCCTTCAGCCGCGTGCGCTGGTTGAGGAAGAGCATGGCGGCGGCGGCGAGCCCGCCGGAGAGGAAGGCGCCGAAGGCAAAGGGCAGGCCGAGCATGTAGGCGCCGGCGACGCCCGGCACGATGGCGTGGGAGAGGGCATCGCCGATCAGTGACCAGCCCTTGAGCATCAGATAGGCGGAGAGAAAACCGCAGACCCCGCCGACGAGCGCGCTCACCAGGATGGCGTTGCGCATGTAGTCATAGGTGAAGGGTTCAAGCAGCAGGCTTGTCATCGACTTCTTCCGGGACTTTGTCCGTTTGCGGCTTGCCGTAGATGACGAAGGGGCGTTCGTCGTCGGTGATGACCTTGAGCTGGCGCGCATCGGCGTCGTCATGCAGGTCGGCGCCGCCGAGAACGAAGTGGCGCAAGGCCCCGCCGAAGGCGGTCTTCAGGTTCTCCTCGGTAAAGGTTTCCTCGGTCGGGCCGGACGCGATCACCGTGCCCTTGACGAAAATGGTGCGGTCGCAGAATTCCGGTACGCTGCCGAGATTGTGGGTCGAGACCAGCATGACGCGGCCTTCGGCGCGCAGGGCGCGCATCAGGGCGACGATCTGTTCCTCGGTGTTGACGTCGACGCCGGTGAAGGGTTCGTCGAGCAGGATCACCTGTCCTTCCTGGGCGAGAGCGCGGGCGAGGAAGACGCGCTTGCGCTGGCCGCCGGAAAGTTCGCCGATCTGGCGCTTGCGGAAATCGCTCATGCCGACCCGCGCCAGCGCGTCCGCGACCATCTTGTGGTCGTTGCGCGAAGGGATGCGGAAGAAGTTCATGTGGCCGTAACGGCCCATCATCACCACGTCCTCGACCAGGACCGGAAAATCCCAGTCGACCTCCTCGGCCTGGGGTACGTAGGCGATGAGGTTCTGGCGCAGCGCCTGGCGCACGCTCATGCCGAGCACGCTAATCTCGCCGGCGGCGAGCGGCACGAAGCCCATGATGGCCTTGAACAGGGTCGACTTGCCGGCGCCGTTGACGCCGACGAGCGCGGTAATCGTGCCCTTGGGGATCGAGAAGCTCGCGGCCTTGAGCGCGGTGAGGCCGTTGCGGTAGGTGACCGTGACGTTCTTGGCGGTCAGGCCCTCGGGCCGTGTTCTGGTGCTGCGTCCCATGATCATCGGGCAAGCCCCTCGGCGATGGTCGAAACGGTGACCTTCAGCAGATCGAGATAGGTCGGAACCGGGCCGCCGTCCTCGCTGAGTGAGTCGACATAGAGCACGCCGCCATAGGCGGCGCCGGTCTCCTCGGCCACCTGTCGGGCCGGCTTGTCGGAAATCGTGCTCTCGGAGAAGATCACCGCGATCCAGTTTTCGCGCATGGCGTCGATTACGGCGCGTACCTGCTGCGGCGTGCCCTGCGCATCGGCATTGACCGGCCAGAGGAAGAGTTCCTTGAGGTCGAGGTCGCGGGCGAGATAGGAGAAAGCACCCTCGCTGCTGACCAGCCAGCGCTTTTCAGCCGGCAGATCTGAGATCTGTGCCTTCATCGGTTCGATCTCGGCGCGGATCCTGTCGGAATAGGCCTTGGCATTGGTGGCATAGGCGTCGGCGTTTTGCGGATCGACGTCGGTCAATGCCTTGCGGATGTTCTCGACATAGATCAGCGCATTGTCCGGCGACATCCAGGCATGCGGATTGGGCTTGCCTTCATAGCCGCCGCCGGAAATGTCGATCGGCTCGACGCCGTCGCTGATAACGGCGGCCGGCACCGAGCCGAGATTGGCGAGGAATTTTTCGAACCAGCGCTCCAGGTTGAGGCCGTTCCACAGAACCAAGTCAGCGTCGCGGGCCTTGAGGATGTCGCGCGGCGTCGGTTGGTAGTTGTGGATCTCGGCACCCGGTTTGGTGATGCTGTCCACCTCGGCCAGATCGCCGGCGACATTGCGGGCAATGTCGGCGATGACCGTGAAGGTGGTGATGACCTTCGGCTTCTCGGCCGCCGCCGCGCCGATCGGCAGCAGCACGAGGGCGGCAGCGAGAAAGCCGGCGATGCGGGACAGCATGAAAACTCCTGAGGCTTCTTGCGAATAATTCTCATTCAAAGTTAGGACGGATTTCGGCATTGTCAATGCTTTTTGCGAGCGGTTCGCAAAGAGGGCTCGATTCTGACGACTTGGTATCAAAGCCGGGCAGTGTGCCGAGGATTGTTGCGACTGGATTAAACCTTCATCAAGACCGTTGTGGCAACTATCGACCTCTGTATTGCGTGTTAAAGCGGGGCGTGATTGATGTTGGAGTTCATGGCGTGAAGGGTCTTTTGAGCAAGATCCGGATCTCTCGCAAAATCGTCCTTGCCTTCGGCGGTGTGCTCGTGCTCTGCGGCGCCACGGGTGCTGCGGCCGTATTCATCGGCGCCGACAAGATCCTTGGTCCGTCCTATTCGACCCTGAACGGGTTCGAATGCACCGAGGTCAAGACCGTCACGATCAAGACCAAGGATCGTTTCTGGGTCCGCAAGTACATCACCACCTCCACACCCGGTGACGGGATTACGCGGGTCAAGACAGCACTTCGGGTTGCCGGTGCGGTCTACCAGACCGAAAAGCCGGATCTGGTGCAGGTGGTTGTTCTCGACAAGAACGGGCCGATCGACCGCTCGGCGATGCGCGGCCGGGCCGTCGGTGCGGACATCATCTACATTCCCGACCCGAGCCGTGTTCCGCAAGGGGCGAGTGGCCAGGTGTTCACGGCGCGCTATGTCGACAGACCGGCAAATGCCGACGGGCTATTCTATGGCGAAAGGATCGCCATGTTGGAGGCCGATATTGAAACGCTGGTGGCGCGGCTCGACGACAAGACCGATTGCGTCCGGCCTGAAGTGGCCGTTCCCGAGGGGCAAGACCCATCAGCCGGCCACGAAAAGGCGTCAACCGCCGCACATGAGGCGGCACCGGCCGACGGTCATGCAACGGCACCTGCTGACGAGCATGCCGATGAATCTGCGGCTGTACCGGCTGTCGCCGAGGTCAAGACGGAGGATACCGGGTATGCCGCCAATGCAGCTTCCGCCCATGCCGCGCCGACAAGTGAAGGGGATGCCCAGGAGATCATGGCCCCGCAAGGTGTCGCTGCTGAGGACGCCCATGCCAAGCCGGCCGAGCCTGCCGGCGATGGCTGGCTATCGTCGCTGAAGAGCATGGTCCTCGGTACCGGCGAAGAAAAGCCCGTGGCCCAGATCCCAGGCGATGCGGGCGCCGCCGATCAGATCAAGGCTGCGCCGGAGGAGCAAGATGCCGCCGCGCCAGCGGTTGAGACCGTGGCCGCGGTCGAGGGTGATGCGGCGCCGGCGCAAGCCGCCGCGACCGAAGATCGCAAGGCGGCATCTGAGCCGGAGGCGGAAGGCAAGGCAAAATCCGCCGGCGCCGCATGGCTTGAAAAACTTCGGTCCCAGCCGCTCGAGGGCGTGAAGCAAGGTGCCGCTACGCAACAGCCTTCTGCCGACGCCGATGCCGCAGAAGGCAGTGGAAAGCGGCCTGCCGCCGAGATCCCGGTCGAAGAAAGCCTGGTCCTGCCGCCGAAGGCGAGCGCCAAAGCCGCTGAGGAAAAGCACGCCGAAGCCACGCACTAAAGTCTATCGACCGCACCAATAAAATCCCGGCGCACGTTCTGCGCCGGGATTTTGTTTTTGTCGCCTCGAGATCGCCAAAACGGCCGGGGTTTCGTTCAGTCGCCCTTGTGGCGCCGCGCCGGGAAGAGGATGACGTCGCGGATCGACGGAGCGTTGGTCAGCACCATGATCAGGCGGTCGACGCCGATGCCCAGCCCACCGGCCGGCGGCATTCCCTGGTCCATGGCATCGAGGAAGTCCTCGTCGAGGGCCTTTTCCTTTTCGCCACGGGCATGAGCCTGAGCCAGCTGTTCCACCATGCGGGAGCGTTGCTCCTCCGGATCGTTGAGTTCGGAGAAGGCATTGCCGAGTTCCCAGCCGTTGACATAGGTCTCGAAGCGCTCGACCAGGCGTGGTTCGCCTGGCACTTCCTTGGCAAACGGCGAGATGTCCTTGGGGAAGTCAATGACATGCACCGGCTGGATGAGGTCGCCCTCGACGGTTTCCTCGAAAATGAAGGCGAGGCATTCGCCCCACGTGGAGTCCTTCTCGACTTCGAAGCCGGCATGGCGCGCGGCAGCGCGGGCTTCCTCGTCGGTCTGGATGGCGAGGAAGTCGATACCGGTCTTCTCCTTGACTGCGCCGGGCATCGAGATGCGGCGGAACGGCCCTTTGAAAGAGAGTGTCTTGTCGCCATAGGGCACTTCGGTGGTGCCGTGGAGGGTCATCGCCAGTTCGGAGAACATCCTTTCGACAAGGTCCATGACGTCCTGGTAATCGGCATAGGCCCAGTAGCACTCCATCATCGTGAATTCCGGATTGTGCCGGGTGGAGACGCCTTCGTTACGGAAGNNGCGGTTGATCTCGAAGACCTTGTCCGACAGGCCCGAAACCAGTGTGCGCTTGAGGTACAGTTCCGGCGCGATGCGCAGGTACATGTCCATCTTCAGCGTGTTGTGGTGGGTCTTGAAGGGCTCTGCCGTCGCGCCACCGTAGATCGTCTGCAGCATCGGCGTCTCGACTTCCATGAAGCCGTCGTTTTCCATGAAGCGGCGAATGCCCGAAATGATCTTCGAGCGCTGTTGGAAGCGAAGCTTGGATTCCTCGTTGGTCAAGAGGTCGAGGTGGCGCTTGCGGTAGCGCGTCTCGATGTCGGCGAGGCCGTGATATTTTTCCGGCATCGGCAGCAGCGACTTGGTGAGCATGGTGATCTCATGCGCATTGATCGTCAGCTCGCCGCGCTTGGTGCGGCGCACCGCGCCGGTGACGCCGATGATGTCGCCGAGGTCGATCATTGGCAGTAGCGCGCGGGCTTCCTCCGGTGTCGTGTCCTTGTGGGAGAAGATCTGGATCTTGCCCGAGGCGTCATGGATGTCGATGAACATGCCGGAATTGCGCGACGAGTAGACGCGGCCGGCGACGGTGACGATGTCGCCGGATTCGGTGTCGAGCTCCAGATCGGCATATTTCTCGGCCAGTTCGGCATTGGTGATGGTGCGGTGGAAGTGCGCCGGATAGACGTCGCCGACCTGCTGGCGCAAAAGCGCGAGCTTCTGGGCGCGGACTTCGGTCACGTCGGAGGAGAGGGCGGGTGCTGCGGTCTTTTGTTCGGTCATCGTGTATCGCCTTTAGCGGCTGTTTTCGTTTCGGTCACCCCCTCTGCCCTGCCGGGCNNCCCCACAAGGGGGGAGATCGGATGGGGGACGCTTGTCGTTCCACCTCTGATGTCAAGACCGGCGGTCAACGAGGGCTTGGGGCAACAGGTCTGCCACTCGCTGATCTCCCCCCTTGTGGGGG